>NZ_JBSXMZ010000004.1:184870-369175 GCF_054073265.1 Kribbella sp. CWNU-51
CGCCCCGGCGCCCTCGTCCTCGGGCGGCAGCGCACGGAGCGCCGGCGCCGCCGCAGCCGTGTATTCGAGCCGCAGGGGCGGCGCGTCGAGCGTCGTGCCATCGCTCGCGACCCCGGTCAGCGTGACCGTCGTCAGCAGTGAAGCCTCGCTCGGGACGGACGCGGAGTAGCCAAGCGTCCAGCGTCGAACCAGCGAGGGCTCGCCCGCCGGCGGCGACGAGAGGTGCAGTTCGACGCCGCGGCATCGCCGGTCGGTGACCAGCACGAATCCGGCGCGCGACCAGCGCAGCGCATCGGGCCGAGGCTCGTAGTCGAGCCGCACCTCGAATGGTCCGTACGCGACGGTGGCGAGGTACCGTTGCGCCTCGTCGGCCTCCCAGGTGAACGTCGCCGCCTCGCCGAGGTTGTCCTCGATGCGGTCGACCAGCCACGTCAGCGGCACTCCAGCGAGCCCCGGGATGCGTGACGCGGCGGTCGTGCCGAGGTGGAAGCGCCTGCCGGTTCGGTCGGTCGCCAGGAAGCCGAGCCCGTCGCCCGCAGGCCCGGTGGCCGGAGCGATCCGCCACTCGCCGGACTCGACCTCGGGCCGGAGCCCTCCCGCCGTGCGCACGAGCGGGCCGGAGCCTTCGAGCACGAGCGTGTCCGAGTCGTCGTAGCGCGGCAGCCCGCCGGTGGTCGAGCGGCTGATGCGGGGCAGCGGGATGCTCCAGCCGAGGCCGAACGGTCCGTTCGGCCCACCGGTGTCGTAGTGCAACGACAGATGCGGTGCGATGTCGTTGGGGCCGTTGGGTAGGTCGAGCGGCACGACGAGCGTGCCCGTGCCGGTCGAGAGGTCGGGGGTGAACGTCTCGCCGAGGCCGCCGGTGCCGCCGCCCTTCGGCAGGGACGGAGTCTGGCTCGCGAAGCCGATCTCGGTGGGCATCGTGTGCCTCGCGTCAGCCGCGCCGCGTGTACGAGTAGCCGAGGATCAGCGCGATGTTGTCGATCGCCTCGAGATCCAGGCCGGGGTTGTCGGCGGTCCGCACCTCGATCGTGTAGGCACCATGGGCCGATTGCCCGAGGACGTTTTGCTGCCCCGCAGTTGTGAGTGCCGCCGCGAACGCGTCGGCCTCGACGGCGCCGTCCTCGTCGCACGTGACGTGGACCGCGGCGGTCGCGCCTGGCAAGGTCACGCGCAGCGCGAGCCCGTCGACAGCCGCGAGCGGTGTCGTCACCACCGTCAGGCCGACGCCGAGTAGTCGCGGGTCCCGTTCCGTCGCCGCGAAGTCACTGCCGCCAAGCGTGACGGCGAGGGTGCCGCCCGTGTAGAACGAGAAGAACGCGTCGGGGAACAGCCATCGCAGCGGGAACGGCCGTTGCCGCTCGTTGACCGCCGGCGCTGCCTGGAGCTCCGCGACGACACGGTCGCGCAGGTCGGGGTCGAACCGTGCCTGGTAGGTGAACGTGAGCCGAACGTCGACGATCGAGGCGTAGTCGAGCTCGTTCGCCTCCGGCGGGAGCGACAGCGTCCACGTGGAGGCTAGCCCCGCGCCCTCGAACACCGCGCGCAGGCGCCGGTCGGACGCCACGACGATCGCGTCCTGGCGCTGGTCGTAGTCGCTCAGGACCAGCGACTCCATCGGCTGCAGCCGGTGCTTTACGCCGCTGGCGCCGGCTGGCGAGCGCCGGGCGGGCACACGGTAGTGCGAGACACCGCTGTTGGTGAGCGTGCCGCTCAGGCCGCGTGCGGGAACGATCCCGTCCACCTCGACCTCCACGGTCACGATTCGGCCCGCGTAGGTGCCTGGGTACTTCGCATCGAAGTCGTCGAAACCGGTCTGAAACTCCATCCGCCCGGTACGCCGGAACTGGGTCTCGAACAGGAACGGGTAGCGCGCGGCGAGCGAGACGGTCTGCCTGATCGGCTGCGGCGCCGAGTCCGTCGAGGTGATCAGCTGGTACGTGAAGGCCTGGATATCGGCGAGCAGCGAATCGGCGGCGAGCAGCCCGCTCACGGTCTGCGCCTGGTAGTCCGGCCGGACGATCGAGACCTCGACGTCGTTCTCGAAGTTGTACGCACGCTGCATCCGCTTCGCGATGTCGAGCGCCATCATGAGGTAACGCCGGGCGAGGCTGTTCATCCGCTCGCCCATCGCGTGCCACACGTCCGGCGTGAAGCGCTGCTCGTCGAACGCCTCGAGCAGCTCCTCCGCCGCGTCGACGCGTACGCCGGCCGCGTTGGCGCCGGCTCGCGTGGCGTCCAGACGCGCCTGGCTGGCCACGCGCTCATACGCGGCCTGGTCGGCTGCGGCGTCGAGCTCCTGCGCGTGCCGGTCCATCGCGTGGATCTCGTAGTCGCGCTGGAGGCGGGCCGCCGCGAGGCCCTCGGCGACCGCGAGCTGAGTGGCACTCCTGGCCTCCGTGTAGGCCTGGCTCATGATGCGGTCGGCCAGCTGGTTGAGCTCGTCCGGGGTGCGGTTCTCGCCGCCGGAGAGCTGGCTGGACAGCGCCTGGTGCAGTGTCCAGAACCATGAGCGTTCCGTGTAGTCGGCATAGTTCGCGCGGGCGTTCGCGGCGCGGAGACGGGCCACGTTCTCGGCTGTTCGGTAGACGTCGAGCTCGGCAAGCGCGGCGTCCGTCTGCCGGTTCGCGGCGGCGAGCTCGGCCGTCGAGACCTGCACGCTCTGCGTGAGCTGCATGCGGGTGAGGCTGCCGGAGTCGGCCTTCTCCCAGAACGAGATGGCGTCGCGCTCGGCGCCGATCGCGAGCTGGCAGAACGTCGTGGCGACCTGCTGCAGGTATTCGAAGGTCCAGATCGGCACGTTGGTCGCCGAGTGGCCCCAGAAGTCGAGACCGCCGGCGATCTTGGCGAGCTGCGCGTGGACCTCGAAGATCACGACCGAGATCGCTGGGCTTACGGCCGCCCGGTCGATGTGCTCCGGAGTGGCCAGGTTGGCGATCACTTGCGCCGCCTGCACGCTGGCCGGCGCCAGGCCCGGGAGCGTGTACAAGGCCGCTCCCGCGGGCGCGGCTCCGTCGACGGTCAGCACCTTCTCGTAGATCGGAAGCGCGGCGGCGGCATTGTCCGCCCGAAACAGCGTGTTGCCGTGGTCCAGGTGACACGTGGCCAGCCGCGCCCAGACGTAGGGCGCCTCCGCCTTCGGGTTCACGTACTGGTAGCCCGCGGCGGTGACGTACCAGGCCTCGGCCTGTCCGTAGTCGCCCATCGCGTGGTAGGCCTCGGCAAGACCGAGCGGCGTCTCGTAGTAGAAGGCGTGCGTGAGGCTGATCGCGACGTCGGCCGGCCCGCGCGGGTGGAGCAGCGAGTCAGAGAACCCTTCGATCTCCTTGCGCCCCTCGTACACGGCCTTGAGGATGTCGTGGGAGGCTGGCGCGTCGCCCACCTTCCAGCTGACCCGCTCCACGGTATCTCCGACACGCACGGCGTAAGAGCGATCGGCGGCGGTGAGCTGGACGGGGATGCCGATTGTCGAGGTCTCGGTCACGATGTCCTGGGGCGCCGCCGCTGCAGCCGCGCGGTCGTGGGCCGGCACGATCGCGTGACCGACGTTGCCCTCGGCGCGCTCGCGCTGCGGGGCTGCGGGCACCGGCGGCTCCGCGTGCTCGAGCAGGGCCACGAACTCGGGGTCGCGCGCGAGCGCGCGCGACCGGAAGAACTCGGCCGATTGCGCGTTGCCCCGGGCCTGTAGTTGATGCGCGAGCTCGAGGTCGGCGGCGGCCAGGCTTCCCGCACGCGTGACCTTCCCGCTGAAGAGACCGAGGGGGCTGTCCGGGTCGACGACCGGCTCCTCGCGCGGCCGCGCGCCCGCGGTGGGCTCCTCAATGGTCAGGAGGTTGAGGAACTCGGCGCTATAGGACAGCAGCGCGGGGATCAGGTCGATCTTCGCGATAATGACCTCGTCGAATGTCACCAGCGGCGCGAGCTGGGACCAGATCAGCCGCCGGACCGCCATGTAGGCGTCGATCGCCTCGGCGTACCGCCGTTCGCGGTATGCGGTTGACGCCGCGATCAGAAGGCGCTCGATCTGCGCGAGTACTTCCGTCGGTCCCGTCTGAGCGGGCACCACCGCCTTGTGCCGGCGGTAGGTGTACGTCAGGTCAGCATGCAGCGCGGCCATGGTCTGCTCCGATCCTCGGACGTGGAACCAGCTTGATCCACAAGATCGGGATACGACAAGGTGCGAGTCGGAGCCGCCAGGACGAGCCCGCGAGCGGCCAGATCCTTAGCAGCAGTCGGCTATCCAGCGCTGCCCCGAGCCGCTGGTTGATGGTGTCGGGGCCGATGACCCGTCGAGCCTGCCCTGCAAGTACTCGACGGTCTCGAGCGGCGCATCGTCGCCGAGCTGTACGTGGACCTGGAGGCGATCCCAGGCTGCCTTGTCGGTGAGGCTCGCCACCAGGTCGGAGCCTCGCCGTCAGATGGCGCTGGCACTAGTCGGATTGCCCTAAGCAGGTATGACAGCGGTGACACCTGTTGTTGCGGGCGTTCGACCTCGCGGCTAACGGGTGCGCCTATCCAGTGGCTGGCGCCGACCCGGCCGGGTCGATACACCCACCCCGGAGCCCCGCCCCGGCCCAGCCAGCGACCGGCTCGGCCAAGCTGATCTCTGCCGAACTCCGCGAAGCCCGCGGCATCGCCACCCGGCCCGACGTGCCTGGGTAAAGCGAGACCAGTCCGGGCAGGCCTGGGCCGACGACCACTCAGGCCGTGGTGGCCACAACGGCTGCGACACCCGCAACGACGTACTCGCGGCCCAACTGACCGCGGTGTACTACCGCGGTCGGTCCCGATGCGTCGTCATCGCCGGCACCCTTCTCACTGACCCTTACACCGGTCGCCGGATCGAGTTCCGCAAGGTCGCCGCAACCAAGGTGCAGATCGACCACCTGTACCCGCTGGCCCGGGCCTGGGACATGGGCCGGCCCAATGGCCGCTGCAGCGACGCGTCGACTTCGCTACCTACGAGGCCGCGAACCTGCTGGCTGTCGACGGACCGGCGCACGCCTGCAAGAACGACGACGGGCCCGGCGAGTGGCTGCCGATCAACCGCAGCTACCGGTGCACCTACGTCCTGCGCTACCTCCAGGTCGCCGCAAATACACACTGCCGATCACCGCGGCCGACCGCGACGCATCTCAGGCGATCACCCGATCCTGCCCATAGGAAGACCCGCCAACTCCCTCTCGCGCAGCCGTGCGGTAGCTGCGTCAGCCCTCGAGGCTTGTGAGGCGCTGCTGGTTCGCGTCGCGGCGGCGTTGGGCGGCGGCCGCATTGCGGGCTGTGCGGTCGCGTTCGTGCCGGAGGCGCTTCGTGCGGCGTTCGGCTTCGCGGAGCTGGTGGCGGGCGTGCTCGAGTTCTTCGGTGAGGCGCTCGATGGTGGCTTTCAGGTCCGCCTTGAGGTGCTCGTGTGCGTCGAGTTCTGCCTCGGCTTCGACCCGTTGAGCTTCGGCCTGGGCGTAGTCAGTGTTCGCCTCTTTGGCGCGAGACTCGAGTTCGGCGCGGTGCCTTTTCGGTGCGCCGTCGGCCGTACTCGCGGCTCGCGGCCGGCGGGCGGGTCGTTTCGCCGGTGGCTTTGGGCGGGTGCTGCGTACAACTCTGAGTTTGAGGGGGCGAGCTGGGCTGGTTCGCCAGTTTCGTCGACGACGCCGAAGCCGACGTGGCGCAGGGCGCTGGTCAGTTGGCCGGTACGGAGGAGCTGGGCGGCGCCGGGTCGATCAGGGCTGCGTCGAGGGTTTCGGCGAGCTTCTGAGCAATCTGTTCGCTTGCTGGGTGTCCTAGCCCCTGAGCGTGCGCTCGTGCTGTTCTGACGAGTTGTGCGACCAGGTGGTGGCGGCGTGGGGTCAGCCGGCGCAGGCGGGCGCCGTCGGCTGTGAGGTGGGCTTGGCGTAGCTCCTCGCCGAGTTCGGTGAGGTTGTTGATGCCGTCGGGATCGGCTCGGACCAGGATGTTGGCTAGCCAGGCGGCGAGTGTCGGTTTCCGGAGGGCCATCACCGCGGCGCTGGTTCGGACGTCACCGGTTGCTTTCGCCGTCTTGGCGACGCTGTTGCGCGCAGCGGTGAACTCCTCGGGTGTCAGCCCATACAGCTCGAGCGCTACGGCACTTACGTCCATGCCTTCCAAGATGCGACTGCTATCCGCCGCGCGGCAACGGCCATCTCGCAGGCCGACGCCGGGCCGTCTCGCGCTTGCCACGTTATGCGGGTTTCCTGATCAACGTCGCGAGCGTTTGGGCAGCCTGACGGCGTAGGGGCGTTGAGCGGATATGACGGTTGGGCGATCCGCTAGCGAGTCCACAGCTCCGAGTCATGACTCGGAGCTGTGGACAAGGGTGGTCGCCGACGGAGTGCCGGTGCTTTATCCACAGGCCGCTCGTGTCCTCTGCCGGATTGTTGTACGACTGGCGCGGGAGGAGCGTGCGGCCGAGGGCGCTTCCCGAGCCGAGGAGAACGCGTCTTGAGCGGAGAGCCGATGGATGATTGGGCCACACTCGATGACCTGCTGGGGATGGAGGCGCTCGCTGAGAAGCCTGTGGCGGGGGAGGGGATCGGGCGGCTGGCGTTCTACGGGCGGTGTTCGACGGAGGACAACCAGGATCCGAGGACGTCGAAGGCGTGGCAGGTGGGGGAGGCTGCGCGGTTTGTGGAGCCGCTGGGCGGTGTGATCGTCGAAGACTTCTTCGATATCGGGCAGTCGCGATCGTTGCCGCGGGAGCGGCGTGAAGAGGCTAGCCGTCTGTTGAAGGTGTTGAAGGATCCTGGTCGTGGGTGGGATGGGCTGGTGGTGGGGGAGGCCACGCGGTGCTGGTTCAGCAATCAGTTCAGTCTGACGTGGCCGAAGTTCGATCGGTACGGCGTGTCCCTCTGGATACCTAGCCTCGGTGGCCGCTTCGATCCGGAGAACACGGTTCACGACATGGCGATGACGATCACGGGCCCGCGGAAGGCGCAGGAGGGCTATCGGCTTCGTGTGCTCGCGATCGACGAGCTCGCTGCACCGATCGTGGAGCGGATCTTTGCCATGTACCTGGGTGGACTCGGGTTCAGGGCGATCGCTGAGACACTCAATGCCGAAGGTATCGCCTGCCCGTCAGCGCACTCTCCGCAGCAGAACAGGCACCGGCGTGGAGATGGTTGGCAGTCTTCGACGGTCAAGGCGATCCTGGACAACCCGCGCTACACCGGCTCGCGGTCTATGGCCGATGGCAGAAGGTCGAGGAGCTGCTCGATCCTGAAGACGTGGCCGCCGGCCACGTGGTGAGGTTCCGGAAGTCGCCGACCTCAAAGATCGTCCGCTCGCGAGAGCCCGCGCACTCCGCGATTGTGTCGGTCGAGGACTTCACGCGAGTCCAGCTCGAGATACGCGCTCGCCGGGGGGCTGGCCTGCGCGACCAGACATCTCGCGAGCGGATTCGCGTTCAGACACCACACACATGTCTGTTCAGAGGCCGGGTTCGGTGCAGGATCTGCACGAGAAAGATGGAAGGGGCCATGCGCCGGAACACTGAGTTCTGGCGGTGCGCGGCGCGCACCCTGGCCCCTGGATCGAGCGCTTCCTTGGAGCATCCGCCGACGGTGTATCTGCGGATGGATCAGCTCAGCACGAAGGTCAACGATTGGATTGCGAAGCTCTTCAGTCCCGAGTATCTGGACGCCACGGTCGAGGAGCTCGCGGCTGCCGTCGAGGATGACGGACCGGCAGACCGCGCGGAGTCGGACTTCAAGAGGAGGATCGCGGCCGAGGCGACGATGTCGCGGCTTCGGCACGCGTTGGAGGCCGGCTGGGATCCTGCCGAGCTGACCACGCAGTACAACGCCGCGGTTGCTGAGAAGCGATCGGCCGAGGTGGGCCTGGCGACGATCGAGTACCCGGAGCGGCTGACGTCGAATGAGATTCGAGCGATGGTTGACCAGCTAGGTGACATCGCACGGGCGCTGGATCGGGCGAATCCGCGGGAGCTCGCTGAGTTGTACGACGCCCTTCGACTGATGGTCGATTGCGACCATCGGACGCGAGCGGCTGAAGTCTCGATCACGCCTGCCCCGCGTGTGGATAGTGTCGGTGTCCGAGGGGGGACTTGAACCCCCACGCCCCGCGAAGGGCACTAGCACCTCAAGCTAGCGCGTCTGCCTATTCCGCCACCCGGACGAGTGGTCGCACCGCCTCAGCGGTGCTGACCGGAGAACAGTAGCAAACTCCAGGGGTGGAATTCACATCGGGCGGGCGGGGTGGTGACGAGGGGGTGGGGAGAGCGTAGTTTGAAATTCAAGGAGCGGCTCGTGGTGGGAGGTGAGGGGGCATGAGCGGGTGGAACGGCATGTCCTTCGAGGGCAAGGAGACGATGCTCGGGGTGGTGCGGCGGGAGGCCGGACAGTTCTTCGAGATGGTGGACTCCGACGACGTCTGGGAGGCGCCGACCGGGGCCGGGCACTGGCAGGTACGGGACGTGGTGGCGCACATCACTGACACGACGGAGGCGTACTTCGTCGCCTTCGACGCGGCTCGAGCCGACCAGGAGCTGCCGGAGGCGTACGGGTTGCCGGGGATGGCTGCGCGGGTGGACACACAGGCGCTGGCGCTGCGGTCGGTGCCGCGGACCGAGTTGGTCGAGCGGCTGCGTTCGGACTTCGACAAGATGATGGAGATCTTCGACGCGCTCGGCCCGGAGGAGTGGACCGGGTTCAACGTCCCGCACTTCTACATGGGTCCGCTGCCGGCGTTCTTCTTCCCGGCGTTCCAGCTGATGGACTACGGCGTCCACTCCTGGGACATCCGGCAGGGGACCGGCCGGGCCCACGGGCTCTCGGGCGAGGCGGCGGATCTGCTGGTTCCGTTCATGTTCGTGCTGTGGAAGTACACGACCGGCGCCAAGGATTCGTGCGAGCTCGGCATCCGGATCACCAGCGGCCCGAACGCCGGCGACACTCTGGTGCGGGTTGGCCCGGATGGTATGGACTACGAGCCGGGGGACGCGACCGGGCTGCCGACGGTCCTCGAATTCGACCCGGGCAGCTTCGTGCTGACCGCGTTCGGCCGGAGCAACGCCGGCACGATCCGTGGCGACCGCGCGGTCGCCGACCGTTACCTGAACCTGTTCTTCCGGATCTGAGGGGATCGCATGACCGATATCGACCTGCCCGCGATCGAGGCCGAGCGCGACCGGATCAGGACGACGTACCTGACACCGGGCGGGAAGAGTTCCGCGCGCGGGCTGCATCACACCGCGCTGCTGAGTGCGGACGTCGAGCGCACGGTCAAGTTCTACCAGGAGGTGCTCGGGTTCCCGCTGACGGAGATCGTCGGGAACCGCGACTACGAGGGGTCCAGCCACTTCTTCTTCGACATCGGGAACGGGAACCTGCTCGCGTTCTTCGACTTCCCCGGACTCGATCTCGGTCCGTACGCCGAGGTGCTGGGCGGACTGCATCACCTGGCGATCTCGGTGGAGCCGGCGCAGTGGGAGCGGCTGAAGCACAACCTGGACGAGGCCGGCGTCGAATACCTGGAGGAGAGCGGTACGTCGATCTACTTCCGCGACCCCGACGGCGCCAGGATCGAGCTGATCGCCGACCCACTGGGTGAGATGTATGGCCTGAAGGTGCTCTGAGCGCTCAGCCGTTGACCGGGTGAGCGCCGGGCGGGATCCTCGGATCAACGCGCTCCGGGGGGAACGAGATGGGGCAACGCAGTCCGTTGGTGACACTTGCGGCGACCGCCGTGGGTCTCGTCGCCCTGCTCGTCGTGAACAGCACCCAGACCGGCAGCCCGGCCGGCACCGCGGCCGCGACCGCGCCGGTGACGAGTACGCCGCCAACCACGGAACCCTCGGCTACACCGCCAACCCGAACTGCGGTGCCGCAGAAGACCGTTACACCGTCGGCGCAACGGACAACCGTCTACGCCGGCAGGACGACGGAGCGTGAGGCGAGTGTCGCCATTGCGGTCAAGGACGACCGAGCCGTCGCCTACGTCTGCGACGGGCGCCGGCTGGAGGCCTGGCTGACCGGCACGTTCACCACAGGTCAGCTCGCACTGCGCTCTCGTACCGGCGAACGGCTCGTCGGCCGGGCTTCCGCGAAGTCGGCGATCGGCACGTTCACGTTGCGTGGCCGCACGCTGCACTTCGCGATCAGCGCGGCTGGTCCGCCGGCCGGGCTGTATCGGTCGGCGAGCAGCGGCAGGACCATCGGGTGGATCGTGCTGCCGGACGGCAGTCAGGTCGGCGTCGACAACGACGGGACGCCGGCGCCGGCGCCGCGGCTCGATCCGGGGAGCCGGGTTGCGAGCGTCGACGGCGTGCAGGTGACGGCGCAGTCGATCACCGGTGACGAGACGTTCTGAGGAGCGGATGTGACGACGACACCGGTTCACCAGGTCACGAGGGTCGGGATCCCACTCGGGGTCGGGGCCGCGGCCGCGGTCGCACTCGGCGTCTACGGCCGGGTCCACGACCCCACCGGCGTCGCGATCAACGTCGCGGGCTTCTCGAGCTTCCAGTCCGTCAAGGCCTGGATGGCGACCCTCGCCCTGCTGCTCGGCGTGGTGCAGGTGGTCTCCGCGATGGCCCTCTTCGGACACTTCAAGGGTCTGGCCGGGCGCGCCTGGGTCGGCCCGCTCCACCGCTGGTCAGGCCGTGCCGCGGTCGCGGTCACCTTGCCCGTGGTCGCGCATTGCCTGTACGCATTGGGATTCCAGTACGGCGAACCGCGCGTACTGATCCATTCACTGCTCG
This sequence comes from Kribbella sp. CWNU-51, assembly GCF_054073265.1. Classification (NCBI taxonomy): domain Bacteria; kingdom Bacillati; phylum Actinomycetota; class Actinomycetes; order Propionibacteriales; family Kribbellaceae; genus Kribbella; species Kribbella sp. CWNU-51. The sequence continues at coordinate 195,600 of NZ_JBSXMZ010000004.1, forward strand.
GCTGCTTCTTCTACGGCGCGTTCGTGGCGAAGATGCTCACGCTCAGTCGCAAGGACTCGCCGTCGTGGCTGCTGCCCGTGGCCGGCGGTGCCGTGTTCACCGCCCTGGTCGGGCTGTGGCTGACCTCGTCGCTGTGGTTCTTCACCACGTTCGGCGTCATCCGTTGAAGGGACCACCTGTGTCCGAGACCAGTCGCCGTACCTTGCTCGTCGCCGCCGGACTGGCGACCGTGACCGGCTGCGCCAAGTACGGCCAATCCAAGAGCACGCCGGCCCCGGCACCGGCCAACGCCATCCTCGGCAAGACCGAGGACATCCCGGTCGGCGGCGGGGTGATCTTCGCGCCGAACCAGGTGGTCGTCACGCAGCCGGCCAAGGGCAGTTTCAAGGCATTCAGCTCGATCTGCACCCACCTGGGCTGCCCGGTCGCGACGGTCGCGGACGGCACCATCAACTGCGACTGCCACGGCAGCAAGTACGCGATCGCCACCGGCGCCGTAGTCGCGGGACCGGCGCCGCGACCACTTCCGCCCAAGCAGATCACCATCTCCGGCGACTCGATCACCCTGACCTGACGACGGTCTGACCGACCCGGTGGGGGAGGATGGGTCGCATGACTTCTCCGACGCCGAGAGACCGTACGTCGTACACCCCCGACGCCGAGGTGGTGGAGCTCTGCAGTGAGCTGATCCGGATCGACACCACGAACTACGGCAACGGCAAGAGCAACGGTGAGCGGGTCGCCGCCGAGTACGTCGCGGCCAAGCTGGACGAGGTCGGGATCGAGTCGACGATCTACGAGTCGGAGCCCGGCCGGGCCTCGCTGGTCGCGCACTGGGAAGGCGAGGACCAGTCCGCCGATCCGCTGCTCGTGCACGGCCACCTGGACGTCGTACCGGCCGATCCGAAGGACTGGAAGGTCGACCCGTTCGCCGGGGAGATCTTCGACGGGTGCGTCTGGGGCCGCGGCGCGGTCGACATGAAGGACTTCGACGCGATGGTGCTGTCGGTGGTCCGGGCGCGGCAGCGCGCCGGCGTCAAGCCGCGGCGGCCGGTGCGGCTCGTCTTCACCGCGGACGAGGAGGCCGGCGGCGCGTACGGCGCCCAGTGGCTGGTCAACAACCACCCGGACACCGTTGCCGACTGCACCGAAGGGATCGGCGAGGTCGGCGGGTTCTCGATCACGGTGAAGGACGACCTGCGGCTGTACCTGATCGAGACCGCCGAGAAGGGCATGAACTGGATGCGGCTCAAGGCCCGCGGTACGGCGGGCCACGGGTCGATGGTCAACACCGACAACGCGGTCACCAACCTGGTCGAGGCGGTCACCCGGATCGGCACGCACGAGTGGCCGCTGCGGATGACGCCGACGGTCCGGGAGTTCCTGAAGACGCTGGAGGACGTGCTCGAGATCGAGCTCGACCCGGACGACATGACCGCGACGCTGGCGAAGCTGGGCAGCTTCAGCCGGATGTTCGGCGCGACGATCCGCAACAGCTCCAACCCGACGATGCTGAACGCCGGCTACAAGGTCAACGTGATCCCCGGCGACGCCGAGGCGCACATCGACGGCCGGTTCCTGCCCGGGTACGAGGACGAGTTCTTCGCCACCATCGACGAGCTGATCGGTGACAAGGTGCGGCGCGAGACGGTGGTCGAGGACATCGCGCTGGAGACCGAGTTCAGCGGTGGTCTGGTCGAGGCGATGAAGGCCTGCCTCGCGGCCGAGGACCCGCAGAGCCGGACCGCGCCGCTGCTGATGTCGGGTGGTACGGACGCCAAGTCGTGGAGTCGGCTGGGAGTGCGCTGCTTCGGGTTCGTGCCGCTGCAACTGCCGCCGGACCTCGACTTCATGGGCATGTTCCACGGTATCGACGAGCGCGTGCCGACGAGCGCCCTGGAATTCGGTTCCCGGGTCCTGGACCGCTTCTTCGATCAGGCCTGATGCCGCAGGAGCACCGTCGGTGGGTTGAGCAGACCTGAGTTCAGGAAGTCGGCGGCATGCTCGACGTTCTGGAGATCGAAGCGGCGTCCGTACTGCGCGGTGACGGATTCGACCAGCGGTGCGAGGTGATCGTCTGCCGCCAAGGCGTTGGCCGCGGTGTTGTGGACGACGATGCGCAGCTCGTTCGGTCCGGGCTGCGCCGCGTGCGTCAGGTCGACGCGGTACGGCGGCGCCCAGAGCGTGCCGCAGAGGGTGTCATTCAGCCAGGTCTCGGCGGCGACTCCGATCGGCGGCACGAGCATCGCCCGATATGAGTGTGCTGGTAGATAGGTCTCGGTCCCGGCGGACACTGCTTGGCCGGCGCCGAAGTCGAGCAGCACCCGCGTGGTCGCTGCCAGATCAGGTAGCTCGATCGAGGTCCGGTAGGTCGCGGATCCCGAGTACGCCGCTCGGACGGGATCGTCCTCCCATCGGTGCGGGAGCGTCACGGGCGTGGTCTCATCGGCGAAGCCGACCACCCACGCCCCTCCGCCCGAGCCGACCGTCACCTCTTCCACCGCGACCCGTTCTGCCGACGAGTTGGCCGGGACGAGAACGGTCGCCTCGTACGCGTCCAAGGTCACCTCCGCCCCGTCGATGACCGTGACCGCGCCGGTCAACGGATCCCACTGCTCCACCGGCCCCTCGCAGCGGACTGTCCGCGGCTCGTTGCCGGTGTTCGCCACGAAGTACACGTCACCGTCGTCCAGTCGCCGGTGCACCACCCCGACGTCGTCCGGCGCTGTCACCGGTGCGGCCGGCAGCGCAGCCGACGGGTCGCCGACCACCGAGCCGGCGGCCGCGCGGACCGCGTCGAGCCAGCGGGTAGTTGCCTCCGGCATCGTCGCGTCCGGGGGTACGACGACCAGCGGAACCCCGGCCGGGTCGACCACACTCAGCGCGTCGTCGTCGATCAGGTCGAAGTCGAGTCCGGCCGACCGGATGCTGCGCGGGATGTCGTCGCCGATCAACCGTCGTACGGTCCGATACAGATTCACCGATCCGTGCATCTCGGCGTACGCGTCGGAGGCCGGCACGTAGACCTTGACCGGCCGGACCGGTGTTCCCTGCTGCAGCAACCAGGACAAGCGGTGCAGATAGCCGAAGAGATCCGTTGCCACCGGCCACCAAGGGTTCCGGTCGTCGAGCGCGCCGGCGGCGTAGAAGATCCAGCCCCGGCCGGCGCCGCCGGACGGCGAGTACGGCCAGCCGTGCCCGATCAGCTGATTCACGCCGGACAGGAAGTGCTCGTGCGCCTCGCCCTTGAGATCGAGCGGCGTCGCGCGGAACGACGGCGAGTGGACCCAGGTCCAGGCCTCCGCCGACACGACCGATCGGCCGTGGATGCTCGCTGCCGACGACGCCCACCGCGTCTCCGGGATGCTCGTCCATCCCCAGCCCTCGCCCTCGAACAGGTCGGCGAAGCGGTAGCTGCTCATCGTCGCGGGCGGTTCGCCGTAGCTCTGGATCCGGAACGGTACGCCGTGCCCGGCCGCCCAGCGCTGGAAGACCGCGACGAAGTTCTCCTCGTACAACTCCGACAACGTGCGGTGGAAGTCGATACGCAGTTGCCTCGAGCCGGTCGTGTCGACGAGCAACTCGTACAGCCGCGGCCGCAACTCGTATCCGCGCCGACGGCCGAATTCCTCGAGGATGCCCGCTGTCCAGTCGGCCTGATACACCTCCAGGCTGTCGCAGAACACTGATCCGACCCGCTCCGGCGTGGCGGCCATCAGCAGCGGTTCCGCGACACACCTGATGTGTTCGGCCGCAGCAGCCGCCGAGTAGTGATCGAGCACCGGCCCTTCCGCGCCCGCCGCGGCTCGCTTGACGTTCTGCCCCGTCAGTCGTGAGGACGCGATCAGCACCTCACGCGGCCCGTTGCCCCGCGGCACCCGGATCGTGCCGTCGCTGACCGGAAGTTCGACGTACGACGTGGGCACGCCCGCTGATCCTTCGCCCACGAACGCCGCGACGACCTCGTCTCCTGGCCACGCCGCCACCGCCGGTACGTCGTACGCCTCGGGGCCGATCTCGCGCCGATCCCAGCAGAGCCGGCGCGCGGCCAGGTCCGGTCCGATATGCCCGCCGCCGAAGGACCAGCCGCTACCCAGCGTCAGGTCGAACCTCAGCCCGAGATCGCGTGCAGTTCGCGCAGCATGCCGGACGTCGTGCAGGAACTTGTCCGAACCGAACGGTGTGTCGACCGGGCCCAGGGGATAGACGAAGGCGACCTCGACACCACCCAGCCCGGCCGCGGCCATCGCCCGCAGTTGGCGGTCGAGCTCACCCCGGTCCACCGACGGCCCGAACCACCACCATCGCATCATCGGCCGCCCCTCGGGCGGCGGTGTCCGGAACTGGCTTCGTACGTCGTCGACGGTCGCCACCCGATCACCCCATCGCGATCCGCGACCAGAGGTCAACGCCTCTGACCACTACCGGTCAGATCCGGTCGCGCTGCGGTGATGCCGGAGGTGAGGAGGTACTGACCGATCGCGTACGACGACATCACCAGCGCGCCGCGTCCCGGGAAGTCCCGGCCGGCCATCCGCAGCGCGATCAGCGCGTCGGAGATGAAGAACAACGTGCCGCCGAGTCCGCTGCGCGGGCTGTGCCACCGCGAGGCGATCGCAGTTGCCGTGAGCAACAACGCGTACGCCGCGACCGGCACGCGCTGGCCACCCAACCCGGGGGAGAGCGCCGCGATCAGCGCCGCCCAGAGCGCGCCGTACGCCGCCAGCACGCGCCACGACCGTTGCGCCGGGTTGGCGAGGAAGACCGCCACGTAGCAGGCGTGGGCGGCGGCGAAGGCGGCCATACCGGCCAGTTGGAGATCGGTCTCGAGGAGGAGGTCACCGGCGGCCGACGCCAGCAAGGCCGCTTGGAGGAGTGGCGGTGCGTCCTGGGTCCGCGACCATGACCACAGCAGTGGCATCAGCGGCACCTTGCTGGCCTGCTTGAGGATCTTGACGTCGAAGGCAACGGCCGCAACCTGCACGACCGTCGTACCCCAGAACGCCGTCAACAGTCGCCGGTCGCGCGCCAACCCCCGCAGGTTCATACGTCCGAGTCTGCCGTACGGCTGGCCGCGGCACGCCGGTGTTCACGACAAGTTCAACGTGGCGCGGAGGCGCGGGAGGTACTGGATCAGTGGTTTGGGTGGCGTGGGGGTGGTGACGACGGAGAGCGCGAGGCGGTAGCGGAAGGGAGCGGGGGTGAGGTGTTCGCCGGGGCGGAGTTCGGTGGCGAGGGTGCTGCGGGGGACCAGGGCCAGGTGGGCGCGGCGGCGGGCCATGGCGACCGTTGTACTGAGGGTGACGCCGCGGCGTGGGAGCGCGCCGAGGGCGGCCAGGCGGGCGTGGATGTCCTCGATGCCGCGGTCGTAGGTGGCGAACGCGACCGGACGATCCTTCAGCGGGTGCCGGCCGCGGCCGGGTGGGCGGGCGCCGGGTGGGACGAACAGGACGAGTTCGTCGCGGCCGACGCGGCGCGCGACCGTGCCGCGCGGCAGGGTCATCTGGTCGGCGATCGCGATGAAGGCGGCGTCCATCGTCCCCTCGGCGATGCGTTCGACCAGGAAGTGGCCGTGGTCGACCTGCTGCTCGATGTCCAGGCCGGGCAGATCGGCGTCCAGGACCGGGAACAGGATCGGCGCGAGGCTGGCGAAGGTGCCGATCACCAGTTGCCGGCCGACGGCGGCCGCCCGGGTGGCGGCGTACACCTCCTCGAGGTGGCCGAGGATGTGGTCGGCCCGGCGGCTGAGCTCGGCGCCGGCCGCGGTCGGGCGGGCGCCGCGGGTGTCGCGCTCGAAGAGCTTGGTGCCGCACAGGCGCTCCAGCCGGCTCAGTCGCTGGGACGCGGAGGGCTGCGAGATGCGCAGCTCGCGGGCGGCCGTGCCGACGGCGCCCGTGCGGGTGATGGCCTGGACCAGCCGCAGGTCCTCGACCGAAGGTAATGAGGCCATAGGCTCAGCCTATGGCAACCAGGCAACACCAGCTCACTACCTGAGAGTCCGGAAACCTTGAAGAATCAAGGGTATGAGAGCCCGGTCCGAAGCGCTGGCGTTGCTCGCCGGTGGGGGAGCGGCGGACTTCGCCTTCCGGATCGCGCAGGTCGCGCTGCCGTTGGTGATCCTGCGCGACACGGGCTCGGTCGCCGCGACCGGCCTGGTCGGTGGTGCGGCCGGCATACCGGTGCTGTTGTCACCGTGGTGGGCCCGGAAGGCCCGGCAATGGGTGGACTCGGGCCCGCGGCTCGCAATGGTTGCGGCTGTCTCGGCGGCAGCGCTGGCCCTCGTGCCGGCTGCGGCGATGCTCGGACTCCTCACTCCTGCGCTGCTGGTGATCAGCGGACTCCTGCTCGGCTGCGGCGACGCGCTGTCCACCCCGGGCCGCTCGGCTCTGCTCGCCGACACCGGAGACCGGTGGGGTGAGGGCAGGGCCGTCGTACTGCTGACCTGGCAGGACGGACTCCGCCGGATCGGCATGATGGTCGGCCCGGTCGTCGGCGCCCTGGCGGTGGCGGCGGACCTGACGAACGGACTGCTCTGGGTCGAAGCCGCCACCGTGCTCGCTGCCGGTTTGCTGGCCTGCACTGTGCGCGGCGAGCGAGCACCTGGAGGTATAGCGACACCCTCGATCCGGGCGAGCCTCGAAGGGCGTCGTGAGGTGCTCTACGGGTGGATCGTCCGGGGTACGGGATGTGTGACGTGGTTCGCGTTCACTCTCGGCTTGTCGGTAATCGGCGAGGAGCGCGGGCGGCCTGGCATCTACCTCGCCGCCGGCATGACCGGGTACGGCGTGGGGTCGGTGATCGGGACCGCGATCTCGCTGGCGATCGTCCGGCGGATCCGGCCGGTGCCGTTGGCATCGATCGCCTGGACCGTCATGGGGCTGTGCTGGATCGGCATGGGTCTGTGGACCACTCCGGCGGTCGTGGCCGTGATGGGTGCGCTTTCCGGGCTGACCGTCGTACTGGGGATCGCGGCGATCTCCGTCATCATCACGCGATCGTCGGCCGGTGCCGAGCGGCGGACGTTGTTGTCGGGACAGAGTGTGGTGGTGAGTGCGAGCAGTTCGGCCGGGATGCTGGCCGGCGGGCCGATCATCGCTGCCTTGGGGGCTGAGCACACTCTGGTCGGAGCCGGGCTGCTGACGGCGCTGATCGCCGTACTCGTGCTGGTGCGGTGCGAGACTGCGGGGTATGTCCGAGATCCTGATCACCACGTTGGCCGAGCGGCCTGAGTACCTGGAGCGGATGTACGAGTTCGCCGACGCGTGGCCCGAGTTCATGCACAACGACCCGATCGGTAACGCGTTCATGGGTCAGGTGCCGGTGCGGTTCCCCGACCAGTGCGTGGTGGCGACCGAGGACGGTGAGCTGGTGGCGCACGGCCGGAGCATCCCGTTCGTCTTCCCGGACGAGAATCGCACGGAGCTCCCGTCGGGCGGCTGGGACCGGGTGCTGCACTGGGGTTTCGCCGACCTGCGCAACGGCCGAGAGCCGAACGTGTCGAGTGCACTGGAGATCCTGATCCGGCCCTCCCACCTCGGCCGCGGCCTGTCCCACGAGATGCTCAGGGCGATGCGCGCGGCGGTGAAGGCCAAGGGACACAGCGCCCTGTTTGCGCCGGTCCGGCCGAACGGCAAGACGGACGCGGATCAGCCGATGACGGAGTACATCGAGGAACTGCGCCCAGACGGTCTGCCACAAGATCCGTGGCTGCGGGTGCACGTCAAGGCGGGCGCATTCATCGTCAAGGTGGCGCCCCGGTCGATGGTGATCGCGGGGTCACTGGCGGAGTGGCGCGAGTGGACCGGCCTGCCGTTCGACACGACGGGTGACGTGATCGTCCCGAAGGCGCTCGTCCCGGTGCATTGCGACGTACGGCATGACCACGCGGTGTACGTCGAGCCGAACGTCTGGATGCGGCACGACCTTTAGCGGGCGAGTCGGCCGAGGAGGGAGGCGGCTGCGCAGATGCCGGCGGTGGCGGCGACGATGAGGACTCCGAAGTCCAGCCAGTAGTTGGTGGGTAGCCCGATGAGCAGGCCGCGCAGGGCGCTGACCTCGTACGTGAGTGGGTTCACGTGGCTGATGACCTGCAGCCAACCGGGCATCAAGCTCACGGGGTACAGGGCGTTGGACGCGAAGAACAGCGGCATCGTGATCGCCTGGCCGATGCCCATCAGGCGGTCGCGCCGCAGGACCAGGCCGGCGATCGTCATCGACAGCAGGAGAAGAAGGCCGCGCCGAGGACGACGACCACGAACACGGCCAGCAACTTCAGCGGATTCCACGTCATGCTGACGCCGAGCAGCGCGGCGACGATGATGACGACGATCGCCTGCGAGATCGTCCGTACGCCGGCCGCGAACGCCTTGCCGGTCACCAGGGCGGAGCGCGGGCTGGGCGTGACGAGGAGCTTGGTGAGGATGCCGGCGTCGCGCTCCCAGATGATCTGGATGCCGTAGAAGATGGCCACGAACAAGGCGGACTGCGCGATGATGCCGGGCGCGAGATAGTCCAGGTACGGAACGTCGCCGGTCGGGATCGCCCGGATCCGGCTGAACGTCTGGCCGAAGATGACCAGCCACAGGATCGGCTGGATCGCGCGGGTGACGAGCTCGGTCCGGTCGTGCCGCAGTTTCTGCAACTCGACCAGGCAGAACGTGGCGATCCGCGACAGCAGCCGGACGGCGGCCCGGGGCCTGGACTCAGCCCATGCGTTGGGCGGTGCGACGGGTGCCACGGACATCGCGCAGGCCTCCCTTCTCGGCAGCGGCGAGACTCTCGCCGGTGTGGTGGCGGAAAACGTCCTCGAGGCTGGCATCGGGTCCGAGCTCGGCCTTGAGCTCGTCCGGGCTCCCGATCGTGCGCAGCCGGCCCTCGTGCATCAGGGCGACCCGGTCGCAGAGCAGGTCGGCCTCCTCCATTTAGTGCGTGGTCAGCAGCACGGTCATCCCGTACCGCTCCTGCATCTGCTGAACCCGGGCCCAGACCGAATCCCGGGCGACCGGGTCGAGGCCGACCGTCGGCTCGTCCAGTACGAGCAGAGCCGGCCGGTTGACCAGCGCCTGCGCCAGCTCCAGGCGGCGCACCATGCCACCGGAGTACGTCGAGGCGAGCCGGTCCGCGGCATCGGTCAGGTCGACGATCTCGAGCACCTCGGCGACCCGGGCGGCCCGCTCCCGGCGCGGTACGTCGAACAGCCGCGCGAACCACGACACGTTCTCCCGGGCGGTCAGCGCCCCTTCGATCGACAGCTGCTGCGGGACGTAGCCGAGCATCCGCCGTACCGACATCGCTTCGGTGCGGACGTCGAGCCCGAAGACCCGGACCGTGCCGGACTGTGGTGGGTACAGGGTGTTGAGGACGCGCAGCGTGGTGGTCTTGCCGGCGCCGTTCGGACCGAGCAGGCCGAAACACTCGCCGGGTGAGACCTCCAGATCGAGGTTGTCGACGGCGAGATGATCGCCGAACCGATGGCTCAAGCCGTCGATCCGGACGGCCGGAACCGGGTCAGGCACTGAATCCGCACTCATCCTCGCTCCTTCCCCTGCTGGACCAGGGCACGTTCGTCTTGCTGGGGGTGCAACCGCTCCGCGAGTACGCCGAGCACCGGCAACGCGGCCCGCAACGCGTCCCGGTCGTCGGTGTCGAGGCTGTCGAGCGCCTGGGTGACGAGCGCGGTACGGCGGTCGCGCCAGGCCTCGACCTGCTCACGGGCCGGCTCGGTCAAGGTCAGCCGCGCGACGCGGCGATCGGCCTCGTCCGGGGCGCGCACGAGCAGCCCGCGCTCGATGAGCTGACCGACCAGTGTCGACACCGTGTTCGCGACCAAGCCGAGCTCGGCGGCGGCCTCGGTCACCGAGATGCCGGGATTGCGGCGGACTGTCCGGACCAGCTCGGTCTGTGAGCCGGTCAGTGTCGACAGCGACCCGGGCCGACCCGCGGATCGACGGAGGTGCCGACGCACCAGCCCGAGCGCGGCCAGCAACTCCTCGGCAAGGGCGTCGTTGCTCATGCTGCCCAGAATACCTCTGTTGCAGAGATATTTCAGCGACACGAAACCCCAACTAGTAGGGGTACGCCGGGGAGCCGGGCCGTCGGAGCATCGATGCCATGAACACGACAGACAGCAACAAAGCCGTCGTCAGGGACTTCATCGACGGACTGTTCACCAAGGGGGACCCGAGCGCGGTCGACACGTACCTCGCCGAGGACTTCATCAACCACGATCCGCCGTTCGGAGTCACGCCGGACGGTGACGGGATGCGGGCGGCCGGCGCAATGATGCGGGCGGCGTTCCCCGACTGGCACAGCGAGCTGCACGCACTCGTTGCCGAGGGCGACATCGTGGTCGAGCGGTTCACCGCCGGCGGGACCCACGAAGGCGAGGTGATGGGCATCGCGCCGACCGGAAAGACCGTCAGCCTGCCCGGGATCAACATCTTCCGGCTGCGCGACGGCCGGATCGTCGAACGCTGGGGCCGCCTGGACGACCTCGGTTTCCTCAGACAGCTCGGCGTCGTACCGGCGTAGCATCACGATCATGGGGGCGGCGGATCGCCTGGACGTGCTGATTCAGCGCTGTTACGCGGGGCTGGACGCCGATGAGCTGCGGTCCGAGACGCTGCGCCGGCTGAAGGGCCTGATGACGATCGACGCGGCGTTCTTCGCGACGGTCGATCCGGCCACGGTGCTGTTCACGGCGGTGAGTGTGGACGAACCGCTCGGTGCGGTGACCGAGCAGTTCCTCGCGAACGAGTTCGGCCAGACGGATGTGAACAAGTTCGCCACACTCGCCGCGGCCCGCGATCCGGTCAGCTCACTCGGACACGCGACGAAGGGTGACTGGGCCAGCAGCGCTCGGTACGCCGAGGTGATGCGGCCACTCGGTCTCGGTGACGAACTCCGGGCCGCGCTGGTGTCGAACGGCCGCTGCTGGGGCGTCATCTGCCTGCACCGCGAGGACGCGGACGCCGGGTTCTCGGAGCAGGAGTTGCAGCTGGTACGGCGCCTGACACCACATCTGGCCGAGGGACTGCGACGAGGCCTCCGCACGGGGTCGATGGAGACCGCCGACGTCGGGCCGGGGGTGGTCGTGCTCGATGCGGATCTGCGGGTGGAGTCGATCAGTGCGGAGGCCGAGCACTGGCTGGCCGAGCTGGATCCGGATCGTCGCAGCGAGCTCCCCGTCGCGGTGCGAGCGGTGGCCGCTCAGCTGATGCGGGTGCAGGAACTGCCCGCAGCGCCGGCGGTCAAGGTGCGGACGAAGGCGGGCCGCTGGCTAGCCCTGCACGCCTCGACACTTCGAGGCGGTGGCGAGCGGACCGCGGTGGTGATCGAGCCGGTCACTCCGGCGCAGCTGGGGTCGTTCCTGCTGGATGTGCATGGGTTGACGCCGGCTCAGCAGCGCGTGACGGAGTTGCTGTTGCAGGGGTTCTCCACACGGCAGATCGTCGAGCGATTGTGCTTGTCGCCGCACACCGTGCAGGAACATGTGCGAGCGGCGTACGACAAGGTCGGCGTCGGCAGTCGCCGGGAGCTCGTGACCGCGTTGCTCAGAGGGTCCGCATCACCCGGATGATGCGGCGGCGGAGCCAGACCCGCCGGGTGCCGTCGGGGTAGCGTCTCAGCCGGGCCAGCTCCCAGCCGCCGTACTCGGCGTGCTCAGTCAGCAAGCGACGGACCGCGCCACGCGATTCCGTCCTGGACACCTCGAACTGCTGTAGCTCATATTCGGCCATCCGCACCTCCAACGACTTACGACACATCCTCCAGCGCAGCGACGATCGCGGGCGGGAGGGTCAGCTCCTCCACACCCAGAACCGACTTGAGCTGCATCGCCGTCCGGGCCCCGACGATCGCCGCCGACACTCCCGGCCGGTCCCGCACCCAGGTGAGCGCCACCTCGAGCGGGGTCCAGCCGAGCCCGTCGGCGGCTCGTGCGACCGCTTCCACGATGCCCGAACCGCGGCCGTCGAGATAGGGGTCGACGAATCTGGACAGATGCTGAGACGCCGCCCGGGAGTCCGCCGGGATGCCCGTTCGGTACTTTCCAGTCAACACACCGCGGCCAAGCGGCGACCAGGCCAGCACCCCGATCCCGAGCCCGCCGGCCGCGCGGATCGCGTCCGCCTCGGCGTCGCGGGCCAGCAGCGAGTACTCGACCTGGTTGGACACCGGCACCGCGCGGCCGGGCCAGGCCTGCTGCCAGGTGACGGCCCGGGCCGACTTCCAGCCGGCGTAGTTCGACACGCCGACATACCGGACCTTGCCCGAGTTCACCGCGTGGTCGAGCGCGGACAGCGTCTCCTCCAGCGGTACGTCGTCCGACCAGGTGTGCAGCTGCCACAGGTCGATGTGGTCGACGTTCAGCCGTCGCAGCGACGCCTCGAGGTCACGCAGCAGGGCACCCCGCGAGGTGTCGGTGATCCGCTCGCCGCGGCGGACGCTGAACCCGGCCTTCGTCGCGATCACCAGATCGTCGCGGTCCACCACGTCGCCGAGCAGCGACCCGATCAGGCGCTCGCTGTCGCCGTCGCCGTACGCCGCCGCGGTGTCGATCAGCGTGCCGCCGGCGGCGACGAACGCGGCGAGCTGCTCGCGCGCCTCGTGCTCGTCGGTGTCGCGGCCCCAGGACATGGTGCCCAGGCCGAGCCTGCTCACCGCCAGTCCACTGTGACCGAGATAGCGCTGCTGCATGACCCGAGCCTATTGCGGGCCACCGACAACGGCTCGCTAGGCTCGCCAGTCATGCGACTCGGACTCAACATCGGCTTCGTCTTCGGCGGCGACGACCATCTGGATCATCTCAGGCTGGTGAGGGAGGCCGAGCGGCTCGGATTCTCGGTCACCTGGGCGGCGGAGGCGTACGGCTCCGACGCGGCCACGCTGCTCAGCTGGATCGCCGCCCAGACCACCACGATCGACGTCGGCGCGGCGGTCTTCCAGATCCCGGCCCGGACCCCGGCGATGACCGCGATGACCGCGGCCACCCTGGACCGGCTGTCGAACGGCCGGTTCCGGCTCGGCCTCGGCGTGTCCGGACCGCAGGTGTCGGAGGGCTGGCACGGCGTCCGGTTCTCTCAGCCGTTGCTCAGGACGCGTGAGTACGTTGCCATCGTGAACTCCGCTCTCCGCCGCGAGACCGTCGCGTACGAGGGCAAGTACTTCACGCTGCCGCTGCCCGACGGACCCGGCAAGGCACTGAAGCTGACCGTCCGGCCGATCCGCGACCACGTGCCGATCTACCTGGCCGCGGTCGGCCCGAAGAACCTCGAGCTGGCCGGCGAGATCGCCGACGGCTGGCTCGGCATCCTCAACGACCCCGCCTATCTGGGAGAGCAGTTGAACCACTCCAGGACGGGCCGCGAGACCCGCCAACTCGGACTCGACGGTTTCGATGTCGTCGCGTCCGTACCGGTGATGACCGGAGACGATCTGCAAGCGGCGGCCGACCCGATCCGTGGGTACGCCGCGCTGTACATCGGCGGCATGGGCAGCCGGGAGAAGAACTTCTACAACGCGCTCGCGGTCCGGATGGGCTACGCCGACGAGGCCAAGGAGATCCAGGACCTCTACCTGGACAAGAAGCACCGCGAGGCGATGGCCGCCGTACCGCAAGGATTCATCGACTCGATCTCGCTGCTCGGTAGCAAGGAGCGGATGGCCGAGAAGCTCACCGCGTACGCCGAGGCCGGGGCGACGACCGTCGCGATCACGCCGTTCGCCTCCACCGTCGACCAGCGGATCGCCGACCTGCGCACGGTCGCCGAGGCCCTCGACCTCGCCGGAGTCGGTCACTGATGACGATCTGGGACGCCATCATCCTCGGCATCGTCGAGGGCCTGACCGAATTCCTGCCGGTGTCCAGCACCGGCCACCTGACCATCGTGTCGAAGATGCTCGGCCTGCAGATCGACGACCCGGCGATCACCGGCTTCACCGCGGTGATCCAGGTCGGCGCGATCGCGGCGGTCGTCCTGTTCTTCTGGAAGGACATCCGGCGGATCGCCGTCGCCTGGGTGCGCGGCCTGGTCAAACCCGAGCACCGCGGCGAGTTCGACCACCGGATGGGCTGGTACGTGATCGTCGGCTCGGTGCCGATCGTCATCGTCGGGTTCCTCGCGCGAGACATCATCTCCGGTCCGCTGCGCAGCCTGTGGTGGGTGGCCGCGGCTCTGATCGGCTGGTCGTTCGTGATGGTTGCCGCCGAGCGCCTTGGCACCAAGAGCCGACCGCTGGAGAAGCTCACCTTCGTCGACGCGCTCGTGATGGGCCTGGTCCAGTGCCTGGCGCTGATCCCGGGCATCTCGCGGTCGGGCGCGACGATCTCGGCCGGACTGTTCCGCGGCCTGGAACGGGTGGCCGCGGCCAGGGTCTCCTTCCTGCTCGGCATTCCGGCCCTGGTCGGGGCCGGTGCGTACGAGCTGAAGGACGCCCTGAACGGCGACGTCGGCGCCGTCCCGCTGCTGGTCGGGACCGTCGTCAGCTTCATCGTCGCCTATGTGTCGATCGCTTGGCTGCTGCGGTTCCTCGTCAACCACACGATCGAGGTGTTCGCCTTCTACCGCCTCCTGCTCGGCATCGTGCTCGTCATCCTGCTGGCCACTAGCACGATCACCGCTACTTAAAGCCAGCCCACCTTGCGGAAGAAGCGGTACATGGTGGTGCAGGTGACGGCCATCAGCAGGAGGATGGCGTAGTACCCGAAGTGCCAGCGCAGCTCGGGCATGTTGTCGAAGTTCATCCCGTAGATGCCGGCCACCATGGTCGGCACCGCGGCGATGGCGACCCAGGCCGAGATCCGGCGCATGTCGTCGTTCTGCTGTACCGAAACCCTGGCCAGGTGGGCGTGCAGGGCCGAACTGAGCAGCGTGTCGATGGACTCGGTCTGGTCGGAGACGCGGTTGAGGTGGTCGACGACGTCGCGGAAGTACGGCGCGGCCTTCGGGTTGATGCCGGGCATGCCGTGGGCGAACTGTTCCATCGGATCGCGCAGCGGCTGGATCGCGCGGCGCATCTCGAGCACCTCGCGCTTGAGCTTGTAGATCCGCTCGGCGTCGCTGGTGCGCTCGGGCGAGAACACCGAGCTCTCGATCTCGTCGACGTCGAGCTCGACCGACTCCGCAACAGTCTCGTAGTCGTCCACGACCGAGTCGCAGATCGCCCACAGGACGGCGGCCGGACCGTGGCCGAGCAGGGAGGCACGCTCCTCCAGCTGGTGCCGGGCCGTGGCCAGCTCACCGCCCTCACCGTGCCGGACGGTCACGACGTACCGCGGACCGATGAAGACGCTGAGCTGGCCGGTCTCCACGGCATCGCCCTCGTCGACGTACCAGAGGGTACGCAGGACGACGACGATCGCCTCGCCGAACCGCTCGATCTTCGGCCGCTGGTGGGCCTTCAGCGAGTCCTCGACCGCGAGCTCGTGCAGGTCGAACAGGCCCTGGACACGGCGCATCTCGGCGTCCGACGGATCGTGCAGGCCGACCCAGCCGAAGCACTCGCCGTTGTCGTCGATGGCCTGGGCAACGGTCTCGGGATCCCTGGGCAGGTCCTGCCGTTCGCCCTCGGCGTACACGCCGCAGTCCACGATCACGCCACCATCATGGCACCGTCGCTTGACCGGACCGGATAGCGTGCAGGTCATGCCCACGGTGATTCTGGTCCGGCACGGCCGCAGTGCCGCGAACACATCCGGCACACTGGCCGGCCGCACGCCGGGTGTGAAGCTGGACGAGACCGGCGTCAAGCAGGCGGAGGCGGTCGCGCAGCGGCTGGCCGAGCTGCCGCTGGCAGCGCTCGTCACCTCACCGTTGGAGCGCTGCAAGCAGACGGCGGCGGCGATCGCGAAACTCCACGAAGGGTTGCGTCCGGCAACGGATCGGCGGCTGACCGAGTGTGGGTACGGCGACTGGACCGGGCAGAAGATCGCCACCCTGGCGAAGGATCCGTTGTGGGCGGTCGTCCAGCAGCACCCGTCCGCGGTGACGTTCCCGAACGGGGAGTCGATGCGGGCCATGCAGCAGCGTGCCGTCGACGCCGTACGGGCGCACGACGCGGCGCTGGCGAAGAGCCACGGCGACGGTGCGATCTGGGTGGCGGTGTCGCACGGCGACGTGATCAAGGCGATCGTCGCGGACGCGCTGGGTCAGCACCTGGACACCTTCCAGCGGATCGTGGTGGACACCGCGTCGACCACGATCATCACCTACACCCCGACCCGCCCGTTCCTGGTCCGGCTGAACGACTCCGGCAGCGAACTGAAGTCCCTGATCCCCAAACCCCCGGCCAAGGGACGGACCAAGAAGCAGTCTTCCGACGCAGTGGTCGGTGGACGGTAATAGGGTCTAGACATGGCGCGAGTTGTGCATTCCTACGACGACCCGGATCGGTTCGTCGCCGGCACCGTGGGGGAACCCGGTGCGAGGACGTTCTTCCTGCAGGCGCGGGCCGGCGTCCGGCTGACCTCGGTGGCCTGTGAGAAGGAACAGGTGATGGCGCTCGCGGAGCGGCTCGACGTGATGCTGGACGAGGTGGCCCGGCGGTTCGACCGGGACCCGGCCACGCTGACCACGGTCGACGACACGGACCCGCTGGAGCAGCCGATCGAGGAGGAGTTCCGGGCCGGCACGATGACGCTGGCCTGGGAGGCCGACGCCGAGCGGGTGGTGATCGAGGTGTTCGCGGTCGTCACCGGCGAGCAGGCCGAGCTGGAGGAGGAGACCGACCCGATCACGGCCGCGATGGAGTCCGACGACGCCGAGGTGTTCGTCGTCCGGATCACCGAGGAGCAGGCCCGCGCGTTCGCCCGGCGGGCGGTCGCCCTGGTCGCGTCCGGCCGCCCGAGCTGCCCGTTCTGCGGCCGGCCGATCGACCCGGAGGGGCATATCTGTCCACGTGCCAACGGCTACCGCAGGCACCTGCCGGAATGAGCGATCCGGACCTGCTCGCCCAGGGAGAGCTGTCCCTGCACGGCCGGCTCGTGGCCGCGTCGAACGGCACCTTCCAGGGATCGGTGAGCCTCGACGGCGAGACCGCGACCGTGGTCTACAAGCCCGTGCAGGGGGAGCGGCCGTTGTGGGACTTCCCCGACGGCACGCTGGCTCAGCGCGAGTTCGCGGCGTACGTCGTCTCCGAGGCGCTCGGGTGGTCGGTCGTGCCGCCGACGCTGTTGCGCGACGGGCCGCTCGGCGAGGGCATGGTGCAGTTGTGGATCGACGAGGCCGAGCTCGGGCCGGGGGAGACCGAGCTGGTCGACATCGTTCCGCAAGGACGGGTGCCGGCCGGATGGCTCGGCGTACTCGACGCGCTCGACGGCCGGCACAACCCGGTGACGCTGGTGCACGCGGACAACGAGGCGTTGCGGCGGATGGCGGTATTCGATGCCGTGGTCAACAATGCCGACCGCAAGGGCGGCCACGTGCTGAACCCGGGCGACGGCCGGGTGTACGGCGTCGACCACGGCGTCACGTTCAACGCCGACGACAAGCTGCGGACGGTCCTGTGGGGCTGGGCCGGCGACCCGATCCCGGCCGACCTGCTGGACGACGTACGCCGGTTGGCCGACCAGCTGGCCGGTGGACTCGGTCAGCAGCTGTGCGAGCTGATCACCGCGGTCGAGCTGACCGCCACCCGCGAGCGCTGTGCGACCCTGCTCAAGACGGGTGCCTATCCGTTGCCCAGCGACGATTGGCCTGCCATTCCCTGGCCCGCGTTCTGAGCCGGATTCGACCGGGGAATGGAACGTGTCGCGTCGTTGAAAACCGGACTGGCATAAGCTCCGATGCATGCAGGCGTGGACGAAACCAGACATCCCGGTCGTGCCGGGCCCGGCCCGGCGGCTGCGCCTTTACGACACCGCCTCTGGCGGGCTGGTCGAGGTGCCACCGGTCGACAGCGCGACGGCCCGGATGTACGTGTGCGGCATCACACCGTACGACGCCACCCACATGGGCCACGCGGCGACGTACCTGACGTTCGACCTGGTCAACCGGCTCTGGCGAGACGCCGGGTACGACGTCCACTACACGCAGAACATCACCGACGTCGACGACCCGCTGCTCGAGCGCGCGGCCGAGACCGGTGTCGACTGGACCGACCTGGCGTATCTGGAGATCCAGCTCTTCCGCGACGACATGACCGCGTTGCGAGTGATCCCGCCGCAGCACTATGTCGGTGTCGTGGAGTCGATCGACCTGGTGGCGAACGCGGTCGAGGACCTGCAGCGGGCCGGCGCGGTCTACTCGGTCGACGGCGACCTGTACTTCGCAGTGAAGGCGGACCCGGCGTTCGGCAGCGTCTCCGGGTACGACCGCGAGACGATGCGGGAGCTGTTCGCCGAACGCGGCGGCGACCCCGATCGCGAAGGCAAACGGGACCCGCTGGACAGCCTGCTGTGGCGGCACGAGCGCCCAGGCGAGCCGGCCTGGGACTCGGCGGTCGGCCGCGGCCGACCGGGCTGGCACGTCGAGTGCTCGGCGATCGCGCTCGAGCATCTCGGGATGACGTTCGACGTCCAGGGCGGTGGGTCGGACCTGATCTTCCCGCACCACGAGATGTCGGCGAGCGGCGCGCAGGTGGCGACCGGGAAGTACCCGTTCGCGCGGGCCTACGTGCACCAGGCGATGGTCGGCCTGGACGGCGAGAAGATGTCCAAGTCCAAGGGCAATCTCGTGCTGGTGTCGAAGGAACGCCTGGCCGGTGCCGACCCGATGGCCATCCGGCTGGCGTTGCTCGCGCACCACTACCGCACGGACTGGTTCTGGATGCCGTCCGATCTGCTCGACGCGCAGGCGCGACTGGACGTCTGGCGTGGTGCGATCGGCCGGGGTTCGGGTCCGGACGGTGCCGCCGCGGTCGACGCCGTACGCGCGGCGCTCACCAACGACCTGGACACCGTCGCCGCGCTGTCAGCCGTCGACACCTGGGCGTCCGCCAACGGCGACGACCCGGAGGCGCCCGGCCTGGTCGCCCAGGCCGTCGACGCTCTCCTCGGAGTGAAGCTCTAGCCACCCGGTCACCGGCCCGTGGGGTCTCCATCGGCGTCGGGCCCGGGTGGACTGGGGAGGGAAATGTACCGATATGGGGGTAAAAGCCTCCCCAGTCTCGCCGCGACCGGCTACTCCGGGTGACGTTAGGTGGTCAGGTAGTGATTGGCGATGTCATCGCTGGTGGTTAGCCAGACGTCGGGCTGCGCGGCGATGTACTCCAGCGCGAGGTCCAGGTACTTCGCCCGGAACGGCTGCCCGATCACGAACGGGTGCAGGGCCAGCGCCATCACCCGGCCGCTGTGCTCGGACTCCGCGCGGAGTACGTCGTACTGGTCCTTGACCATCTGGAGGAAGTCGGGACCGGTGAGGCCGCGCAGGAACAGGCCGAGGTCGTTGAGCTCGAGCGTGTACGGGACGCTGAGCATGCCGGGGACGTTCAGCCGGTAGGGCTGGTCGTCGTTGGTCCAGTCGAGCACGTAGCTGTAGCCGAGCTCGGACAGCAATTGGGGCGTGTTGTGGGTCTCGGTCAGGGCCGGACCCATCCAGCCCTTGGGGTGCTGACCGGCGGCCGTCTCGATGGTGTCGGTGATGTCGGTGAGGATCCGGCGTTCCTCGTCCGGCTCATAGCCGGTGTGAAGGGTCGAGTTGGTCTGGCCGTGGGCGAGCCACGCCCAGTCGCGTTCCACGCCGGCCTTGATGATCTGTGGGTTGTGCTCGGCAACCATCGAGTTGACCAGCGCGCTGGCCCGGATGCCATGCCGGTCGAGGATGTCGATGGTGCGCCAGATGCCGACCCGGGCGCCGTAGTCACGCCAGCCGTGGTTGAGGGGGTCGGGCTTGACGTCGAGGGGCCAGATGCTCGTCGACGGCTGGTCGGGGACGAAGTGCTCGAGGTTGAGGCCGACATAGAAGGCGACTCGCTTGCCGTCGGGCCACGTGAGCCGCGGGCGTTCGGTGATAGGGCTGTAGTCGAAGAGCGTCATACGGGGAGGGTAAAATCTGACATCAGTGTCAAGTTCAAGTCCCACGGGAGGATCGGCGATGCGGATCGGGGAGCTGGCCCGGCGAACGGGCGTGAGCGAGCGATCGCTCCGGTACTACGAGGAGCACGGGCTCCTGGTGTCCGAGCGGACTCCTGGTGGGCAGCGCGAGTACGCCGAACGGGCGGTCGACCGGGTGATCCTGATCCAGGAGCTGTTCGCCGCCGGCCTGCACAGCAAGAAGATCGCCGAACTGCTCCCGTGCATGCGCGACCCGGACGGCGGCCCCAACGAGCGCGCCACGCCGGAGCTCGTCACCTCGCTGACCGCCGAACGCGACCGCATCGACCGCATGATCGCCGACCTCGCCACGTCCCGCGCCGTCCTCGACGACGTCATCACCACCGCCGCCCGGGACCTGACCGTCAGCTAGCTCGATTCGGCGGGCATCGGGGTAGAGGGCCGGCGTGTCGTGGTTGGGCGGGACCGGCCAAGGTGTCGTGGTTCGCTGGCGTGGACTGGGGAGGGAAATGTGCCGATATCGGGGTAAAACCCTCCCCAGTCCCGGGCCATGACCACAGCCGAAGCGGCTACTCCGGGTGGTTTTTGTTGCGGCGGCGTAGGTAGCGTTCGAATTCGGCGGCTATTGCTTCGCCGGTGGCCTCGGGGAGGTCGGTGGTGTCGCGTTGTTCCTCGAGGGACTGGACGTACTCGGCGACCTCCGGGTCCTCCTCGCTGAGCTCGTCGGCGCCGCGCTGCCACGCGCGGGCCAGCTCCGGGAGGTCGCCTTCGGGGATCTGCAGGTCCAGCAGCGCCTCGACCTTGCCGAGCAGGGCGAGGGACGCCTTCGGGCACGGGGTGCCGGCGATGTAGTGGGGGATCGCGGACCAGATCGAGACCGACGGTATGCCGAGGGTGCTGCAGAGGTCGGCGAAGACACCGGTAATGCCGGTCGGGCCTTCGTACGTCGACGCCTCGAGGCTCCAGGACGCGGCCAGTTCCGGGTCCGACGAACTCGCCGAGACCGGGATCGGCCGGGTGTGCGGCGAGTCCGCGAGCAGGGCACCGAGCACGACGACGATCTGCGCGTTGGACTCGTCGACGACCTCGAGCAGCTCCTGGCAGAAGCCCCGCCAGCGCATGTTCGGCTCGATGCCGCGGATCAGCAGCACGTCCCGGTCGGTGTCCTCGGGGCGGGCCAGGTAGAGCCGCGTGGTCGGCCACGACAGCCGTCGCACGCCGTCCTCGTCGAAGCCGACCTGGGGCCGGTTCACCTGGAAGTCGTAGTAGTCCTCGGGGTCGATCGCGGTGACGAGCTCCGCTTCCCACTCGTCGATGAGGTGGTCGACCGCTCCGGTGGCCGCCTCGGCCGCGTCGTTCCAGCCCTCGAACGCGGCGATCACGACCGGGTCCCTCAGGTTCGCGAGGTCAACCACTCGCAGGCCCCCTGTCGTCTCTGTAGCCATCCGGCGGGGTCGCCGGAAACCGGACTGCCAGCCTACGTGCTCGGCCGGTCCGGCGTGCCGGGTTTCACGCCCAGCGGAACGTGTCGGTGAGACCCGGCATGTCCTGACCTGGGGTGACACGGGAAACTAGGTGTGACGTGATCGCCGGAGACTGACGGAGGAGCTGGAGTTGCCACCCCTGCAAGCGGTGCTGTGGGACATGGACGGGACGTTGGTCGACTCCGAGAAGGTCTGGGCGGAGGTCCAGCTGCGACTGCTGGCCGAGCTGGGCGCGACCTGGACGGTCGAGGATTGTGTCGGGCTGATCGGCAGTGACCTGCGGGACGCCGTGCAGGTGTGGATGTCGCGGATCCCCGCGGGGGTGATCACCGCTGACGAGCTGGCCGACCGGATGTTCTCCGAGGTGATCGAGGCGCTCCGCAAGGAGGTGACCTTCCAGCCGGGTGCGGTCGAGCTCCTGCAGGCGCTGCGCAAGGAGGAAATCCCGTGCGCGCTCGTCTCGGCGTCGTACCGGACGATGATCGACGCGGTGCTCGGCCACCTGCCGCCGGAGCCGTTCGACGTGATCGTTGCCGGCGACGAGGTAACCCTCGGCAAGCCACACCCGGAGCCGTACCTGACCGCCGCGGCGAAGCTCGGCGTTGACCCGGCGCAGTGCGTGGTGATCGAGGACTCGGTCACCGGCACCCAGGCGGGGACCGCGGCCGGCGCGTACGTCGTCGCCGTACCGCAATGGGTGTCGATCCCGGAGGCGCCACGCCGGCTCGTCGTCGGCTCCCTCGAGCCCCTCACCCCGGAGTCCCTGCGCGCGCTGCTCCATTGACGAGTTACCGTCACTTGATGCCCTCGGGGGCGTTGTTGTTCGGGGAACGGGCTGGGGAAGGGTGAGATCGTGATCGAGTGGGTGCGCCGGGTGTCGGCGGCCGCGGCGGTGGGCGCGCTGGGCGTGTCCCTGGCCGCGTGCGGCGAGCCGGACGACAACGCGCCGCACCAGGGTGAGACGACGCCGAAGCTGATGGTGCTCCGGCTCGCGACCACGGACGCGATCACGTCGCTCGACCCGGCCGGTCCGTACGACGTGGGCTCGCGGACGGTGCAGGCGAATCTGTACCAGACCCTGCTGACGATCATGCCGGGTAAGCCGACTCCGGTGCCGGATGCCGCGGACTGCCAGTACGACTCGCCGACGACGTACACGTGCAGCCTGAAGGAGCACCTGACCTTCCCGAACGGGCACGAGCTGACGTCCTCGGACGTGAAGTTCAGCTTCGACCGGATGCTCCGGCTGAAGACGCCGGGTGGCGCGGCCGGCCTGTTCACCTCGGTGAAGTCGGTGAGTACGCCGGACGACCTGACCGCGGTGTTCAACCTGAAGAGCCCGGACGCCCGGCTGCCGTACCTGCTGACCACGACCGCCGCGTCGATCGTGGACGAGGAGGCCTACCCGGCGAACAAGCTGCTCGACACCAAGGCGATGGGCAGCGGCCCGTACCAGGTGACGGCGTACAAGCCCGGCGAGGAGATCACGCTGGCGAAGTTCGCCGGGTACCACGGTCCGCGTGGCGCGCAGAACGACGGGGTCGAGATCAGCCTGCTGAAGGACTCCACCGCGCTCTACCAGGCGATTACCACCGGCAAGGCCGACCTGGCCTTCCACGGCTTCGGCCCGAGCCTGCTGGACAAGCTGCGCAAGTCGGATCAGGTCCAGGTGATCGACAGCGACTACGCGGACACGCGGTTCTTCGCCTTCCACATGAAGTCCCTGATCGCGCGCCAGCCGGCTGTACGGCGTGCGATCGCGCAGCTGATCGACCGTCCGGCGATCGCCAAGAAGGCGTACGGCGACCACGTCACGCCGCTGTACTCCGTGGTGCCGCCCGGGTTCGGTGGGCAGGTCGACGCGTTCACGACGGAGTACAAGCAGCCGAGCAAGGCGGCCGCGACGGCGATCCTGAAGGACGCGGGCATCACCGTGCCGGTGCCGCTGACGGTCGGCTGGACGCCGACGCAGTACGGCGCGGGCGCGAAGGCCGAGGTGATCGAGCTCAAGCGGCAGCTCGAGGCTTCGGGCCTGTTCCGGGTGACCTTGCGGAGCGCGGAGTGGCCGCAGTACCAGCAGCTGACCCGGGCCGGGGCGTACGACCTGTTCCACGCGGGCTGGATCCCGGAGTACCCGGATGCCGACGACTACCTCGCGCAGTTCGTCGCCACCGACGGAGCGTTCCAGAACGGCTACCGCTCGGCCGCGGCGTCGAAGTTGCTGCAGCAGGAGACCACCGAGCAGAACGGCCTGGAGCGCGACGATCTGGTCGGGCAGTTACAGACCGTGCTCGCCCGGGAGGCCCCGGTGATCCCGAGCTGGCAGGGCCGGCTGACCGTGGTCGCAGGCAAGGATCTGGAGAACGTTCCGGCGGCGATGGACCCGCTGTCGTACCTCTATCTCTCCGTCCTGCGGAAATGACACAAAGATGCCATGACAGTAACGGTTCGCGAGGCCCCGGCGACCGTGGGTGCGTCAGCGTGGTTTACTGCCGAACGTCCACGATACGGGACGATTTCCTGACGATCACGATCGGGCAACGCAGCACTTTCCGCGTTTGACTCCGGGCTGTAATGGCGGCAGGTTAAGGCCGCAGCCATACCGGATTTCGTTCTGGTTCAACCGACCGAGGCAGGGGTACCTTCGCGTGACAGTGCCACTCGATGTCGAGCCCGGATCAGAGGCAGCGCAGCCTGAGGCGGTCGCAGAGGGTGCCGGCAGGATCGAGGGCCGGTCGCTCTGGCAGATCTCGTGGATGCGGCTGAAGCGTGACAAGGTCGCCATGGCCGGCGGTGCCTTCGTGCTGTTCCTGATCCTGGTCGCGATCTTCGCGCCGCTGCTCTGCAAGCTCGTCGGCGTGACGCCGAACGACTTCCACCAGGACCTGGTCGACCCGTCGCTGCAGACGCCGATCGGCAAGGCGAACGGGATCAGCTGGAACCATCCGTTCGGGGTCGAGCCGGTGAACGGCCGCGACATCTTCGCCCGGATCGTGTACGGCGCCCGGATCTCGCTGCTGATCGCGTTCCTGGCCACGCTGCTGTCGGTCGTGATCGGCACCGTGGCAGGCGTCGTGGCCGGCTACTTCGGCGGCGTGGTGGACACGCTGATCAGCCGGCTGATGGACATCTTCCTGGCCTTCCCGCTGGTGCTGTTCGCGTTGGCGCTGGTCGGTGCGCTGCCGGACTCGCTGCTCGGACTGAGCGGTGACAACCTGCGGGTGGCGCTGATCGTGTTCATCATCGGCTTCTTCAGCTGGCCGTATATCGGCCGGATCATCCGCGGCCAGACGCTGTCGCTGCGGGAGCGGGAGTTCGTCGACGCGGCCCGGAGTCTCGGCGCCCGGCGTCCGTACATCCTGTTCACCGAGCTGCTGCCGAACCTGATCGCACCGATCTTGGTCTACGCGACGCTGCTGATCCCGACCAACGTCCTGTTCGAGGCGGCCCTGTCGTACCTCGGCGTCGGTGTCCGGCCGCCGACTGCCAGTTGGGGTGACATGTTGTCGATCGCCGCGAACTGGTACCAGGTCGACCCGCTCTACATGGTCCCGCCCGGCCTGGCCATCTTCATCACGGTGCTGGCCTTCAACCTGTTCGGCGACGGCTTGCGCGATGCCCTCGACCCGCGGTCGCGATAGGACTTCTCTCCAACCAGGGAGCCTGGCTCTCACGAAAAAAGGGGTGCAACAACAGATGAGATGGAATCGCATCACGACGGTAACCGCCGTCAGTGCGGCCGTCGCGTTGAGCCTGGTGGCTTGCGGGGGCAACAACAACAAGAGCTCCAGCGGGTCCGGCAGCGGTGGTAACTCGACGACGCCGCAGTACAACGCGGCCGTCACCGGGATCTATAACCCGAGCGACAAAAAGGGCGGCACGCTCCGGATGGCGATCACCGAGAACTGGGACTCCCAGGACCCGGGTGACACCTACTACGGCCTGTCCTGGAACCTCGTCCGCAACTACGTCCGGCCGCTGATGGTCTTCAAGTCGGCTCCGGGCGCCGCGGGTGCGGAGGTCGTTCCGGACCTCGCCGAGGCGGCCGGTGTGCCGAGTGACGACGCCAAGACCTGGACCTACAAGATCCGCAAGGGCGTCAAGTTCGAGGACGGTACCGAGGTCACCTCGAAGGACGTCAAGTACGGCGTCGCCCGCTCGCTGGACAAGGCCACGCTGCCGAACGGTCCGACGTACTTCAACGACTTCCTGCTGGACGTCCCGAAGAACTACAGCGTCTACAAGGACCCGACGATGGCCGGGATCGCCAAGGCGATCGAGACGCCGGACGCCAACACCATCGTCTTCCACCTGAACAAGCCGTTCGCCGGCTTCGACTACTTCGCCCAGCTGCCGGCCACCGCTCCGGTGCCGCAGGCCAAGGACACCGGCGCGAAGTACAAACTGCACCCGATCTCGACCGGCCCGTACAAGTTCGAGAGCAACGACCCGAACAAGGGCCTGACCCTGGTCCGCAACGACCAGTACGACCCGAAGACCGACCCGAACTCGGGCCGCAAGGCGCTGCCGGACAAGATCACCGTCACGTACAACGTGAACGGCCCGGACATCGACAACCGGCTGCAGGCCGGTGACCTCGATGTCGACATCGCCGGCACCGGTGTGCAGGCGGAGACCCAGGCCAAGATCCTGGCGAACCCGCAGCTGAAGGCGCACGCCGACAACGTCCCCGCACCGCGGCTGAACTTCACCGTGTTCAACAGCGAGGTCAAGCCTCTGGACAACGTCGACTGCCGCAAGGCGATCCTGTACGCGGCCGACCACGAGGGTTACCAGCGTGCGTACGGCGGTCCGGTCGGTGGTGACATCGCGACGAACCTGATGCCGCCGCTGGTCACCGGTTCGCAGAAGTTCGACGACTACGGCTTCGAGGCCGACAAGAACGGCAACCCGGACAAGGCGAAGGCGTCGCTGCAGGCCTGTGGCATGCCGACCGGCTTCAGCACCAACATCGCCTACCGGGCCGACCGCCCGAAGGAGAAGGCGGTTGCGGAGTCGCTGCAGCAGTCGCTGGCCAAGGTCGGCATCAAGCTGACCCCGAAGGGCTACCCGACCGGCGACTACACCAAGCTGTACGCCGGCAAGCCGGACTACGCGAAGGCCAACAACCTCGGCCTGATCGTCTACAGCTGGGGTGCTGACTGGCCGGACGGTTTCGGCTTCCTGAGCCAGATCGTCGACAGCCGGGTCATCCGGCCCACCGGTGGTAACACCAACCTGGGCGTCCGGATCCCCGAGGTCGACCAGCTGATCGACCAGGCCCTGAAGACCACCGACAAGGCAGAGCGCGAGAAGATCTGGGTCGACGTCGACAAGAAGGTCATGGAGCAGGCCGCCGTCCTGCCGGGCATCTGGGCCAAGGGCCTGCTGTACCGTCCGGACACCCTGGCCAACGTGTACGTGAGCGACAGTCAGAACATGTACGACTACGCCGGGATCGGCCTGAAGTAGTCGTCGGTTGCCCTGACCAACATTCGCCAGCAGAGGTAGGTGAAGGCTGACGGTGGCCGGTGATCGTGATGATCACCGGCCACCAAGCCAAGTACCGTGTTCGCATATCTGGTCCGCCGGGTGATCGGAGCAATAGTCCTGCTCTTCATCGTCACGGCCGTGACGTTCTCGATCTTCTTCCTCGTCCCGAAGCTCGGTGGTGCCACCAGCGACGACCTGGCCTCCCGCTATGTCGGCAAGAGTGCGGGCGCGGAGCAGATCCACGAAACCGCGGTGAGGCTCGGCTTCACCGACCCGCTCTGGGTGCAGTACGGCCGCTTCATGAAGGGCCTGTTCGTCGGGCAGGACTACAACTACGGCCCGGCCGTCGAGCACTGCCCGGCACCCTGCTTCGGCTACTCGTTCCTGAACCAGACCCCGGTCTGGCCGGATCTGGTCGCCCGAATGCCGGTCACCCTGTCGCTGGCGGTCGGCGCGGCCGTCATCTGGCTCGTCAGCGGCGTCGGCGTCGGCGTCGTCTCCGCGCTCAGACGTGGGTCGGTGCTGGACCGATCACTCATGTCCGTGGCGCTGGCCGGCGTCTCGCTGCCGATCTTCTTCACCGGCCTGTTGGCGTTGTCGATCTTCAGCTACGGCCTTGGGTGGACCGCGCAGGGCGGCACGAACCCGATGGACGCCTCGAACCCGCTCGAATGGGCGTACGACCTGATCCTTCCGTGGACCACGCTCGCCTTCCTGTACGCCGCGGCGTACGCGCGACTCACGCGGGCCGGCATGCTCGAGACGATGAACGAGGACTACGTCCGCACGGCCCGGGCCAAGGGGCTGACCGAACGAACGGTGGTCGCCAAGCATGGCCTGCGGTCCGCCTTGACACCGATCCTGACGATCTTCGGTCTCGACCTGGGACTGTTGCTCGGCGGTGCGATCCTGACCGAGACGACGTTCTCGCTGCCCGGAATCGGCCAGTACGCGGTCATCGCACTGCGCGCGAACGACCTGCCCAAGGTGCTCGGAGTGACGCTGGTCGCCGCGTTCTTCATCGTGCTGGCGAACCTGATCGTCGATGTTCTGTACGCCGTCGTCGACCCGAGAGTGCGGATCTCGTGACCGAACCCCAGCAAGACACTGTCCAGCGCATTCCGCGGGGCGAGGCGTTCCTCGACGTCCGCGACCTGAAGGTGCACTTCCCGACCGACGACGGCGTGGTGAAGTCGGTCGACGGGATCTCCTTCAAGCTCGAGCGGGGCAAGACGCTCGGCATCGTGGGCGAGTCCGGCTCCGGCAAGAGCGTGACCAGCCTGTCGATCATGGGCCTGAACCCACCGGGTGTGGCCAGGATCAGCGG
Organism: Kribbella sp. CWNU-51; assembly: GCF_054073265.1. Classification (NCBI taxonomy): domain Bacteria; kingdom Bacillati; phylum Actinomycetota; class Actinomycetes; order Propionibacteriales; family Kribbellaceae; genus Kribbella; species Kribbella sp. CWNU-51. Next base: position 223,894 of record NZ_JBSXMZ010000004.1, read on the forward strand.
CGAGATCTTCCTCGACGGCCAGGACCTGGTCTCGTCGACGCCCGAGGAGGTCCGACAGCTCCGCGGCAAGCGGATGGCGATGATCTTCCAGGACCCGCTGTCGGCGATGCACCCGTTCTACACCGTCGGGCACCAGATCATCGAGGCGTACCGGGTGCACAACCAGGTGAGCAAGCAGGTCGCGCGCAAGCACGCGGTCGAGATGCTCGACCGGGTCGGCATCCCGCAGCCGGACCGGCGGGTCGACGCGTACCCGCACCAGTTCTCCGGTGGTATGCGGCAGCGCGCGATGATCGCGATGGCGCTGTCCTGCGACCCGGACCTGCTGATAGCGGACGAGCCGACCACGGCCCTCGACGTCACCGTGCAGGCGCAGATCCTGGACCTGATCCGGGACCTGCAGCGCGAGTTCAACTCCGCCGTCATCATCATCACCCACGACCTCGGTGTGGTCGCCGAGCTGGCCGACGACATCCAGGTGATGTACGCCGGCCGGGCGGTCGAGTACAGCACCGCGGAGGACATCTTCGACCGGCCGCAGCACCCGTACACCTGGGGTCTGCTCGGCTCGATGCCGCGGATCGACCGGGAGCGCAGCGAGCGGCTGATCCCGATCAAGGGCACGCCGCCGAGCCTGATCAACGTGCCGAAGGGCTGCGCGTTCAACCCGCGCTGCAACTACGCGCACCTGAACGGCGGCGCCAGCGAGACCGAACGGCCGGACCTGCTGGACATCGGTGACGGCCACTTGGTCGCCTGCCATCTCTCCCCGGAGAACCGCAAGACAGCGTGGGAGACCGACATCAAGCCGAAGCTCTGAACGGGACGACGACTGTGACAACTGCGAACACCGACCCCACCGCCGTCCCGGGCGTAGTCGCGCCGAAGCTCGGCGAGGAGCTGCTGTCGGTCACCGGCCTGGTGAAGCACTTCCCGATCCGCAAGGGCCTGCTGCAGCGCCAGGTGGGCGCCGTTCAGGCGGTCGACGGACTGACCTTCAACGTGACCCGCGGCGAGACACTCTCGTTGGTGGGGGAGTCCGGTTGTGGCAAGACCACGACCGGACGGCTGCTCACCCGGCTGCTGGAGCCGACCTCGGGGCAGATCGTCCTCGAGGGTAGGGACATCAGCCATATCGGCGACGGGAAGATGCGTCCGCTGCGTCGCGACGTGCAGATGATCTTCCAGGACCCGTACGGCTCGCTGAACCCGCGGCACACGGTCGGCAAGATCGTCGGCGCCCCGTTCAAGTTGCAGCACGTGAAGACCGAGCACGGCGTGAAGCGTGCGGTGCAGGAGCTGCTCGAGCTGGTCGGCCTGAGCCCGGAGCACTACAACCGGTACCCGCACGAGTTCTCCGGCGGTCAGCGCCAGCGCATCGGCATCGCACGGACGCTCGCCCTCCGCCCGAAGCTGATCGTCGCCGACGAGCCGGTGTCCGCCCTGGACGTGTCGATCCAGGCCCAGGTCGTGAACCTGCTGGAGGACCTGCAGGAAGAGTTCGAACTGACGTACGTGATGATCGCTCACGATCTGTCCGTCGTACGGCACGTGTCGGACCGGGTCGCGGTCATGTACCTCGGCAAGATCGTCGAGCTCGCCGACCGGGTCGACCTGTACGAGAGCCCGATGCATCCCTACACGGTGGCGCTGATGTCGGCCGTCCCGGTCCCGGACACCAAGCGGAAGGCCAAGCAGGAACGCATCCGCCTCCAGGGCGACGTCCCGAGTCCGATCAACCCGCCTCCCGCGTGCCGCTTCCACACCCGCTGCTGGAAGGCGCAGGACATCTGCAAGACCACCGAGCCGCCGCTGCTGCAGCTGGCTCCCGGTCACCAGGCCGCCTGCCACTTCCCGGAGAACCAGCCCTCCGACAAGCCCGTGGCTCCGGCCCCGAGCCCGGACACACAGGACAGCTGAGGTCAGTGGCTGGGCGTCGCCTCGAGGAGCAGCCGGGCGATGAGGGCGTGGCCCGCGGCGTTGGGGTGGTCGCCGTCGGGGGCCAACAGGGTCGTGACGTCGGCGGCGTCGCGCTCGAAGGGCGTGTAGATGTCGACGTATCTCGCGTCGTCCTTCTGGGCGGCGCCGGCGATCGCGGAGTTGACCTGGAGCGTGAGTTGGTCGGTGGCCGCGCGACCCGTGACCGGGAAGGTACGGCGGGCGACCTCGCCGTCCTCGAAGACGTTCCAGTAGCCGGTCGCCAGGATCGTGGTCGGCTGATCGCCGCGCAGGGCGTGGATGCGGCCGAGGATCCGGTGCAGGTTGATGGTGAGTTGTTCGCGCTCGTCGGCGACGCAGTCGGTGTCGGTGCAGCGGCCGGCGGTGACGTCGTCGTGGTGGTCGCCGAAGTCGTTCGCGCCGATGGTGAGCAGCACGAGGTCGGCGACGGAGATCGCTTGCTCCGTGGGGGAGTTGGGCTGGTCGAGCCGCCGGAGCAGACCGGTGCTGTCGAGGCCACCTGCGCCAAGGTTGTCGACGGTGACGGTGTCGCCGGTCCGGGTGTGCAGAAGGTCGCCGTACATCGTGGGGAAGGCAGCGCAGTTGCAGGCCGTGCCTGAGGTGACCGAGTCGCCGAGCGCGACGACATGGAGCTGAGCGACCGCTGGGGTCGGCGGCCGCGGTGTGGCGCTCACCGCGCCGCCGCGGGCCAGGGTGGCGACGAGTGCGATGAGAAGCAGTGCGGTGGTGAGCCGTCGCAGTCTGGGCATCACGCCGGTTTCGAGGACCTCGCTTCGCGGTGAGCCGGGGCGGCGGCGAGCTGGTTCGCCAACCAAGGGTAGGCGGTCGCGAAGGCGGGACCGGCGAACTGCCAGACGTGGCTGCCGGGGGAGATGTCGACCCGGGACCAGATGTCCACCTTGGCCGCGGCCTGGGAGAGTTCCTCGGCCTCGTGCTGGTGCCGGAGCTCGGCGGTGCTGGTGAGGAACAGGCCGCTCACACCGCGGTACCGGCCGTGGGCAGGCATGACCAGGAGCGGTTCGTTCGCGTGCTCGGCGGCGACGTTCCCGCCGTACAGATCGGCGAGGGTCTGGGCCGGCTCGCCGCTGTTCGGGGCCAGGTCGCCGGAGATGTCGACGAAGTGGGTGAAGGTCGACGGGTGCTCGACGACCAGGTCGAGGGCGCAGGTGCCGCCCATCGAGAATCCGGCGACGGCCCACTGCGCCGGATTCCGGGACGCGTCGAAGGTGTGCTCGATGAAATGCGGGATGTCCTGGTCGAGATGGTCGGCGGAGTTGCCCCGCGGACCGTTGACGCATTCGGTGTCGTTGGTGAACCTCCCGATCGAATCGGTGAAGACGAGGATCGGCGCGTACCCGTGGTGGCGGTGGGCGTAGTCGTCCGACACCTGTACGGCGTTGCCGAGCCGGACCCAGTCACCCGGACCACCGCGCTCGCCGCCGATCAGCTCCACCACGGGCAGCGTCGGCCGATGACGGCCGCGGAACCAGATCGGCGGCAGGTAGACCAGCTCCTGCCGATGCCGGAATCCGCTGTACGCCGGTGGGATGTTCACCGCGACCAATCGACCGGCCGGCGGGAGTTTCGCCGTACCGGCGTCGTGTGCCAGCCCGGACATGGATTCCTGACCGGGCAGCGGGGTGTGGGTCCAGTCGTTCACCGCCGCGGAGATGGTCGGGTAGTAGCCGACGAACTGGTTGATCTGGTTCGCGAAAACCAGCGTCGCGAGCGCGATCGCCACGACCGCCGTCCCGCGTCGCCACCAGCGCGCGCTCCGCCACCCGGCCGCCAGCACGATCAACGCCGCCAGCCCGGCCCCGAACCAGAGCCAGACGTGGAACGGCAGCGGATCGGTGATGCCGAGCAATCGTGCCGCCGGATACGCGGCGATCAGCGTCCCGAACGTCGCCCCACCCGCGATCATCGGCACCGCCCGTACGCGCCACTGCCGATCCCGCCACCCCACCGCGACCACGAGGGCGGCAGCGGTCACGACGTCCAGCATCGCCGGAAACCAGCCCCCGAGCAGCGACACGTTCATCCAACCCCTCCAGAAGCCGAGAAGCCCCAAACCCCAGACGCCGACCGACCCGAGCCGGTTGGCACGAGGTGAGATCTGAGACCTGTCCGGGTGGTACCCGTTCGAGGCGATGAGGTCACCGTGTGTCGCAGTCGGAGGTCGGTGGCGCGGCGTTCGACAATGTCGAACGATGGGCGTTGTGCCGCCTCGCGATCGCTCCTAGATTCCGGACAGCCGTGGTCGTCACGGCGTGGAAGGGAGGCTCGGTATGGCTACGACCGAAGCGGTCAAAGCACGAACCCTTCTGGCTGAGTGTTCCGCGGAGTTCGCCGGAACGTTCATCCTGATCCTGTTCGGTGTGGGTGTGGTGGCCCAAGTGGTGGCCGGTGGTATTGGGGATCACGACTCGATTGCATGGGCCTGGGGTATCGGCGTGACGATGGGCGTGTACGTGTCCGCCCGGATCAGCGGCGCCCACATCAATCCCGCGGTCACGATCGCCCTGGCGGCGTTCCGTGGGTTCGCCTGGCGGAAGGTGCTGCCGTACATCGGTGCGCAGTTCCTCGGCGCGTTCGTGGCGGCTCTGGTGGTCCGCTGGAACTACAACGCCGTTCTGGAGAAGTTCGACCCTGGCCTGACCATCAAGAGTCAGGGCGTGTTCTCCACCCTGCCGGGCAACGGCAGCGTGGAGCTCGGGGTCGGGGTATGGGGCGGTTTCCTCGACCAGATCATCGGCACCGCGATCCTCATGCTGGTCATCCTGGCCATCGTCGACCTGCGCAACACCGCCCCCGCGGCGAACCTGGGCCCGTTCCTGATCGGCCTGCTGGTCGTCGGCATCGGAATGGCCTGGGGCACGCTGGCCGGCTACGCGATCAACCCGGCGCGTGACTTCGGGCCCCGGCTGGCCTCCTACCTGACCGGCTACGGGGGAGCTTTCAAGGACCAGTTCGGAGACCTCTATTTCTGGGTCCCGATCGTGGGACCGATCATCGGGGCACTCATCGGCGCGCTCCTCTACGACCTCCTGGTCGGTCGGAACCTGCCCGTCGGTGACGCGGACGAGGAGCCGGGCCGAGTTCCCGACGAGGAGACCGCAGCATGACGCATCGCAGCACAGAGCAGTGTGAGGAGAGGACTTTCCATGGCTGACTTCGTCGGTGCCGTCGATCAAGGCACCACGAGCACCCGATTCATGATCTTCGACCACTCCGGCAACGAGGTGGGTATCCACCAGCTGGAGCACGACCAGATCCTGCCGCAGGCCGGCTGGGTCGAGCACAACCCGGTGGAGATCTGGGAGCGGACCAGCTCGGTCATCCGGACCGCGATGAACGCGCAGGGTCTGCAGGCCAGCGACCTGGCGGCGGTCGGCATCACCAACCAGCGCGAGACCGCGGTGGTCTGGAACCGCAAGACCGGGCGGCCCTACTACAACGCGATCGTCTGGCAGGACACCCGGACCGACCGGATCGCCTCCGCGCTGGACCGCGAGGGCAAGGGGGACGTGATCCGGCAGAAGGCCGGCCTGCCGCCGGCGACGTACTTCTCGGCCGGCAAGGTGCAGTGGATCCTGGAGAACGTCGACGGCGTCCGCGAGGCCGCCGAGGCGGGCGACGCGATCTTCGGCAACACCGACAGCTGGGTGCTGTGGAATCTCACCGGCGGTACCGAAGGCGGTGTCCACGTCACCGATGTGACGAACGCCAGCCGCACGATGCTGATGAACCTGGAGACGCTCGACTGGGACGACGAGCTGATCTCGTTCTTCAACATCCCGCGGCAGATGCTGCCGGAGATCCGGCCGTCGTCGGACCCGAACAAGTACGGCGAGACGCTCGCGAACGGGCCAGTGGGCGGGGTGGTGCCACTGACCGGTGACCTCGGCGACCAGCAGGCGGCGACCGTCGGTCAGGTCTGCTTCAACCCGGGCGAGGCGAAGAACACCTACGGCACCGGTAACTTCATGCTGCTGAACACCGGCACCGAGCTGGTCCGGTCGAAGGCGGGCCTGCTCACCACGATGTGCTACAAGTTCGGTGACGAGGCGCCGGTCTACGCGCTGGAGGGTTCGATCGCGGTGACCGGGTCGGCCGTCCAGTGGCTGCGGGACCAGCTCGGTATCATCTCCGGCGCGGCGGAGACCGAGACGCTGGCCCGGCAGGTCGCGGACAACGGCGGGGTGTACTTCGTGCCCGCGTTCTCCGGCCTGTTCGCGCCGTACTGGCGCTCCGACGCTCGCGGTGCGATCGTCGGACTGTCGCGGTTCAACACCAACGCCCACCTGGCCCGAGCAACACTGGAAGCGATCTGCTACCAGAGCAAGGACGTCTCGGACGCGATGGAGAAGGACTCCGGCGTCAAGCTGGACGTGCTCAAAGTGGACGGTGGCATCACCGCCAACGAGCTGTGCATGCAGATGCAGGCCGACATCCTCGGCGTGGCGGTGAGCAAGCCGGTCGTGGCGGAGACCACGGCGCTCGGGGCGGCGTACGCGGCCGGCCTGGCGGTCGGCTTCTGGAAGAACAAGGAGGAACTCGTCCAGAACTGGAACGAGGACAAGCGGTGGGAGCCGCAGTGGAACGATGAACAGCGGGCCACGGGGTACGCCGGCTGGCAGAAGGCGGTCCAGCGCACGCTTGACTGGGTCGACGTCGGCTGATCAGGCGGTATCGGCAGTAGGTAACGGAATCGGAAGGAACAGCACAGTGGGCGTAGTGGCTCTGTCACCGCAAGCGAGGGCCGAAGCGATCGACGCGATGGCCGACGGACGGGAACTGGACGTCCTGGTGATCGGTGGCGGGGTGGTCGGCACCGGGTCGGCGCTGGACGCCGCGACCCGTGGCTTGACCACCGGACTGCTGGAGGCGCGCGACTTCGCCAGCGGCACCTCCAGCCGGTCCAGCAAGCTCGTCCACGGTGGCCTGCGCTACCTGGAGATGCTCGACTTCCGGCTGGTCCACGAGGCGTTGCAGGAGCGAGGTCTGCTCCTGCAACGCCTGGCACCGCATCTGGTCAAGCCGGTGCCGTTCCTCTACCCGCTCCAGCACCGGTGGTGGGAGCGGTTCTACGCCGGCGCCGGCGTGGCCCTGTACGACGGTATGGCCGTCAGCTCTGGTTTCGGCGCCGGACTGCCGCTCCACCGGCACCTGACCCGCCGCGGCGCGATGCGGCTGGTCCCGAGCCTGCGGAAGTCCGCCCTGATCGGCGCACTGCAGTACTACGACGCCCAGGTCGACGACGCCCGGCACACGATGGAGCTCGCCCGGACGGCGGCGTCGTACGGCGCTCACGTGGCCAACAGGGTCAAGGTCACCGGTTTCCTGCGGCAGGGTGAGCGCGTCACCGGAGTGCGGGCCAAGGACCTGGAGAGCGGCCGCGAGTTCGAGGTCCGGGCCAAGCAGGTCGTGAACGCGACCGGCGTCTGGACCGACGACACCCAGGCGATGGTGGGGGAGCGCGGTCAGTACCACGTGCGCGCCTCGAAGGGCATCCACCTCGTCGTCCCGAAGGACCGGATCCAGTCCAGCACCGGGATGATCCTGCGGACCGAGAAGTCCGTGCTGTTCATCATCCCGTGGGGCCGGCACTGGCTGATCGGCACCACCGACACCGATTGGCACCTGGACAAGGCCCACCCGGCCGCGACCAGCAAGGACATCGAGTACCTGCTCGAGCACGTCAACGCGGTCCTCACCACGCCACTGACGCGCGAGGACGTCGAGGGTGTGTACGCCGGGTTGCGGCCGCTGCTCGCCGGTGAGTCGGAGAGCACGTCGAAGCTGTCCCGCGAACACCTCGTCGCGCACGCCGCGCCGGGCCTGGTGGTCGTTGCCGGCGGCAAGTACACGACATACCGGGTGATGGCCAAGGACGCGATCGACGCCGCCGCGGCGGCCCTGGACGGCCGGGTGCCGAAGTCGGTCACCAAGACCACCCCGCTGGTCGGCGCCGACGGCTATCACGCCCTGTGGAACCAACGGCACCTGATCGCGCAGCGCTCCGGCCTGCACGTGGCCCGGATCGAGCACCTGCTGAACCGGTACGGCGCAATGATCGACGAGGTCCTCGCGCTGGTCGAGGAGGACCCGACGCTCGGCGAGCAACTGCCCGGCACACAGGACTACCTGAAGGCCGAGATCGTGTACGGCGCCAAGGCCGAAGGCGCACGCCATCTCGACGACGTTCTGGCTCGCCGGACCCGGATCTCGATCGAGGCCTGGGACCGTGGAGTCGGCGCAGCCGAGGCCGCGGCCCGCCTGATCGCCCCGACCCTCGGCTGGGACGAGGCGGCGATCGAGCGCGAGGTCTCGGTCTACCTCCGCCGGGTCCAGTCCGAGCGCGACTCCCAGGAGCAGCCCGACGACGAGTCCGCCGACAAGGTCCGCCTCGAGGCGCCGGATATCGTGTCGCCTGCCTGACCTCTGGACGCTCCAGCCCTCCCGTGGCTTACTCGAAACATGTGAGCCAGGGGAGGGCTGCATGGCCGGGGAGATCACACAGCTGAATGCGCAGTGGCGGACGATGTCCGTCGCCACGGGGGTGGCCGGACTGACCGGTCTGGTCCTGGTGTTCACGAGCCAGGGACTGCAGCAGGTCGGTGGCGCCGAGCCGCCGTTCGACGCCTCGGCCGACGAGATCCTGCGCTTCCTGCAGGCCCGCCACGACACCCTCTACGCCACCGGGAGCTTCCTGGGGGTGCTCGCCGTACTGGCGCTGGCCTGGTTCGTGGCGGGCGTCTCGGTGGTGCTCCGGGAGGTTGAAGGCCGTCCAGCCTGGCGCTCGGCCGCCGCCTTCACATCCGGGATCGCCTTCGTGGTCCTGGTGATGAGTCCTGGGTGGGAGCTCGCGGCGTTCCGCGTCGACGAAGGAGTCGAGCCGCAGATCGCCCGGTACGCGTTCGACATGGGCAATCTCGGCTTCGCGACCTCCTGGGTCCCGCTGGCGGGCTTCCTGTTCGCCGCCGGCTGGATCTTCCTGTCAGCCCACCAGTTGCCGAACTTGCTCGGCTGGCTCGCGCTGGTGGCGGCGGTCGGATTCCTGCTCGGCCGCGCCTTCTGGACGACCGACATCTGGCTGATCCCGTACAGCCTGTTCTGGCTCTGGATCGTTGCCATCAGCATCCAGTTGTTCCGTGGCCGGCTGGTTACAGGCTCTGGTCCTCCGGGCGGATCCAGTTGAAGGTGCGTTGGACGGCGGATTTCCAGTTCGTGTACTCGGTCTCGCGGCGGGCGGGATCCATGTGCGGCAGCCACTGGCCGGCGCGGTGCCAGTTGCTGCGGAGCCCCTCGAGGTCGGGCCAGTAGCCGACCGCCAGGCCCGCGGCGTACGCCGCGCCGAGCGAGACGGTCTCGGTCACCATCGGGCGCACCACGGGTACGTCGAGCAGATCGGCCTGGAACTGCATCAGCAGATTGTTGGCCGTCATCCCGCCGTCGACCTTCAGCGCGGTCAGCGCGATCCCGGAGTCTGCGTTCATCGCGTCGACCACCTCGAGGGTCTGGAACGCGGTCGCCTCCAGCACCGCGCGGGCGAGATGGCCCTTGGTGATGTAGCCGGTCAGCCCGGCGATCACCCCGCGCGCCTCGCTCCGCCAGTGTGGCGCGAACAGGCCGGAGAACGCGGGCACGATGTATGCCCCGCCGTTGTCCTCGACCGTCCGGGCCAGCGTCTCGATCTCGGCCGCGGTGTGGATCATCCCGAGCCCGTCCCGGAACCACTGCACCAGTGAGCCGGTCACTGCCATCGACCCTTCCAGCGCGTACGACGCCGGGTGGTCACCGATCTGGTACGCGACCGTGGTCAGCATGCCGTGCTTGGACCGGACGATCTCCTGCCCGGTGTGCAGCAGCAGGAACGATCCGGTGCCGTAGGTGCACTTCGCCTCACCGGCACTGAAGCAGGTCTGTCCGAACAGCGCGGCCTGCTGATCACCGAGGGCCGCGCCGATCCGGACCCCGGGAAGCACCTCGGTCGCGGTCGCGAACACCCCGGACGACGGGCGGATCTCCGGCAGGATCGCGCGCGGTACGTCGAACGCCTGCAGCAGCCTGTCGTCCCATTCGAGCGTCTCGATGTTCATCAGCATCGTACGGCTCGCGTTGGTCACGTCGGTGGCGTGCAGTCCACCGTTCGCGCCGCCGGTGAAGTTCCAGATCAGCCAGCTTTCCATCGTGCCGAAGAGGATCTCGCCGCGCTCGGCGCGTTGCCGCAGACCGGAGGTGTGGTCGAGCATCCACTTGATCCGCGGCGCGGAGAAGTACGTCGTCAACGGGAGACCGCACAGATCCGCGAACCGGTCCGGGCCTTCGGTGCCGGCCAGTTCGGTGACGAGCCGGTCCGTCCGGGTGTCCTGCCAGGTCACCGCGTGGCCGATCGGCCGGCCGGTGATCCGGTCCCAGAGCAGGCTGGTCTCGCGCTGGTTGGCGATGCCGATGGCAACAATTTGGGACGGCGAGGCGCCGATCTGCCGGATCGCGGCGGGTACCACGCGGGTGACGTTGTTCCAGATCTCGCCGGCGTCGTGCTCGACCCAGCCCGGCCGGGGGAAGAGCTGGTGGTGCTCCCGCTGTGCCACCGACACCAACCGCCCGCGCCGATCGAAGAGGATGCACCGCGTCGAGTTCGTCCCCTGATCCACTGCGGCCACGTATTGCTCAGCCATCTGCCCAACCCCCGATCACCCGCCGGCCGGTTCTCCGCGACCGACTCGGCCCACCCGTCAAGTCTCCTCCCGGAGGTCACGACCGATGGCCTCCGCGGTGGCACGAACCATGCTGACCAGGTCGGCGCGGTGGCGCAGGCGGCTGTCGCAGATGCGCTCGACCCGCCCCGCCAGCCCGACCGCGCCGACCACCAGGCCGCCGAGCCCCCGGATCGGAGCGGCGATGCCGGCCAGCTCGACGGTGTATTCCTCGAACTCGCCGGCCCAGCCCTTGGCGCGGACCGCGGCCAGTTCGTCGACGAGCCGGACCGGGTCGGTGATCGTCCGGGTCGTGTACGCCTCCAGCTTGTGCGGCCGGGCGGCGCCGCTGGTGTCGAACGCCAGCACGGCCTTGCCGAGGGCGGTCGCATGCGGCGGGAGCGTCGTACCGACGTCGAGGTCCTGGTCGCTGTCGTCCGGCCGGAAGACGTGGTGGACGACCACGACCTTGCCTTCGACCAGGCGGCCGACGCGGACCACCTCGCCGCTGCGGGAGGCCAGCGAGTCGGCCCAGTTGATCGCGCGGCTGCGGAGCTCGTTCGGATCCAGGTAGCTCTCGCCGAGCCGGCCGAAGGCGTCGCTCAGGTGGTAGTGCGCGCCGGTGTGGTCCTGTTCGACGAAGCCGACCTGGTGCAGGGTGCGCAGAATGCCGTGCACGGTCGTCTTCGCCAGCCCGAGCGCGTTGCCGAGGTCGGCCACCCCGAGCCCGTTGGGCGCGGCGGCGAGCAGTCGCAGCACGGCCGCAGCCCGCTCGATCGACTGCACTGTGCCCGGCACAATCGCAGGCTACCTGTGTAGGCAGTGGTATGGCTGTAGGTCGCCTTCTACTCCGTGGCGATCGCCTGCAGGACGTCCAGACGCGCTGCGCGCCGTGATGGCCAGACCGCAGCGAGTACGCCGACGACCGCGGCCGCCAGCGCGGCGACCACCAGCTGGAGCACCGGGATGTCGCGGACGTTCAGGCCGTTGTCGACCATCGCGGACTGGATGGACGCCGCGAACAGCACCCCGATCGCCAGCCCCAGCAGGGCGCCGAGCAACGAGATCGCGATCGACTCGACCCGGAGCATCCGGCGCAGCTGCGGTCGGTCCATGCCGATCGCCCGGAGCAGGCCGATCTCGCGGGTCCGCTCGACCACGCCGAGTGCGAGCGTGTTGATGATGCCGAGGATCGCGATCAGGATCGCGAGCGCGAGCAGCATGCCGACCGCGGCCAGCGCGCTGTTGACCGGTCCGCGGGCGCCGGCCGCGTACTCCTGCTGGTCGCGGACCTGGATCGACGGGTAGTCCTTCAGCTGCCCGAGGATCAGGGCGGCGACCGGCGCCACTTGGGTGCCCTGGGCAACTTCGACGTACAGGACCCAGTCGCTCGCGGTGCCGCCGACGGACTCGTACGCCGGGAGCGACAGCACGATCGCGTTCAGTTGACGGTTCGGGGCCAGGATGCCGCCGACGGTGAGGCGGTGTTTGCCCGTCGTCGTGGTGAGGTCGAACGTCTTGCCGACGCTCAGGCCGAGGGTTTTCGCCAGATTCCGGGGGAGGACAGCCTGGCCGTCGTGCAGTCCGGCCGCCGAGCCCGCGTCGAACTTCGTGGTGATCGACCCGTCGAGGGTGCCATCGCTGACACCGCTGACCTGCACCGCGGAGTCGCCGACCTGTCCGGCCTGCTGCCGGAGCTGATGCACCGACCGGACGCCGGAGACCTTCGTGACCCGGTCGGCGACCTGAGGGCTGAAGCCGGCCGGGCCGTCGGAGGTGATGACGAGCTCCGCCGTACCGAGCTCGTCGGCGATGTTCTTGTCGATCGACGCCTTCGCCGACGCGGCGATCACGAGCAGGCCGCTGATCAGCGCGACCGAGATCATCAGCGCGGACGCCGTGGCCGAGGTCCGCCGTGGGTTCCGCTCGGCGTTGCGGCGCCCCAGGGTCACCGCGGCCTTGCGCCCGAACGGCCACATCAGGGCGCGGACGACGTACCTGCTGATCAGCGGGCTCACCATGACGACGCCGAGCACGGTGATCGCGGCCCCGAACCCGATCAGGACGGCGCCGGGGAGCGCACCGGCGCTCAGCCCGATCAGGTACAGCGTCACGGCCATCAGCAGCATGAACGCGCCGATGAGGACGCGCACCAGCAGCGAGCGCTCCGGCAGCGCCACGTCGTCACGCATCGCGGCGACCGGCGGGAGCTTGCCGGCCCGGCGCGCCGCCGGGTACGCCGACGCGATCGTGACACCGATGCCGATCAGGTAGCACGTGATCACGGTGGCGGCGCTGACCTGCATCGGCGCGGTCGGGATCTGGATGTCGAGGTGCTGATAGAAGAACCGGATGCCCGCCGCCACGCCGATGCCGACGAGCAGACCGAGGGTCGAACCGATCACGCCGATGACGAGCGCCTCGGCCAGGACGGTGCCGGTGACCTGGCCGCGGGACGCGCCGATCGCCCGGAGCATCGCCAGCTCGCGGGATCGCTGCGCGACCACCATCGCGAACGTGTTGACGATCAGGAACGTCCCCACGAACAGCGCCAGGCCGGCGAACAGCATCAGCACGGTGCTGAGGCCGCCGAACGTGTTGTCCAGGTCGTGCTGGCCATCGACGGTGACCTGGGCGGCGGTGCGGACCTTGACCGAGTCGCCGACGGTCTGCGCGATCGCGTTGCGCACGCTGCCGGGATCGGCGCCGGGTTGGACGGCCACACTGATCGAGGTCCAGCCCGGCTTGCCGAGCAGGAACAGTTGCGCGGTGACTGCGTCGAAGGTGACGAGCGGTGCGCCGGCCGAGATCCCGGCCAGACTGGGTGTGGTGATGGCGGTGAGCTTGGCGGTCACGGCCCTGGTCGGGGTGACGATCCGGACCTGGTCGCCCAAGTCGTAGCCCAGGCGGGTCGCGGTCGACCGGTCGAGGCCGAGTTGGCCCACGCCCCAGGGCAGGTCGCCCTCGAGGAGTTTGAACTGCGCGGTCCGGGAGTCCCGGGGCCACGCGGACCCGAAGTTCGGCAGGCCGTACGTCTCCATCGGCTTCCCGTCCGGACCAAGGATCTGTATTCCGCTGACCAGGAGCTGCGGGTTCGCACTCGCAACACCGGGTACGGCGGCGACGCGCTCGACCAGTGTGGACTGGAAGGTCGCGGACCGGTCGGTGCCGGCGTCGATCGGAGTGACGGGCGTGACGGTGATGTCCGCCGTACTGGTGGTGAAGTTCTTCTTCAGGGCGGCGGAGAGGGTGTCGGTGAAGACCATCGCACCGCCGGCGAACGCGACGCCGAGCAGGACCGCGACCGTGCACAGCACGAAGCGGAGCCGGTGCGCGAGGACCGAGCGCAGGCCGAGCTTGAGCATCAGCCGGCCACCACGGGGTCGAGCTTCTTCATGGTGTCGAGCACGGTCTCGGCGGTTGGGTCGAGCAGCTCGGACTCGAGCCTGCCGTCGGCCAGGAACAGCACGCGGTCGGCATACGAGGCCGCGGTCGGGTCGTGGGTGACCATGACGACGGTCTGACCGAAGTCACGGACGGAACGATGCAGGAAGCCGAGTACGTCGGCCGACGAGCGCGAATCGAGGTTGCCGGTCGGCTCGTCGGCGAACACCACGTCCGGCCGGGAGACGAGCGCCCGGGCGCACGCGACCCGCTGCTGCTGGCCGCCGGACAGCTCGGACGGTTTGTGCCCGAGGCGGTCGGTCAGGCCGATCGTGTCGATCACAGTCGTGAGCCAGTCCTGGTCGGGCTTACGCCCAGCCAGGTCTACGGGCAGCGTGATGTTCTCGAGAGCGGTCAAGGTCGGGACCAGGTTGAACGCCTGGAACACAAACCCGATCCGGTCCCGGCGCAGGTGGGTGAGCTGTTTCTCGGGCATCCGGGTGAGGTCGACGTCGCCGAGGAAGATCTGTCCGTCGGTCGGCTTGTCCAGGCCGGCGAGGCAATGCAGCAGGGTCGACTTCCCGGACCCCGAGGGACCCATGATCGCGGTGAACCGGCCCTTCCCGAAGTCGGCACTCACGTCCGCGAGCGCGTCGACCTGCGTCTGGCCGCCGCCGTACCGCTTCCACACTCCGACAGCACGCACTGCAGCCGTGTCAACCACACTCATGCGACGAACGCTATCCACCCAGGGTTCCTCCGCGGGCGAGTGGCCGGCCTCAGCCGTCGACGCCGACCAGATCCACCCCGGCGGACTCGGCGGCGACCTCCTCCACCGAGCGGGTCGGGAGGGGTGGCGGTGTGCCGCCCCAGGCGGGGCAGAGGGCCTTGTGGTCGCACCAGTCGCAAAGCGGGCCGGGGCTCGGGCGCCAGTCACCGGACTCGAGCGCCCGGGTGATCGCCGTCCACAGGGCCGAGATCTTGCGTTCGCAGGCGCGGAGGTCGGCCTCGTCGGGGACGTAGCGGACGATCTCGCCGTTGCCGAGGTAGACGAGCTGGAGCATCGCGGGCACCACGCCGCGCAGCCGCCAGAGCACCAGCGCGTAGAACTTCATCTGGAACAGGGCCTTGGCCTCGAAGAACTCCGACGGCGACCGGCCGGTCTTGTAGTCGACCACGCGGATCTCACCGGTCGGGGCGACGTCCAGGCGGTCGACGTACCCGCGCAGGACCAGGCCGGACTCCAGCGCGGTCTCGACGTACAGCTCCCGCTCGGCCGGCTCGAGAGCGTTCGGGTCTTCGAGGGTGAAGTACTTCCCGAGCAGCTGGTGCGCCTCGGCCAGCCACTTGGCCAGCTCCTCGCCGCTCGCGTCCTCGGCGAACAGCTCCGCGACCTCCGGCTCCATCTCCAGGACGTGTTGCCACTGCGGCTCGAGCATCTCGGCCGCGTGCTCCAGCGTCCGCTGACCGCGCGGCAGGTCGAACAAGCGCTCGAGCACACCGTGCACGACGGTGCCCCGGACGGCGGCGGACGACGGCTTCTCGGGCAGCCGGTCGATGACGCGGAAGCGATACTTCAGCGGGCAGCTCATGAAGTCCGCGGCCCGGGACGGCGACAACGCCCCACGGGGATGCCCATGCACATCGACTTCAGCTGCAACGCTCATACCCAAGACCCTAGGCGAGTCCATGGACACTTCGCGTGCGCACCACCCGGGTCTGTGGAAAACCTGTTCACAGCGAACTCCCAGCGGACTTTCGGAAGACCATCGGCTCGACTCGTCAGGCTGGTTGCATGACGCCACCACCGAAGCCACCCCGTGAACACGACCTGGGCCTGGAGTACGACCTGGGCACGCTGCATCGCCGACGCTTTCTCGGCCTCTTCGCGGGCGCCGGCCTTGCCGCGGTGGCCGGCTGCTCGGCGGACGACACCGGCTCGGTCACAGCCGATCCGACCACCGCCTCGACCTCGCCGACGGCGTCCACCACCTCGAGCTCGCCGACCGCCTCCACCACCTCCGGTGCGACGGACGTCGACGAGATCCCGCAAGAGACCGGTGGGCCGTACCCGGCTGACGGCTCCAACGGACCGAACGTGCTGACCGAGTCCGGCATCGTCCGCAGCGACCTCACCAAGTCCTTCGGATCCGCATCCGGCGTGGCGAGCGGCGTACCCCTCACTGTCGAGCTCACGATCCTCGACGCGGACAAGGACACCCCGCTGAACGGCGCGGCCGTCTACCTCTGGCACTGCGACGCCCAGGGCCGCTACTCGCTGTACTCCGACGGCGCCACCGATGAGAACTACCTCCGGGGCGTCCAGGCCGCGGACTCCACCGGCAAGGTCACCTTCACCACGATCTTCCCGGCGGCGTACATGGGCCGCTGGCCGCATATCCACTTCGAGGTCTACTCGAGCCTGAACGACGCGACCGCGGCCGGGAAGATCACCAGGACCTCCCAACTCGCCCTGCCCAAGGAGGCGTGCGACACGGTCTACGCCACCGACGGCTACGACGGCAGCGCCCAGAACCTGGCCCGGACATCCCTGGAGAACGACAACGTGTTCGGCGACGACGGCGGCGTACATCAGCTCGCGACGGTCACCGGAAACGCGACCGAGGGGTACGTCGCCACGCTCGGCGTCGGCGTGTGAGGTGGGTATGTAGCGTGGTGTTACCGCCGGACAAGTAGCGTTGGGTCGATGCCAGAACCGCGCGATCCCCAGAACCCCGCCCAGCCCGCCGGCCCACCGCCGGGTACCTGGGTGATCGGTCGCGTCCGCGGCATCCGGCTGACCATGCGGTTCACCTGGCTGCCGGTGGCGATGCTGCTGGCGATCGGGTTCGCCGCGATCATCGGGCAGCAGTTCCCGGACCTGGGCGGCTGGCGCTATCTGGCCGCGTTCGCGTTCGTGGTCGCGTTCACACTGTCGATCCTGGTGCACGAGCTGGCGCACGCGCTGATGGCGATGCGGTTCGGCATCCCGGTGTCCGAGATCAACCTCGGCTTCTTCGCGGCCGGCACGCACATCGAGGGCGAGCGGAAGTCACCATTCGAGGAATTCGCCGTCTCGGTGGTCGGCCCGGTTGCCTCGCTGATCGTCGGCGGGCTCGCCTATCTCGGCTCCCGCGCCTTCGACGAGGGTGTCGGGTACGTCGCGCTCTGGGAGCTCGGCATCGCGAACCTGATCGTCGGCGTCACGAACCTGCTCCCCGGGCTGCCGCTGGACGGCGGGTGGGTGCTGCGGGCGGCGGTCTGGAAGTTCACCGGCAACATGCACACCGGCACCGTCGTGGCCGCCTGGGCCGGCCGGGTGCTCGCGTTGCTGGTGCTGGCGGCCCCCGTCCTGATCGAGGAGATCTGGAACCGGCAGCCGTCGTTCATCGACTTCATCATCGCGGCCTTGGTCGGATGGTTCCTGTGGATGGGTTCCACCGCGTCGCTGATGCAGGCCCGGCTCCGGCGCAAGCTGCCCGCCCTCCAGGTCCGCACGCTGGCCCGGCGCGCGATCGCGGTCCACTCCGGTACGCCGATCTCCGAAGCGGTCCGGTTGGCCGGGGCGTCGCAGGCCGGAGCGGTTGTGGTCATCGATGGAGACGGCAAGCCGCACGCGCTGGTGTCCGAGTCCGCGGTCACCGCCGTGGCGCCGAACCAGCGCCCGTGGACCACCGTGAGCGAGGTCGCGACGCGCATCGGCGCGGGCCACATCATCGGCGTCAACGACACCGGCGAGGAGATCCTCGCCACCGTCCGCGAGCACCCCGCGTCGGAGTACCTGGTCCTGGACGCCGCCGGCGCCGTGTACGGCGTACTCGCAACCGCCGACATCGAACGGGCGTTCAGAGGTCGTTGACGGGCCGCTGAATTACTGCTCACGGGTGACTCAAAGTTAAGGTGAGCGCCTTATGGCTGACTTGCGCGACTTTCCCGACCAGGCGTTCTCCGGGGTCCATCACGGCCCGTTGCAGGCGGGGGAGTGGATCACCCTGCAGGACTCCAAGAACCGGCGGCACTCGGTGTTCCTGGAGCGCGGGAAGATCTTCCACACCACCAAGGGCGGGATCGCGCACGACGACCTGATCGACGGGCCGGACGCGGTGGTGATCAGGTCCAAGGGCGGCGTCGAGTACCTGGCGTTGCGGCCGTTGATGGCCGACTACTCGGTGTCGATGCCCCGGGGCGCCGCGGTGATCTACCCGAAGGACACCGCGCAGATCGTGACGATGGCCGACATCTTCCCGGGCGCGAAGGTGGTCGAGGCCGGGGCCGGCTCCGGCGCGCTGACCACGGCGCTGCTGCGGGCGGTCGGGATCCACGGGCAGGTCGTCTCGTTCGAGCGGCGGGAGGACTTCGCCGAGGTCGCACGAAAGAACGTGACCGGTTTCTTCGGCGGCGAGCACCCGGCCTGGCGGCTCGAGGTCGGCGATCTGGTCGAGAAGCTGAACGAGCAGGACGTGGACCGCATCGTCCTGGACATGCTGGCGCCCTGGGAGTGCGTTGACGCCGCCGCTGAGGCGCTTTCACCCGGTGGGGTGCTGTGTGCCTATGTGGCCACCACGACGCAGCTGAGCCGGTTTGTGGAGACGCTGAGGGCACACGGTGAGTTCACTGAGCCGCGCGCCTGGGAGTCGCTCGTGCGAGACTGGCATGTAGAGGGTCTCGCGGTCCGCCCGGGACACCGAATGCAAGGTCACACAGCTTTTCTGGTCACCGCCAGGCGGATGGCGCACGGGGTGCAGGCACCCCGCAAGAAGCGCCGGCCCGCACCAGGCGCGTACGGCGACGACTACGTGGGGCCGCGCCGTGCCGAGACATCCGACGACATGCCGAAGGCAACTGATTCATCCGCAACCGACACGTGATGGGATACAGCTTGCCCGGCGAGGTTTTCTGGGTAAGGTCCATAGGGTCGAGCCCCACATGGTGAGGTGATGATCGTGGCTGGAGACGAGAGTCCTACCGCGGCAGAGCTGCGTAACCAGGTCCGGTACCTGGAAGCCGAGGTCGCGGCGTTGCGACGTCGGCTGCTCGAGCACCCGGCGGACAGCCGGTCGCTCGAAAGCAGACTGTCCGAAACCCAGGCCTCCTTGGCGAGTGTCACCGCTCAGAACGAGCGGCTGGCCGACACGCTGCGGGAGGCGCGAGAGAAGATCATCGCCCTGAAGGAGGAAGTCGACCGGCTGGCCCAACCGCCGTCCGGATTCGGCACCTTCCTCGGACGCAACGAAGACGACACGCTGGACGTGTTCACCGGTGGCCGCAAGCTCCGGGTCGCGGCCAGCCCATCGGTCGACCTGGACGCGCTCAAGCTCGGCCAGGAGCTGATGCTGAACGAGGCGCTCAACGTGGTCGAGGCCTGCGAGTTCGAGGTCGTCGGCGACGTGGTGATGCTGAAGGAGCTGCTGGCCGACGGCGAGCGGGCGCTGGTGATCGCGCAGGCCGACGAGGAACGGGTCGTCCGGCTCGCCTCGCCGCTGATGGACCAGGCCCTGCGGGCCGGTGACTCGCTGTTGCTGGAGCCCCGCTCCGGCTACGTCTACGAGAAGATCCCGAAGTCCGAGGTCGAGGAGCTGATCCTCGAAGAGGTCCCGGACATCGACTACACCCAGATCGGCGGTCTGAGCGGTCAGATCGAGCAGATCCGGGACGCGGTCGAGCTGCCGTACCTGCACAAGGACCTGTTCCTGGAGCACGAGCTCAAGCCGCCGAAGGGCGTCCTGCTGTACGGCCCGCCGGGCTGTGGCAAGACGCTGATCGCGAAGGCGGTGGCGAACTCGCTGGCCAAGAAGGTCGCCGAGCGGACCGGGGTGGACGGGCAGAAGTCCTTCTTCCTGAACATCAAGGGCCCGGAGCTGCTGAACAAGTACGTCGGTGAGACCGAGCGGCACATCCGGCTGGTCTTCCAGCGGGCCCGCGAGAAGGCCTCCGAGGGCATGCCGGTGATCGTGTTCTTCGACGAGATGGACTCGCTGTTCCGTACCCGGGGCAGCGGTGTCTCCTCCGATGTCGAGAACACCATCGTCCCGCAGTTGCTGAGCGAGATCGACGGTGTCGAGGGCCTGGAGAACGTGCTGGTCATCGGTGCCTCCAACCGCGAGGACATGATCGACCCGGCGATCCTGCGGCCGGGCCGGCTGGACGTGAAGATCAAGATCGAGCGCCCCGACGCCGAGGCGGCCCGGGACATCTTCTCGAAGTACCTGACCACCACCCTGCCGCTGCACGCCGACGACCTGAGCGAGTTCGGCGGCGACAAGGCGGAGTGCGTGAACGGGATGATCCAGCGCACCGTCGAGCGGATGTACACCGAGGCCGACGAGAACCGGTTCCTCGAGGTCACCTACGCGAACGGTGACAAGGAGGTCCTGTACTTCAAGGACTTCAACTCGGGCGCGATGATCCAGAACATCGTCGACCGGGCCAAGAAGATGGCGATCAAGGCCTACCTGGACGAGAACCAGAAGGGCCTGCGGGTGCAGCACCTGCTGCAGGCGTGCGTGGACGAGTTCAAGGAGAACGAAGACCTCCCGAATACCACCAACCCGGACGACTGGGCCCGCATCTCCGGCAAGAAGGGCGAACGGATCGTCTACATCCGTACCCTCATCTCCGGCAAGCAGGGCACCGAGCCCGGCCGCTCCATCGACACCGCCACCAACACCGGTCAGTACCTGTAAGAACACCGCGAACGGCCGCCGATCAGCCCCTGAGCTGACCGGCGGCCGTTCGGCATTCCAGGCCTACCCGGCGACCCGCCGGCTGAGCGCCGCCAGCTCCCGGTTGAAGTGCTCGGGTTGCTCCAGGTGCACGGTGTGGCCGACTCCGTCGTACCAGGCGGCCTCGGCGGTCGGGCAGGTCGCCAGCACGTGTTCGGCCATCGCCGGGAGCACCACCGTGTCGGCGCGGCCGTGGGTGACCACGAGCGGCACCGTGAGGGTCCGCAGTACGTCGTCCTCGTCGATCTCGCGGGCCGCCAGGTTGGCCCGGATCCGGGCCGGGACGGTCATACTCGCCGCGAGCAACAGCTCTGTGTCGTCGGCCGTGAACGGGGTGGCCGGGAAGGCCTGGATCAGACCACGCGCACCGCGGATGTTGGCCGGCAGGTCGTCGGCGATCAGGTCGGGGAAGTTGTCCAGGAAGCCGGGGCCTATCAGAGTGCCGTACGCCGACGGACCGAGCCGGACCGCGCCACCGACGAAGTCGATCCCGCCGATCCGGTCCTCGCCGTACGCTCGCACGTAGTCGCAGATGACGAACGCGCCGTACGACCAACCCACCAGGACCGGCCGGTCGAGCTGCAACCGCTCGATGACCGCGGCGAGGTCGTCGGCCCACAGGCGGGCGTCGGTGTACTGCTCCTGGTCCAGCGGCGCCTCGGACATGCCGTGGCCGCGCAGGTCGTAAGCGACGAGCCGGAACTCGCCGGCCAGCGCGCTCTCGTACTGCTTGCGCCAGCACAGATGGCTCTGCGACAGACCGTGGATGAACACGATCGGTGGCCCGTCCGTCCGGCCCCATTCGCGCACGTGCAGGCGCAGGCCGCCACCGCCCAGCACGGTATGGACTGTCGGCTGCTCGATGACTGCTGTCATGGCCCCTCCTCGGCTCGTTCGGTCGACTCGATCGTCACCGTGCGGCGGCAAGGACGGCATCCGGAACGGGCTACGTATCCCTGCTCTGCGGCCTACGTAGTCGGTGCGGCGTGATACTGACCAGATGAAGGCTCGCGCGAGCGATGTGTTCGTCGGGCGCGCCCGTGAACTCGAGGCGCTCGCGGGCGTACTGGACGCTGCCCGGACGGGCCGTGGCGGGACCGTCCTGATCGCGGGCGACGCCGGCATCGGTAAGACCCGGCTGACGGCCGAGCTGTCCGCACGCGCCCGGGACGCCGGCTTCGAAGTCCTGCTCGGGCGCTCGATCGATCTGGTCGGCACCGAGCTGCCCTACCAGCCGTTCGCGCAGGCGCTGCGTCCGGTCGGTGACCTCCCTCGGGCGGACGGCCAGCAGTTTCGCGTCTTCGAGAACATCCTGGGTCTGCTCACGGACCGGGCAGAGTCCGCACCGGTGCTCCTCGTCCTCGAGGACCTGCACTGGGCGGACACGTCCACGCTCGATCTCGTCGTGTACCTCGCCCAGTACGTCGACGACCGGCCGGTGCTGCTGGTGGCGACGTACCGAGCGGACGAGCCGTCGTCGAGTGAGCGCATGCTCCGGCTCGCCAACGGAGTACGGCGCTCGGGATCGGCACTGCTCGTGGATCTCGGACCGCTCGACCGTGATGATCTGTCCAAACTCGTCGCGGCGTACGACGTCCCGCCACGGGCCACCGCCAACGCCGATGCGATCGTGGTCCGGTCCGAGGGCAATCCGTTCTTCGCGCAGGAACTGATCGCCGCGGCCGGCGACAGCGGTCTGCCGCGAAGCTTGCGTGAGCTCTTGCTGCAACGGGTCGACCGGCTCGATCAGCAGGCCCGGGCGGTCGTCCGGATCGCCTCGGCCGCCGGCCGGGAGGTCGGATACGCGCTGCTGCGAGCAGTCGCGCTGATGCCCGAGCAGGACGTTCGCGCGGCGCTGCGGCAGGCGGTCGAGCACGGCGTGCTGGTCGCCGAGCCGACGGCGAGCAGCTTTCTATTCCGCCATGCGCTGCTGGCGGAGGCGGTCTACGCGACTCTGCTGCCGGGTGAGCGCGAGGAGATCCACGAACGCCTCGCTGAGGAGTTGGCGCGCAGTGAAGCGGCCGCCCCGGCTGAGCTGGCACCGCACTGGGCGGCGGCGGGACGCGCCCCTGAGGCGCTGGCGGCGTCGGTCGCCGCCGCTCGCGAGGCGGTGGCCGTCGCCGGTCTCGCCGAGGCGCGCACCCATCTGGAAAGGGCCATCTCGCTGTGGCCGGCGGTGGCGAACGCGGCCGAGCTCGCCGGGTCCGATCTGGCCGGCATTTGTGCGTGGGCCGCCGAGCTCGCCAGCGAGACCGGCGAGGCGCCGCGGGCGGTCGAGCTCGCCCGGCGCGCGATCGAGCTGGTCGGAGACCGCGATCGGCGCCGCGCGGCGCTGCTGCAGATGCGGCTGGGTGAGTACCTCCACGAGATCGGCAGCGATCTGTCCGGCCTCGCGGCGCTCGAGCGCGCGGTCGAACTTGCCCGGGCCGAGCCGTTGCCGGACCGGGCGTACGTACTCGCCTCGTTCGCCGGCGGCCTGATGGTCGCCTGGCGCCACGCGGAGTCCGCGCGGCTGGCCGAACAGGCGTTGGCGCTCGCCCGTGACGCCGGTGCCGGAGAGGCTCTGGTTCGCGCGCTGACCGTGCGTGGCGCCGACCGCGTCTACCTGGGCAGGACGGAGGAGGGCCTGTCCGATCTCGGCGAGGCGCTGCGGCTGGCCGAGGAGATCGGCGACGGGATCGGGCTGGATCGGGTGTACGTCAATCTGACCGATGCCCTGACGATGCTGGGCCGGCTACGGGAGTCCGTCCAGGTCGGCCGCCAGGGTCTGGAGGCGGTCCACCGGTACGGCATCGACAGCGCCGTACTGGTCTCGAATCTGATCGAGGCGCTGCTCGCCCTGGGCGAGTGGGACGAGGCCGACGCACTGAGCACGGCCGCGTTGCGATCGACGATGGCGAGCTTCCCCTACATGCTGCTGATGCTTCGAGCCGATCTCGAGATCGGCCGCGGTGACTTCGTCGCGGCACGGGAGCACCTCGACGCCGCGCTCGAGACCCTGCGTCCGGACCGTGGGCTCGGCATCTACGACGGTTACCTGGCCGAACTCGCGCTGTGGGACCAGCGGTGGGCCGACGCCGCGGATCACACGAACGCGGCCTTGGAACGGATCGGCTCTGTCGGGGCCGCACAGCTTCGGGTTTGGTTCTGTGCAAAGGGTTTGCGGGCACAGGCAGAGCTTGCCGCGGTTGCCAGGACCCGACGCGATGCGGCCTCGGAGCGGAGCGTGCTCGACCACGCCGATGAACTGATCGCGCTCGCCCGTCGTGCTGCCGAGGACGCCGCATCGGTGACGCCGGTCGGCAGCGCCTGGTTCGGGCTGGCCGACGCCGAGTACCAGCGCGCCCGGGGCGTCGTCGATCCTGAGCTGTGGGCCGACGCCGCGGGCCGTTGGGCAGATCTCGATCGCGTACCGCTCATGGCCTACTGCCGGTGGCGCCAGGTGGAGGCCTTGGTCACGGCCGGAGCGTCCCGGGCCGAGGCGAGCATTCCCGCCCGTTCGGCCTACGAGGCTGCAGTCCGGATCGGTGCGCAGCCGTTGCGGCGCGAGCTCGAGTTGCTCGCCGAACTGGCCCGTCTGCGGCTCGCGACCCCGGCGGCCGAGGCTGAACCCGGCGACGGACTTGACGAGGTTCTCGGGCTGACAGCACGGGAGGCCGAGGTGTTGACCCTGCTGTCCCGTGGCTGCACCGACCGGGAGATCGCGGTGGCGCTGGTGATCAGCGTCCGGACGGTCGGCGTCCACGTGTCGCACATCCTGCAGAAACTCGGCGCGGCCAACCGGATCGAGGCCGCCGCGATCGCACACCGGATGTCCAGGTCCAGCTGAAGGGTGCGACCGGGGTTTCCCCTGATTACGGGGAGGTGGGGGCGGGTTTAGCTTGCTGGTATGGCGACGGATGAGGCGCGGAAGGACCTGCGTGCGGCGGTGGCCGCGCGGCAGGAACTGGGACCGGAGTACGAGGCGGAGCTGATCGACAGCTTCCTGGAGAAGCTGGATGCGCGCGCCGCTCAGGTCCCCGTCGCCGCGCCGGCCAAGCCGGTCAAGGAGAGCCGGGAGAGCGATCCGGGCGGTCTCGCGCTCGCCATCGTGTCCGTGGTCATGGGTATTCCGATCACCGCGATCGCGGCCACTCAGGAGGGCACGATCGCGGTGATCGTCTGCTGGGGTGGTCTGGTCGGGATCAACCTGGCTCGCTCGATCTCGCGGATCGCGGGCAGGCCGGACTACCGCCGGCGCTGACCCGAGCCCGGCCCGGCTACCCCTTGACGGGTACCGGTTTGCCGGCGGCGTCGAAGGCGCGGACCTCCGCCTTGAGGCGCTGGCCCACCGTGAACTTCCCGTGCGCCTGGACCTCCGTGTACGCGAAGCCGCCGTCAACGACCCCCTTGGTCCACTCACCGGCCTTGCCGTTCAACACGTACCGGGCTTCGACTCTGGCGATATCCGACCGGGCCCGGTAGATGGTCCACGCCTGCAGGGTGCCGAGGTCGTTCGTGAAGTCGGTGTCCGACCCGCCGAGCGTCACCAAGCCTCGCTCAGCCGTCGGGCGGGCGGTCCAGGCCTGATCGGCGACGATACCGACGCTGCCGACGGCGCCGAGCTTGGCGGACGGCGGCACGCGCGTCATGCAGACCCTGTATCCCAGCCTGGCGGATGCGGGATGAGAGCCCCTTGAGTTCAGGGCCACCGCCACCGACGTTGTGCTGTCCCGGGTGATGCCCCGTACGTGGCGGCTCCAGAGGATCTTGACGACGCCGCCTTTGTCCGACCGCGGAAAGGTGCAGTCGCTGAGGAGCCTGGATGCGTCGCCCCGCGGGACCGCTCCGAGATCGACGCCGATCCTGGCGGGGGCCTGCGCCTGGGTCGGGGTCTGGGACGGTGTGCCGGCGACTCCGGGATCGCTGGAAGGCCTGCCGGTGATCACGAGCGTGCCGGCGACCACGGCTGCCACGGCTGCGACGGCAACCACCGGCGCGACCCAGCGCCGGGTCGAGTGGTCTCGTCCGGGCATCGACTTGTCCATCACCCGGTTGCGGAGCTGGGACCGCTGGGACGAGGTCAACGGGGGGACGGGTGGCGGGTCGAGGCGGATGTTCATGAGAGCTCCTCGGTGAGTGCGACCCGCGTCAGCAGGTCCGGGAAACGGCGACGGGTGCGGTGGAGCCGCGCCTTGACGGTTCCGACCGGTACGCCGAGCGCGTCCGCGGCCTCGGCCATCGTGAGGCCGGACCAGACAACGAGCTCGAGAGTCTCCCGTTCGTGCCGGGGAAGTTTGGCCACGGCACGACGGACGGCAGACATGCGGCGCTCGTCGTCCAGCCGGCGGGCGACCTCTGGGGCGTGATCGCCGTCGGGCGCAGGGTCAGGCAGACGATCCAGCAGTCTGCGCAGCCGGCTCGCCGTACGGAAGAGGGTCCGGCACTCGTTGCCGGCCACCATCAGCAGCCAGCCGCGGGCGCTGGGCCCGGTCAGTGGGCCTGGTGGGTTGCGCTGGAATCGCCGCCAAGTGCTCAGGAACGTCGCTTGGACCACGTCCTCGGCAGTACTCCAGGAGGCGGTCCGCCGGAACGCGAAGGCGTGCACGTCGTCCGCGTAGCGGTCGAAGAGCTCGCCCAGCGCGAAGTGGTCGCCGGTGCGCAACCGCTCCCAAAGCTCCGGATCGGATCCCGTAGCCATGACCGGCTCCGTATCGTCAGTCAGGATGATCTTCACACCGGGTAATGACCGGAGACCGACCCGATGGTTGCATCAGAGCGAGGCCAGGATGTCGTCGAGTCCGCGAACCACGGGCCTTCGATCCAGGCGTGGGTGTCCCAGCCCTGCGGGATCGTCACACCAGGGTCCGGACCAGCGGGCCGAGCAGGGCGGCGGTGTCGGGCATGAAGGACCAGGTGGGGTCGTCCAGCTTGGCGACGAGGTCGGCCGGGGACATCCACGCGCCCCACTCGACCTCCTCCGGCTGGTGCTTCACGGGGCCGTCCCAGACGCAGCTGTACAGGTACGCGCGGTAGCGGGTGTGCTCGTCGGCATAGTCGCCCTCCGGCAATCGCACCAGCTCGGCACCGGTGATCCCGAGCTCCTCGGCCAGCTCTCGGACCACGGCGTCGTACGGGTCCTCGCCGGCCGCGACGACACCCCCGGCGGCGAAGTCGTACCGGCCCGGGTAGACGTCCTTGGTCGGCGTACGACGGTGCACGTAGATGTCGCCGGCCGGATTCCGGACGAGTACGCCGGTGGCCGCGTGGCGCAGATTGTCCCGGCGCATGACCGAGCGGGGTGCCGATCCGGCGACCCGGTTGTCTTCGTCCAGGATCGCCACCAATTCGTCCACGGACGCAGTTTCACACGTAACCCTGTGGACACAGCAACACCTTTAGGCGGCCGCACCGCGTAGGCTCGTTCGCATGAGTGTTCGGCGGATCATGGGAACCGAGACGGAGTTCGGCATCTCGGTGCCCGGCCAGCCCGGGGCCAACCCGATGCTGACCTCGAGCCAGGTGGTGAACGGTTACGCCCAGACGCAGCCGCTCGCGCGGAAGACCCGGTGGGACTTCGACGAGGAGCACCCGCTGCGGGACGCGCGCGGCTTCGACCTCAGCCGGGAGGTGGCCGATTCCAGCCAGCTCACCGACGAGGAGACCGGCCTGGCGAACGTGATCCTCACCAACGGCGCCCGGCTGTACGTCGACCACGCCCACCCGGAGTACTCCGCCCCCGAGTGCACCAACCCGCGCGACGTCGTGGTCTGGGACAAGGCCGGCGAGCTGGTGATCATGGAAGGCGCCCGGCAGGCCCGCCAGATCCCCGGCGCCCCGCCGCTGAACCTGTACAAGAACAACACCGACAACAAGGGCGCGTCGTACGGCTCGCACGAGAACTACCTGATGCGCCGGTCCACGCCGTTCGCGTCGATCGTGCGGCACCTGACGCCGTTCTTCGTGAGCCGTCAGGTGGTCACCGGCGCCGGCCGTGTCGGCATCGGCCAGGACGGCGCCGCCCACGGCTTCCAGATCAGCCAGCGCGCCGACTACTTCGAGGTCGAGGTCGGGCTGGAGACGACGCTGAAGCGGCCGATCATCAACACCCGCGACGAGCCGCACGCGAATCCGGACCGCTACCGCCGCCTGCATGTGATCATCGGCGACGCGAACCTGTCCGAGATCTCGACGTACCTGAAGGTCGGGACGACGTCGCTGGTGCTGTCGATGATCGAGGACGGCTGGCTGACCGACGACCTCGGCGTGGACCGCCCGGTCAGCGCGCTGCACGAGGTCAGCCACGACCCGACCTGCACGCACCTGCTGACGCTCAAGGACGGCCGCAAGCTGACCGCGGTCCAGTTGCAGACGGAGTACCTCGAGCAGGCCCGCAAGTACGTCGAGGACAAGTACGGCGACGACGCGGACCGGCAGACCAAGGACGTGCTGCACCGCTGGGAGCAGGTGCTCGACCAGCTCGCCACCGACCCGATGAGGCTGGCCGACCAGCTCGACTGGGTGGCGAAGTACAAACTGCTCCAGTCGTACCGCGACCGCGACGGCCTGGACTGGGACGACTCGAAACTCCATCTCGTCGACCTGCAGTACGCCGACCTGCGCCCGGACAAGGGGCTTTACTACAAGTTGGTGAAGGCCGGCCGGATGCAGCGGCTGGTGTCCGACGAGGAGATCCGGATGGCGGTCTCGCACCCGCCGACCGATACCCGGGCGTACTTCCGCGGCCGCTGCATGCAGCAGTACGCGCCGCAGGTGGCGGCCGCCTCCTGGGACTCGGTGATCTTCGATCTGCCGGGCAAGGAGTCGCTGCAGCGGATCCCGACGCTGGACCCGCTGCGGGGCACGAAAGCGCATGTCGGGGCACTTCTTGACCAATGCGACACCGCGAGTGACCTGGTTCGCACCATCACTGGGGGTGCTGCCGGGTAGGGTCGCTGTAGAAGGGTCGGTTGGGCGGCCTTTCCAGCGGTTCTAGGAGGTGTGTGGCCATGGCGAAGGACGGCGGTCAGCAGCACAAGCAGCCGAAGCGTTCGTCGACCGAGGAAGAGGTCGAGCAGGTCGAGGCGTCGGAGGACGTCCAGGAGCGTAAGGAGCGGCTCGACGACGACGTCGACTCGATCCTGGACGAGATCGACGAGGTCCTCGAAGAGAACGCCGAGGAGTTCGTCCGCGGATTCGTGCAAAAGGGTGGGGAGTGAACCGCTCGATGACTTTTGATGCCTCCGGCCGGTTGCCGGAAGCCTTCCTGATCCCAGGTGGCTCGTCGTTCATGGACTTCCTGGCCGGGCACGCGCCCGACCTGTTGCCGGGACGGCGCAGCCTGGGGTCGGCCGACTTCTCCCAGGACGTCCCGCACGGTACGACGATCGTCGCGGCCACCTTCCCCGGTGGCGTGGTGATGGCCGGCGACCGGCGGGCCACGATGGGCAACATCATCGCCCAGCGTGACATCGAGAAGGTGTTCCCCGCCGACGAGTACTCCGCGGTCGCGTTCGCGGGCACCGCCGGCTTCGGGATCGAGATGGTCCGGCTGTTCCAGGTGGAGCTGGAGCACTACGAGAAGCTCGAGGGCGCCACCCTCAGCCTGGACGGCAAGGCCAACCGGCTGAGCGCGCTGATCCGGGGCAACCTCTCGATGGCGCTCCAGGGCCTGACCGTGGTGCCGCTGTTCGCGGGCTACGACCCGGACATCAAGGGCGGCCGGATCTTCTCCTACGACCCGACCGGCGGGCGCTACGAGGAGCACCACTTCCACAGCGTCGGCTCGGGCTCGGTGTTCGCCCGCGGCGCGCTGAAGAAGCTCTACCGCGAGGACAGCTCGGTGACCGACTGCGTCACGGCCGTGATCCAGTCCCTGATCGACGCCGCCGACGACGACTCGGCGACCGGCGGTCCGGACATGCTGCGGCGGATCTTCCCGGTGGTCGGCGTGGTCACCGCGGACGGCTACCGGCGGATGCCGGAGGACGAGGTCGCCGCGATCGTCGACGCGGCCTGGGCCGAGCGCCACAACCGTCCCGACGGCCCGGCCTCGGCGTCCCTGACCTGACCTTGATCCCCATCGACTGATTAGAGGACGACACCTTCGATGAGCGTTCCGTTCTACGTCTCGCCCGAGCAGCTGATGCGGGACCGGGCCGACTTCGCCCGCAAGGGCATCGCCAAGGGCCGCAGCGCGATTGCCCTGCAGTACGCCGACGGCATCCTGTTCGTCGCGGAGAACCGCTCGCCCGCGCTGCACAAGGTGGCCGAGATCTACGACCGGATGGCGTTCGCCGCCGTCGGCCGGTACAACGAGTTCGAGAACCTGCGGATCGCCGGCGTCCGGCTGGCCGACATGCGGGGGTACTCCTACGACCGGCGCGACGTCACCGGCCGCGCGCTGGCCAACGCGTACGCGCAGACCCTCGGCGCGATCTTCTCCTCCGGCGGTGAGAAGCCGCTCGAGGTGGAGATCCTGGTCGCCGAGGTCGGCGTCAGCACGGCCGAGGACCAGATCTACCGGCTCACCTACGACGGCTCGATCGCGGACGTCCGCGGGTACGCCGTGATGGGTGGACCGGCTGAGCAGGTCGCGGACTACGTCGGCGAGCACTTCAAGGAGGGCATCTCGCTGGCCGGCGCGCTCCGGCTGGCCGTGGATGCGCTCAGCCACGACGGCACCGAGGTCCGCCAGCTGACCCCGGACCAGATCGAGGTTGCCGTCCTGGACCGGACCCGGACGCAGGTGCGCAAGTTCAAGCGGATCTCCGAGGAGACGCTGGCGCGCATCCTGTCCGAGTCCAGCCCGGACGAGACTCCGACCGAACCCGTCGAGGCAAAGCCCGCTGAGGACGCCACGCCGGCTTCCTCGGCCGACGACACCCCGGTCGCGCCGGCGGACGACGACGTACCTATCGCGCCGCCTGAGGAGCCGGACGACAACCGGCCGCTGTGAGCGAGTCAGCTGAAGGTTCAGCCGCCGCGGACTCCGCGGCGGCTGAGCTGTCTCGTCCCGGCGACCCGGAGCCGTGGGAGTTGCTCGGCGAGGAGCCGGGGTTCCACCGGTTCCTGACCGTGAACCTTCGGCGCTACCGGCTGCCGGACGGGCGCGTGGTGGAGTGGGACGTGTTCGGCCCGAAGTCCGCGGAGGGCATCACGGCGGGCATCACTGTCCTGCCGCTGACCCCCGAGGGCCGGATCGTGACCGTCCGGATGTTCCGGGCCGGACCGGATCGAATCGTCACGAACCTTCCCGGCGGGCTGGTCGAGCCAGGGGAGGACCCGGCGCTGGCCGGTGCCCGCGAACTCGAGGAGGAGACCGGGTACACCTGCGAGTCGCTCGACCTGGTCGGCTGGCAGTGGTCGTCCGCGTCCTCGATCTATCGCAAGTACGTCGCGATCGCGCGCGGCTGCCGTCCCGACGGGAAGCAGGCGCTGGACGAGACGGAGGACTGTGTCCCGGTCGAGCTGACAGTGGACGCGTTCCGCACCGAGCTCCGGACTCCGGGCGCGATGACGGGAATCGATGCCGCGTACCTCGCTCTCGACCACGCCGGACTTCTCTGAAAGCTTGGGATCGTGACCCCAGAACCGCAGCAGACCACCCGCCGCGACGACGGCTTCGACCTCGGCGACACGATCGGGCTGGTGCACGGTCCGACCACTGACCCGGACGCCGAGCGCGTCGTCCGCGAGACGCTGACGCGCGCCGGCGTACAGACCATCATCGACGGAGAAGCGGCCGTCACGATCCGGTTGGGCGGAGGCGGCCTCGAAGTACGGCCCGCTGAAGGGCTGCCGGCCGAGGGGTACGTCGTTGCCGTCGGGAGCAATCAGGTCGTGCTCGAGGGCGTCGACGGGCGCGGCACCTTCTATGCCGCGCAGACCTTCGCACAGCTTGTCCAGGGCAACCACCTGGACGGCGTCGAGATCCGCGACTGGCCGACGATGCGGTACCGCGGCTCCATCGAAGGCTTCTACGGCACGCCGTGGTCGCACGCCGACCGGCTCGATCACCTTGATTACCTCGGCGCGCACCGGATGAACACGTACCAGTACGCCCCGAAGGACGACCTGTACCACCGCGAGCAGTGGCGTGACCCGTACCCGGCCGACAAGCTGGCCGAGCTCGGCGAGCTGATCGAGCGCTCGCTGCGGAACAAGGTCGACTTTACCTTCGCGCTCTCACCCGGCCTCTCGATCCGCTACACCGACGACGCCGAATTCCAGGCGCTGATCGCCAAGTTCGAGGCGCTCTACGAGCTCGGCGTCCGGGCGTTCAATGTCCCGCTGGACGACATCGAGTACGAGAAGTGGCACAGCGCCGAGGACGAGGAGATGTACGGCGCCGGTGGTGGCGGGGCCGGGCGGGCGCAGAGCGACCTGCTGAACCGGATCCAGCGCGAGTGGGTGGCGACCAAGCCGGATCTCGCCCCGCTGCAGATGGTGCCGACCGAGTACTACGACGTGACCGAGTCGCCGTACAAGCAGGCGCTCCGGGAGCAGCTGGACAGTGCGGTCGTCGTGCACTGGACCGGGATCGGTGTCGTCCCGCACTCGATCACGAGCGCACAAGCGGCCGAGGCGAAGGCGGTGTTCGGGCACGACATCCTGATCTGGGACAACTACCCGGTCAACGACTACGCGCACGGCCGGATCCTGCTCGCGGACTACAGCAACCGCGAGCCAGGCCTGGCCGACCAGGTCGTTGGCGTGATCTCGAACCCGATGAACCAGGCCGGGGCCAGCAAGATTGCGCTCTACTCGTTCGCGGAGTTCGGCTGGAACCCGGCGACGTACGACCAGCAGGCGTCCTGGCGTCGCGCGATCGCCGAGCGGGCCTCCGGCGATCCGGAGACGATCGCGGCGCTCGAGGTCTTCGCCGACCTGACGACGTACGACGGGAAGCTGCACCTGGCGAACGCGCCGGTGCTGGCCGCGAAGATCGCCGAGTTCTGGGCGACCTGGGAGGGCGGCGACCTGGCCGGCGCGATCGCGGAGCTCGAGCCGTACTTCGAGGCGATCGAGAACGCTCCGGCGCAGATCCGCGCCGGTGTGTCCGACCCGTCCTTCGCCGACGAGACCGATGCCTGGCTCGACGCGAGCTTCTACTGGGGTCAGGCGCTCCGCGAGGCCCTCCGCGTCCTCGAAGCAGGAGCCGAGGGCAACAGCTCGGACGTCGCCACCAGCCGGGCCCAGATCAACCACCTGGTCACCCAGGCCGAGGAGATCCGCGACATCCGCCTCCCGCACTCCCAGACCTACCCCCGCATCGGCGACGGCGTCGCCGACACGTTCATCGCCGAGGTGACCGCCCGGGTATCCTGACCGGTGGGCCGCGACTGGCGTTGAGGTGGGGAACCACCGGGGAACGGCCTGCCGGAAATCCGGCTGCGCCGCGCGCCTGGGCATCTGACCTGTTGTCGACGCCCGAAGGAGTGCGCGCATGACCACTGCAGAACTGATGACCGGGACCGACCTCGCCGCGGAGATCGTGGCTCAGGCGGCCGCCAGGGCGAAGGCTCTGGAGGAGAAGACCGGCGTGCAGCCGTGTCTGGCGACGGTGCTGGTGGGCGATGACCCCGCGTCGGCGACGTACGTGCGGATGAAGCAGAACCGGTCGAAGAAGGCCGGCATCGCGTCGCGGAGCGTCGTACTCCCCGCGGAGACGACCACCGGCGAACTGGTCGCCGAGATTCACAAGCTCTCCAGCGACCCGGCGGTGCACGGGATCCTGCTGCAGCATCCGGTGCCGGCGCAGATCGACGAGCGGGCCGCGTTCGAGGCGATCGATCCGGCCAAGGACGTCGACGGCGTGACGATGCGGTCGTTCGCCGCGATGGCGTTCGGGGATCCCGGGTTCCGGTCCGCGACGCCCGGCGGGATCATACGCCTGCTGGAGGCGTACGACGTACCGATCGCCGGGGCGCACGCGGTCGTGATCGGCCGCAGCCCGATTCTCGGCAAGCCGGTCGGGATGTTGCTGCTGGCATCGAACGCGACCGTCACCTACACGCACTCGCGGACCGTCGGCCTGCCGGAGATCGTCCGGACCGCGGACATCGTGGTGGCGGCGGTCGGCAAACCGGACTTCGTCCGCGGCGACTGGCTGAAGCCGGGAGCGGTCGTGGTCGACGCCGGATACAACGAGGGCAACATCGGCGACGTGCACTTCGAGGAGGCGGCCCAGGTCGCCCGCCTGATCACGCCGGTCCCGGGCGGCGTCGGACCGATGACGATCGCCCTCCTGCTGGAGCAGGCCGTCGACGCCGCCGAGGCTCAGGCGGGCTGAGTCAGCGGTCGCACCCGCCGTCCTTGTCCCGGCGGGAGTGCGGGCGAGCGAGATCGTCGATGCCCTTGTAGGCGTACGGATCGGTCCCGGCCACCATCACGATGTCGCGGTAGTCGTGCTTGCCGACGTGGACTCCAGGTGGCACGGACTGCCAGGGGAGCAGCGACTCCGCGCTCATGTAGTGGTTGGCCAGCGCCCGGCGGAGGCCGTGCCGGCCGGTGTTCGGCAGTGATCGGTGCAGCAGATAGCCGTTGAAGATCACCGCCGAACCCGCGGGCACCTCGACCGGGACGGCGTCGTCGTCGGTGTACGGGAAGTCGAACGCCTCCACCGTGCAGTCGAAGCGGAGATCGTCCTGCTCCCGGTCGGGGTAGATGACACCGCGGCGGTGGGAGCCCGGCAGAACCCACAGGCAGCCGTTCTCCACGGTGGCATCGTCGAGCGCGATCCACACCGCGGTCAGCGAGCGGTCCCTGGTCGGGATGAAGAACTCGTCCTGGTGCCATGCCTGGCCCGGCTTCCCCTCGGGCTTGATGAACAGCATCGATTGCATGGCCTTGACGTTCGGCCCGATCACCGCGGTCAGCGCCGCGACCACCCGTGGCGCCCGCAACGCCGCGAGCGCCACGTCGGACACCTTGTGCGGCTGGTGGATGCACAGGTACTTGCGCAGGACGTCCGCGGTCGGCTCGGCGGCCGGACCTCCGTCGATGACGCCGAGGTCACCGCGGCAGAGAGCCTCGGCCGCGGCATGGAGCGCGGTGACCTGGTCAGGCGACACAGCCTGATCGAGGACGACGAAGCCGTCCCGCCGGAAGGACTCGACCAACTCGTCGGTGACCTCGGCGAAGCTCGGTACGGCGGTGACAGGCTGCATCTGATGCTCCATCCGGCCTCGGGGGCGATGACCGGCTTCACGGTCTCAGAGCAGACCAGGCCCGGCCAATGTCGCGCGCGTGCGGATTACTATCTGTTCGTGACATCGCAACCCCCGGTGATCAGCGTGAACTCCGTGGTCCAGGTCGCGGACTATCCGCCCGGGGCGACCTATGGCCCACGCACGCTGCCGAACTACGAACTGCTGTGGATCCTGAGCGGTTCGGCGCGGTGGCGGACCGACGTGTACGACGATGCCGGCGTCCGGCAGGCGACCGTGGAGGAGGACCTTCGCCCGGGCACGGTGGCATTGGCTCGGCGCGGGAACCGGGATGCTTATATCTGGGACTGCGATCGCTCGTCGCGACACGCGTACGTGCACTTCCAGATCGAGGACTTCGGCGGACTCGGCGATCCGTCGAGTTGGCCGTCGGTGCGATCCCGGTCCGATCCGAGCCTGCTGGACGGGCTGTGCACCTACCTGCTGGACCTTGCCGGCGTACCGTCATCGTCGGTCCGGGGACATAGCGACCGGCTTGTGGCGACGATGCTGGAGGTCTTCCTCAGCGCTCCGGCCGGCCAGTCGCGCGAGGAGCTGCCGGATGCTGTCCGGCGCCTGGTCGACCATGTCGCGACCGTGTGGGCGAGGAGCGGCCCGCGAATCATCTCCGTCCCGGAGCTGGCCGCCGCGGCGAATCTGTCGGCTGGACACCTGCACCGGCTCTTCCGGGAGCGGTACGCCTGCGGACCGGCGTACGCCCTGGATCTGATCCGGCTGGCCCGGGCTGCGACCGCGCTCCTGCGCACCAACGCGACGATCGCGGAGATCGCGTCCGACTGTGGCTACAGCAATCCGTACCACTTCTCCCGCCGATTCTCCGCCGCGTACGGCCAACCGCCGGGATCGTTCCGCCGTCGTCGGCAACTGACTGATCCGCTCGCACCGGTCCGGGACGCCGGGCTGCTTCCGGTGGCCCGGAGGCTGCTCGAGGCGGCACTATCCGAGACGGCTGTCCACTCTCTGACCACTCTGCTCTAGGGTTGGAGACAGACGACCAAGGAGGCGAAGACGTGGCGGTACGGGCGATCCGGGGTGCCACTCAGCTCGACGTGGACGAGCGCGAGCATCTGCTCGAGCGGTCCGCGGAGCTGGTGCGGGCGGTCCTGGAGGCGAACGATCTGGAGAACGAGGATCTGATCAGCATCCTGTTCACCGTCACGCCGGATCTGCACTCGGAGTTTCCCGCCGTGGCCGGCCGCCAGATCGGGCTGACCGACGTACCGCTGATGTGCATGCAGGAGATCGCCGTCCCGCACGCCCTGCCGCGCGTGGTCCGGCTGATGGTGCACACCGAGACCCCACGTTCCCGGGAGAAGATCCAGCACGTCTACCTGCACGGCGCGGTAGCTCTCCGTCCAGACCTGACGGGCGCCCAGTGACCGAGCTGCGCGGTCCGGTTCGGATCGTCGGCACCGGACTCATCGGTACGTCGATCGGCCTGGCGCTGGCGCGGTTGGGTGTCGTGGTGGAGCTCGTCGATGCCGATCCGGACACCGCGCTGATGGCCGAGCGGATCGGCGCGGGTTCGCGGCTGGTCCAGATCGAGCCGCAGCTCGTGGTGGTCGCCGTACCGCCGGATCACGTCGGCGCGGTGATCGCCGAGCAGCTGGAGCAGACCGACGCGGTCGTCACCGATGCCGCCAGCGTGAAGTCGAAGCCGCTCGCCGACGCGGGCAAGCTCACCGGCGACCTCAGCCGGTACGTCGGCAGTCACCCGATGGCCGGCTCCGAGCGCAACGGGCCACTCGCCGCCCGCGCGGACCTCTTCGACGGCGCGACCTGGGCGATCACCCCGCACGGCACCAGCTCGCCCGAGGCGATCGAGCTGGTACGGCGGCTGGCCGAGGCGGCCGGGGCACGGACCGTCGAGCTGTCTGTCGAGGACCACGACCTCGGCGTCGCCCGGGTGTCACACCTGCCGCACCTGATGTCGGCGCTCGCCGCGGGCACGCTGGCCGACGCGCCGACCTCGCACCTGCAGCTGTCAGGCCAGGGCGTCCGGGACGTGACCCGGATCGCGGCCGGCGACCCCAAGCTGTGGACCCAGATCGTGTCCGCGAACTCGACCGCCCTGACCGGCCTGCTCGAGCAGATCCGCGGTGAGCTCGATCGCCTACTCGTTGCCTTGGGCAAGGAAGAGGCCGCCGAGGAGCTGACCTCGATCCTCGGGCTCGGCGTCTCGGGTGCGGTCCGGGTGCCGGGCAAGCACGGTACGCCGCATATCGACCTGGTGACCGTGCTGGTGACCATCCCCGACCGGCCCGGTCAGCTGGCCCGGTTGTTCGCGGACGCGGCCGAGTCCGGCGCGAACGTCGAGGACCTGCGGATCGACCACAGTCCGGGCCGTCCGGTCGGTGAGGTCGAGCTGGCGGTCAAACCCGGTTCGGTCGACCAGTTGGTCGACGTACTGACCGAGCGCGGCTGGGTCGTCCACCGGTAGCCGGTCCTGATCGGCGGATTGTCCCCTGCCACAGGTAATCTTCGGGGCATGATCATCGCTGTGGACGGCCCGAGCGGCTCCGGTAAGTCGAGCACCGCGCGAGGCGTCGCCAGCCGGCTGGGGCTGCGCTACCTGGACACCGGAGCGACGTACCGGGCGGTGACCTGGTCGGCCCTCGAGCACGGCCTCGACCTGGACGACACCGCGGCGGTCGCGCAGCGGTCCCGGGATCTGCGGCTCGAGGTCAGCACCGACCCGGCGCACCAGTTCGTGATCGCCGACGGGACCGACGTGACGACCGCGATCCGGGAGCCGCGGATCAGCGAGACGGTCTCCAAGATCGCCACCAACCTGGACGTCCGCAAGGAGCTGATCCGGCGCCAGCGGGCGATCATCGACGACGCCCAGCCGACCGGCGGGATCGTGGTCGAGGGCCGAGACATCGCCACCGTGGTCGCGACCGACTCCGAGCTCAAGGTGCTGCTCACCGCCGACCAGGACGCCCGGATGGCGCGCCGCGGCGCCGAGCTGGCGGCCGGGGCGGTGACCGCCGAGCAACTCCGCGACCAGATCGTCCGCCGGGACGCCGACGACGCGACCGTGTCGGAGTTCCTGGTCGCGTCCGACGGCGCGGTCACGATCGATTCGACGCATCTGTCCCTGGAGGAGGTCATCGACGTGATCAGCCGTCTCGCGAAGGAGGCCGAGGCCGCCCCGCGCGGGCCGAAGTCATGACAGAGCGCATCGCAGCATGACCGCGGAGCTGACCGGGCACCTGGAGTTGCCACGCACCGACGATCTGCCTCGGCTGCCGTACCGGCTCGCGCTGCCGATGCGCACGGTCGCCAAGCCGTACTTCCGGCGCAAGTACAAGCTGACCGTTCACCACGAGGACCGGTTCCCGCGAACCGGTCCGGTGCTGATGACCCCGAACCACCTGAGCCTGCTTGACGGGCCGCTGCTCGGGGCGATCGCGCCCCGGATGCTGCACCAGCTCGGCAAGATCGAGGTGTTCGGCGGACTCCAGGGCAAGATCCTCCGGCGGATCGGGCAGATCCCGGTCGACCGATCGGCGTACGACGTCCTCGCGGTCCGGCAGTCGATCAAGGTGCTCCGCGACGGCCGGGTGCTGAACATCTACCCCGAAGGCACCCGCGGCCCGGGCGACTTCAGCCGGATCCGGATCGGAGTGGCGTATCTGGCCATGGTGACGGGCGCGCCGATCCTCCCGGTGGCGCTGCTCGGGACCAGGCTGCCGCACGGCGACGTCGAGGGTTTCCCACCGGCCGGGAGCCGGGTCGATGTGGTCTATGGCGAGCCGTTCACGGTGGAGCGCGTACCCTTTCCCAGGAGGCATTCCGACGTACGCGCGGTTGCCGACCAGATCGGCGACGTGCTGCGAGCCCATGTGAGGGCGGCCGTCGAAGCCACCGGCCACCCCCTCCCGGGCGCGCCAGACAAGAAGGACCCTGATGACTGACCTGCCCACCGGCTACGACTTCGCCGAGCCTACGCACGACCGTGAGGACACCGGGCCGCTGCCCGTGCTCGCGATCGTCGGCCGGCCGAACGTGGGCAAGTCCACGCTGGTCAACCGCATCATCGGCCGCCGCGAGGCCGTCGTCGAG
Organism: Kribbella sp. CWNU-51; assembly: GCF_054073265.1. Classification (NCBI taxonomy): domain Bacteria; kingdom Bacillati; phylum Actinomycetota; class Actinomycetes; order Propionibacteriales; family Kribbellaceae; genus Kribbella; species Kribbella sp. CWNU-51. The sequence goes on from NZ_JBSXMZ010000004.1 coordinate 262,939, forward strand.
GACACCCCGGGCGTGACCCGGGACCGCGTCTCGTACGACGCCAACTGGGCCGGCCGCGGCTTCACGGTCGTCGACACCGGCGGCTGGGACCCGGACGCGGTCGGGATGGCGGCCCTGGTCGCGGCGCAGGCCGAGGTCGCGATCAACGCGGCCGACGCGGTGCTGTTCGTGGTCGACGCGACGGTCGGCATCACGGATGCGGACGAGGCCGTCGTACGGGTACTGCGGAAGTCCGGGAAGCCGGTCGTGCTCGCGGCGAACAAGGTCGACGACCAGCGGGTCGAGGCCGAAGCGATGAACCTGTGGAGTCTCGGCATCGGTGAGCCGTTCCCGGTCTCGGCGATGCACGGCCGCGGCACCGGCGACATGCTGGACGCCGTACTGGCCGCCCTGCCCGAGGCGCCGCCGGAGCGCGACCCCGAGACCGGCGGCCCGCGCCGGGTCGCGATCGTCGGCAAGCCGAACGTCGGCAAGTCCTCCCTGCTGAACAAGGTCGCCAAGGAGGACCGCGTCGTCGTCAGCGACGTCGCCGGTACGACGGTCGACCCGGTGGACGAACTGATCACGCTGGCCGGCAAGGAGTGGCGCTTCATCGACACCGCCGGCATCCGCCGCAAGGTGAAGAGCGCCCAGGGGCACGAGTACTACGCCTCGCTGCGGACCAACGCGGCGATCGAGCGGGCCGAGGTCGTCGTGGTCGTGATCGACGCGTCCGAGCCGATGGCCGAGCAGGATCTGCGGATCATGAGCGCGGTCGAGGAGGCCGGCAAGGCACTCGTGATCGCCTACAACAAATGGGATCTGGTCGACGAGGACCGGCGGTACTACCTGGAGCGCGAGATCGACCGCGACCTGGTGCAGTTCCGCTGGGCGCCGCGGGTGAACATCAGCGCGCTCACCGGCCGGCACATGGAGAAGCTGGTCCCGGCCATCGAGGCGGCGCTGGACGGCTGGCAGACCCGCGTCCCGACCGGCCAGCTGAACGCGTTCCTCGGCCGCCTGGTCGCGGCACACCCACACCCGGTCCGGTCCGGCAAGCAGCCGAAGATCCTGTTCGGCACCCAGGCGACGACGATGCCGCCGACGTTCGCGATCTTCACCTCCGGCCAGATCGAGGCGTCGTACCAGCGCTTCATCGAACGCCGCCTCCGCGAGGACTTCGGCTTCGTCGGCAGCCCCGTCCACGTCCAGATCCGAGCCCGCCAAAAGAACAAGAAGCGCTGACCCAACCCGGTAAAAACCACCCTCCGGGATGAGGTAAGGTTTACTCCGCTCGCCTCACTGAGGTGGGCATCGGGCTGTGGCGTAGTTTGGTAACGCGTCTGGCTGGGGGCCAGAAGACCGCAGGTTCAAATCCTGTCAGCCCGACCCTTGAGGGGCACCGCTTTTGTCGGTGCCCCTCATTAGTTTTGTCACCATGAGTACACCTGGGGACACACGAATCTGGACCGACGACCAACTGCGCCAGGCAGTGGCGGACAGCACGTCTTGGCGCGCGGTCGCGCGGGCTCTGGGACTGAAAGGGACATCCGCAGGCACGATCAGGTCGCTCCAGCGGCATGCATCTCGTCTCGACCTGGACACGTCACACTTCACTGGTCAGCGTCAGTGGTCCGATCCACAGTTGCGTGCGGTGATGCTCAAGGCAACCTGCTGGGCAGACGTCCTCGCCGGCCTCGGTGTCGCCGACATCCCGCAGAACCGGGTACGGATGAAGGGACACGCTGTCCGCCTCGGTCTGGATTGCACCCATCTGAGGACGACGGATCTTCCGTCGCGGGCAGGTGAAGTGTTCGACGAGCCAGCTCAGCCGGAGATGCTGCGAACAGCGGCGCCTGCGCTGGCCATGGCGTGGTTCGAGCTGCGGGGCTGTGCGGTTGCGCTGCCAGTTGAGCCGCAGGCGTACGACCTGCTGGTAACAACGGGAAAGGGGATTCAGCGCGTGCAGGTGAAGAGTTGCGCGCGCCGGGACGGTAAAGGTCACTGGTCGGTCGGGATCGGCCGGCGGCCGTACGTACTGGACAAGTCGGCAAGCAAGATGCCCTACGATCCGGACTCGATCGACCTGTTCTTCATCGTGCTGGGTGACGGCAGCATCTACGTCATACCCAGCTCCGTGCTGGCCGGGCGGGTGCGCATCTATGCCGAGTCCTACGCGCCGTACCGCGTCGGTGACGCATCGAGCTTGCTGCCTGGGGTGTCAGCGGGCGCCGACACGCCACGCCTCGCGTCAGCGCACGCTCTCGAGTTCCTTGGTCTCCGGCCCCTCGTTGACTCGCAGGCTTTCGCCTTCGATGTCTACCTTGGGGGTTATGCGGTCGAGCCACTTGGGGAAGAACCACGCGCGGTCGCCGAGTAGCGACAGTACGGCTGGTACGAGCGTCATCCGGACCACGAACGCGTCGATCAGGACGCCGATGGTGAGGCCGAAGCCGATGGCTTTGATGATCGGGTCGTGGACCATGATGAAGCCGGCGAAGACCGATGCCATGATCAGGGCGGCCGCGGTCACCACGCGGGCGCCGTGGCCGAGACCCTCGATGGTTGCCTCGGTCGCGTGTTTGCCGTGCACGAACTCCTCGCGGACCCGGGACACGATGAACACCTCGTAGTCCATCGCGAGCCCGAACAGCACGCCCAGCATGATGATCGGCAGGAAGCTGACCAGCGGCCCGGGGGAGTCCACACCGAGCAGGTTCGCACCCCATCCGAGCTGGAACACCGCGACCGTGATGCCGAATGTCGCCCCGACCGTGAGCACAAAGCCCAGCGTCGCCTTGAGCGGCACGAGCACCGACCGGAACGCCAGCAGCAACAGCAGGAACGACAGTCCGATCACGACCAGCAGGTAGATCGGCAGTGCGTTGGACAACTTGTTCGACACATCGACCCCGACCGCGGTGTTGCCCGTCACCGAGATGCTCGCGTCACCGGTGGCCAATGGCTGTACCGCCGACCGCAGGTCCTTCACCAGCTCTGAGGTCTGCTGACTCGCCGGGCCGCTCTTGGGGATCACCTGCAACAACCGCGTCGATCCGTCCGCACTGGCCGGCCCGGGCTGGGCCGCCACGACATCGTTCAGCCCTTGCGACTTCGCGAGTACCTGCTTCACCAGCGCCTCGGACGTCGCCGGGTTGTTGCTCTTCACAACGACGACGAGCGGACCGTTCGCGCCCGGCCCGAAGGCCGCCGTCAGGTCGTAGGCGACCCGCTGGTTCGTGCCGGCCGCGGCCGAGGCACCGTCCGGCAGCGCGAGCTGCATGTCCTTGACCGGGATCGCCAGCAACCCGAGCCCGAGGATGCCGACGGCAACGATCGGCACGCGAAACCTGGTCACGAGCCGGCCCCAACGGAAGCCGAAGCCTTCCTTGACCGGAGCGGCCGTCGGCGCCTTGCGGATCTTGCGGGGGAGCACCCGGTTCCCGACGAACCCGAGCATGGCCGGCAGCAGCGTGAGCGCGACGAGCACCGCGGTGAGTACGGTCGCCGCGGCCGCCAGCCCCATCGCAGTCAGGAACGGTACGCCGACCACGCTCAACCCGGCCAGCGCGATCACCACCGTCGCGCCGGCGAACAACACCGCCGACCCCGCGGTCGCCGTCGCCCGCCCGACCGACTCCTCCGGATCCATGCCCTGGGCAAGCTGTGTCCGATGCCGCGAGCTGATGAACAGCGCATAGTCGATACCCACCGCGAGTCCCAGCATCAACGCCAGGATCGGCGCGGTCGACGACACATCAACGAACGCGGTGACCAGGAACAGCCCTGCCATCCCCGCCAGTACGCCGAGCAGCGCGGTCAGCAACGTCATCCCGGCCGCGACCAGCGAACCGAACGTGACGACCAGTACGACGGCCGCGACCGCGACCCCGATCACCTCGGTGGCTCCGATCTCGGGTACGCCGCCGGCCACCTGGCCGCCCGGGACCACCTGAAGGTCCCCGGTGCTCAGTCCGCTGAGTCCGTCGTACGCCGTGGTGCTGTCCTTGGAGAGCTCGTCGGCGGGCTTGTCGAACTGGACGCTGATCAGGCCGGTCGTGCCGTCGGGGCTGATCGCCTTGCTGGTGAACGGATCGATCGCGGCGATCACCTCCGGCACCTTCGCGACCTTGCCGACGGTTGTGCCGACGGCCGCCTTCACCGCCGGGTCCGCGAGCGTCTTGCCGTCAGGTGCCTTCACCACGACCGTGGCCGAGGCGCCGCTCGCCGCGGGCAGTTCCTGCTTGAGGGCGTCGAGCGCGCGCTGCGACTCGGTGCCCGGGATGGAGAAGGTGTTCGCGGTCTTGCCGCCCAGCGTCAACGCGCCGACACCCAGCAGGACGAGGAACAACGCCCAGACGGCGGCGACGAGGCGCCGGCGCTGGTAGGAGAACCGGCCGAGCCGGTACAGCAGATTGGCCATCGGTAGAGCGTCCGTTTCGGGTCGGTACGGCGTACAGGCAGGGGAGAACCGGCCGTCGAATGTGGTGCGCCGGTCGGGCGTGGGTCAGATCAACCGCGTCTGAGTAGACGGTGGAGTGCGATGCCGCAGAGTCTTCGCAGTTCGTCGTCGGTGCGTTCGCCGGGATGCCGGCACTCGCCGAGCAGGCCGTTGACGGCGAACTTGGCCAGGTGGTGCTCGACCGGGTCGTCGGAGCCGGCCAGGTATTCGGTCATCCGCACACCGTCGGCGACCAGTCCGGCGATCTCGGGCACTTCGACGATCACCGGGATGACGTCGTGCAGGACGTCGATGACGCCGCGGTGGACGACGGCCAGGTCGATGAAGCGCTCGATCGCGAACTCCTGCGCCTCGACCTGGGTCATCGTGGCGGCTGTCGCGACGAGCTCGGACAGGTCGGCGGCGGCCGGCTCGAGTACGGCGGCCAGGACGGCGGGCTTGCCGCTGAAGTGGTAGAGCACCGTCGCCTTCGAGCAGCCGGCCGCGGTCGCGATGTCCTGCAGTGACGTCGCGTTGTAGCCCTTGGCCTGGAACAGGTCCATCGCCTGCCGCACGATCTCGTGCCGGGTCCGCTCCCGGGCGGGGGTGGTGACTGCCATGTCAGCCATCATCCTGACCGATCGGCCAGTTTTCAACCGATCGGTCAGGATTGTGGCTTGGTTCACGCGATGGCCGGGGCTTGCTTGCGGTGTAATGATGTAATTCGGGAGGCAGAACCATGGCTGATGAGATTGCCGGCGACGACGTACTGGATGCCTACTCCCGAGTGGTCTCGGGCGTGGCGGAACATCTGATCCCGCGGGTGGCGAGCCTGCGGATCCACAGCCGGCGCGGCGACTCGTCGGGATCGGCGGTCGTCCTGACCGGCGACGGGCACCTGCTGACCAACGCGCATGTCGTCGGCGAGGGCGAGCAGGCGAACGCCGAGTTCGCGGACGGTACGACGGCGCAGGCCCGAGTGGTCGGGGTCGACCGGCTGTCCGATCTCGCCGTACTGCGAGCCGACCGGGAGATCCCGGATCCGCCGGAGTACGGCGACGCGGATCACCTGAAGGTGGGGAACCTGGTGGTTGCCGTGGGCAACCCGCTGGGGCTGGCCGGGAGCGTGACCGCGGGCGTGGTGAGTGCGCTCGGCCGGTCGCTGCCGGTGCGGAGCGGGTCGGCGCAGCGGATCATCGAGGACGTGATCCAGACCGACGCGGCGCTGAACCCGGGCAACTCCGGCGGAGCACTTGCCGACGGCAACGGCCGGGTCGTCGGCATCAACACCGCGGTGGCCGGCATCGGTCTCGGGCTGGCCGTCCCGATGAACCAGACCACGCGCCGGATCATCTACTCGCTCCTGCATGACGGCCGCGTCCGCCGCGCGTACCTCGGCCTCGTCACCACCCCCGCGCCGCTGCGGCCCGCCCTGGCCGAACGCTTCGACCAGCGCACTGCTCTCCGCGTCGTCGAGGTGATCGCGAACAGCCCCGCCGCGGACGCCGGCCTTCGCCCTGGCGACCTGGTCCTGGCTGTCGACGGCGCCCCGCTCCGCGACGCTCAGTCTCTCCAACGACTCCTCTTCGCCGACGCCATCTCCCGCCGCACCGAAATCACCGCGATTCGCAACAACGCCCTCGTGGATGTCATAGCCCATCCCACCGAACTGACCGACCGCTAGCTGCTCAGTTCGGCGCGGAGGAGAACGCCGGTGCCGGGTTTGAGAGGGGCGCGGGGGAAGGTGAAGTCGCGGGTGACTTCGGTGAAGCCGAAGCTCTGGTGGAGGTCGAGGATCGGGCTGTTCGCGAGGTTCGCGAAGTAGTAGACCGCGTCGGCGCGCTCGGCCGTCCAGCGGATGCGAGCGGTGGTGAGGAGTTCCCCGATGCCGTGGCGGCGCCAGTCCGGGGACACGATCAGGCCGACAAGGTAGTAGCCGGTGGGGGCCGTGGTTGGCGGGTCGTCGGGGGAGACCTCGTGGTGGATCACGGCGGCGTAGCCGACCACTTGATTCTCGACGCACGCGACGACGGAGTAGCGGGTGGGATCGTTGAGGTCGGCCAGCAGGCGGGTTCGACGCTCAGCAACCGGTCCGCCGGTGCGGGAGACGATCAGTTGGGCGCAGACGTCGAGGTCGTCGGCACTCATCGGGCGGATCTCGACCGGAGTGTCAGTGATCTGCCGGCCGGTGTCCGGCTCGTATTCGGCGAAGTTGCTCACGACGTCAGCCTAGGATCTGCCGCGTGGACGAACAGCTGGCGGGGGCCAAGGAACTGTACGAGCGGGCGATCTTCAACGGCGAGTACGACGTACTGCCGCAAGCCGATCGTGAGCTCGACGCGGTCGAGGCCGCGTTGTTGATCGGTCGTGGCCAGGTCATGCACGGCCGCTTCGGTGGGAGCCGTGATGATCAGCGTCCAGATCGAGGCGGCCCGCTCGCGGATCTAACGACTCACCAGCCGCGTTCGCGCCATTCCTTCAGGTGCGGGCGTTCGGTGCCGAGGGTGGTGTCGGAGCCGTGGCCGGGGTAGACCCAGGTCTCGTCGGGGAGGTCGGCGAAGAGTTTGGTCTCGACGTCGTTGATCAGGGTCGTGAAGCGCTCGGCATCGCCCTGGGTGTTGCCGACGCCGCCCGGGAACAGTGAGTCACCGGTGAAGAGGTGCGGTGCGCCGTCCGGGTCGTCGTACACGAGGGCGATCGAACCGGGTGTGTGGCCGACCAGATGGATGACGCGCAAGCTGCACTGGCCGACGGCGATGTGGTCGCCGTCGTCGACGAGTTGGTCGGTGGGGACCGGGATGCCCTCGGCGTCGTACCGGCCGGCGACAGTGGTGGCGCTGGTCCGGGCGACGACCTCGGCGAGCGCCTCCCAGTGGTCCTGGTGGCGGTGGGTGGTGACGACGCGGGCGAGCCCACCGTCGCCGATCAGCTTGAGCAGCGTGTCCGCGTCGTTGGCGGCATCGATCAGCACCTGCTCGTCAGTCTGCCGGCAGCGCAGGAGATAGGCGTTGTTGTCCATCGGGCCGACCGCGACCTTGGTGATCATCAACTGGGCCAGCTCGTGTGTCTGAGCCGGTCCGCCGACCTTGACGTTCCCGTGGTACTCCGGCATGCGCCCTCCCTGGAAGTCGTGACAGCCCCGATCCTTGCACTCCTGCGACCGTCCGGTCATCTCGGGGCCGACTTGCATGAACCACGGCCCGCGATCGAATATACTTTCGAAGCAGTCGGTGCGATCGGGCGTCCTTCGGGCACCTCGATCCGCCGCCGGAAGTTTTTGTCGGTGGGCCTCGTTAGCATGACCGGGCATGCCCTGGATACCCTCGAGAACGGCTGAGAGTGAGCTTGTGTCTGACCGTCTGATCGTGCGTGGAGCGCGTGAGCACAACCTGAAGGACGTCTCGGTCGACCTGCCGCGGGACGCCATGATCGTCTTCACCGGGCTGTCCGGGTCCGGCAAGTCCAGCCTGGCCTTCGACACGATCTTCGCCGAGGGCCAGCGCCGGTACGTCGAGTCACTGTCGGCGTACGCGCGGCAGTTCCTCGGTCAGATGGACAAGCCCGACGTCGACTTCATCGAGGGTCTGTCCCCGGCCGTCTCGATCGACCAGAAGTCCACCTCGCGGAACCCGCGCTCCACCGTCGGCACGATCACCGAGGTGTACGACTACCTCCGCCTGCTGTTCGCCCGGGCCGGCCGCCCGCACTGCCCGGAGTGTGGTGAGCCGATCGCGCGCCAGACCCCGCAGCAGATCGTCGACCGGGTGCTGGAGCTCGAGGAGGGCACGCGCTTCCAGGTGCTGGCCCCGGTCGTCCGCGGCCGCAAGGGGGAGTACGTCGACCTGTTCCGCCAGCTGAGCGGTCAGGGGTTGTCCCGGGCCCGGGTGGACGGTGAGACGATCCAGCTCACCGACCCGCCGAAGCTCGACAAGCAGAAGAAGCACGACATCGATGTGGTCGTCGACCGGCTCGCGGTGAAGAGCTCGGCCAAGCGGCGGCTGACCGACTCAGTCGAGACCGCGCTCGGTCTGGCCAGTGGTCTACTCGTGCTGGACTTCGTCGACCTGCCGGAGGACGACCCGCACCGCGAGCGCCGGTTCTCCGAGAAGCTGGCCTGCCCGAACGACCACCCCCTCGCCATCGACGAGCTGGAGCCACGGTCGTTCTCGTTCAACTCGCCGTACGGCGCCTGCCCGGTGTGCACCGGTCTCGGCACCCGGATGGAGGTCGACCCGGAGCTGCTGATCCCGGACCCGTCCAAGTCACTCGACGAGGGCGCGATCCAGCCGTGGTCCGGGCAGAACGTCTCGCAGTACTTCGAGCGTCTGCTGGCGGCGCTGGCGAGGGACCTGAAGATCAAGACGAGCACGCCGTTCGGCGAGCTGCCGGCGAAGGCGAAGAAGTCGCTGCTGACCGGCCACGACAAGCAGGTCCACGTCTCGTACCAGAACCGCTACGGCCGCGAGCGCTCGTACTACACCACCTTCGAGGGTGTGATCCCGTACGTCGAGCGACGGCATGCGGAGGCGTCGAGCGACACCGGCCGGGAGCGCTTCGAGGAGTACATGCGCGAGGTGCCGTGTCTGGCCTGCAACGGCGCCCGGCTGAAGCCGATCTCGCTCGCGGTCACGCTCGGCGGCAAGAACATCGCGGAGATCAGCGCGATGTCGATCGACGAGGTGCACGGGTTCCTCACGCAGATGGAGTTGTCGTCGCGGGAGAAGCAGATCGCCGAGCGGGTGGTCAAGGAGATCGGCGAGCGGCTGCGGTTCCTGCTCGACGTCGGTCTGGACTACCTGGCGCTGAGCCGGCCGGCGGGTTCGCTGTCCGGTGGCGAGGCGCAGCGGATCCGGCTGGCGACCCAGATCGGCTCGGGGCTGGTCGGCGTTCTGTACGTTCTCGACGAGCCGTCGATCGGCCTGCACCAGCGGGACAACCGACGGTTGATCGAGACGCTGGTCCGGCTGAAGGAGCTGGGCAACACACTGATCGTCGTCGAGCACGACGAGGACACCATCGACCACGCCGACTGGGTGGTCGACATCGGCCCGGGTGCCGGCGAGCACGGCGGACAGGTCGTCGTCTCCGGCACGGTCGAGGACCTGCGCAATCACCCGGACTCGATCACCGGCCAGTACATCTCCGGCCGCCGGGAGATCCCGATCCCGCCGGTCCGGCGACCGCTGACCGAGGGCCGCGAGCTGACCGTGTACGGCGCCCGGCAGAACAACCTCCAGGACATCGACGTGACCATTCCGCTCGGGGTGTTCGTCGCGGTGACCGGGGTGTCCGGATCGGGCAAGTCGACGCTGGTCAACGACATCCTCTACACCTCGTTGGCGCGGCAGATCTACGGTGCTCGGGCGGTGCCGGGCCGGCACACGAAGATCTCCGGGATGGAGCTGGTCGACAAGGTCATCCACGTCGACCAGTCGCCGATCGGCCGGACCCCGCGGTCCAACCCGGCGACGTACACCGGCGTCTGGGACCACGTCCGCAAGCTGTTCGCGGACACGCCCGAGGCGAAGGTCCGCGGGTACCAGCAGGGCCGGTTCTCCTTCAACGTCAAGGGCGGCCGGTGCGAGGCCTGTTCGGGTGACGGCACGCTGAAGATCGAGATGAACTTCCTCCCGGATGTGTACGTGCCGTGCGAGGTGTGCCACGGCGCCCGGTACAACCGCGAGACGCTCGAGGTGCACTACAAGGGCAAGACCGTCGCGGATGTGCTGGACATGCCGATCGAGGAGGCGTCGGAGTTCTTCGCAGCGATCCCGGCGATCTCGCGGCATCTGACCACGCTCGTCGAGGTCGGCCTCGGGTACGTCCGTCTCGGTCAGCCCGCGCCGACGCTGTCCGGTGGTGAGGCGCAGCGCGTGAAGCTGGCGTCCGAGCTGCAGCGGCGGTCGACCGGGCGGACGGTCTACGTGCTCGACGAGCCGACGACCGGTCTGCACTTCGAGGACATCCGCAAGCTGCTCGGTGTGCTCGGCGGCCTGGTGGACAAGGGCAACTCGGTGCTGGTGATCGAGCACAACCTCGACGTGATCAAGACCGCCGACTGGATCATCGACCTCGGGCCGGACGGCGGTCGCCGCGGCGGCACGCTGGTCGCGGAAGGTACGCCGGAAGAGGTCGCGGCGAACCCTGCGTCGTACACGGGTGAGTTCCTGGCGGAGATCCTCGAGGGTCGCGCCGCGAAGCCGAGCGCGAAGCAGCAGGCCGTCGCCGCGAAGGAGGCACCAGTCAAGAAGACCGCGGCGAAGAAGACGGTCGCCAAGAAAGCCGTTGCCAAGAAGGCACCGGCGAAGAAGGTACCGGCGAGGAAGCGCGTCTCCAGCTGACCGTCTGGTTCACACGCTGACGGCCCTGGGCTCGATGGGACCGGGGTTGTCGCGATCCTCGGCGCCTCATCAAGTCAAGAGCTCACCGGCCGAAGACCTGGCCGAACAGGTGCCTTAGCCACGTCCGGCGGGGTTGCGGCTTCAACGCGGACGGCAGTACGACGGTTGGCGGCGTCGCCAGCGTGACCGGCACCTGGACCAGCCGATCGCCCTGCAGCCAGAAGAGGTCCGGGCAGCACTGGTCCGGCGCGTCGCGATAAGCCTCGGTGACGAACCGCGCCAGCGCGTCGGCCCGGTCCTGCCCGGCATCGGCAGCGCAGTAGGCAACCGTGCTCAGCCGGGGTACCCCGACCAGCACGCCCGCGCCCAGACCAGCCCGCGGCAGCAGGTTCTCCCGGTCGACGAGCGCCATCGACACCAGCGGATCGCGGTCCCGGCTGAGCACGATGATGCCGTCGTGTTCGACCGGCTCCAGGTCCGCGATCTCCGTCAGACTCAGCTGCACCGGCGACGGCACGTCCGGATCACCCAGTCCGAGCATCGACCGCCGGACGGTGGTGAGCCGCCGGAGCTCCACGCCGGTCCGGATGAACACGACCACCTCGAAGTGTTCGCCGAACGGGATCAGCGCGTCCGCAACCGGTCCGGCCGTCCGCGCTGACCAACCGCGCTGCACCAGCAGAGCACGTTGCCGGTCACCGACGTCGCCGTACCGATGTTCCTCGGTGGCGAGCTCACCTTCGGCGACGACGGCGCGCAGCCAGGCCTCGATCTGTTCCGGCCAGCGTTGTTGCGGCAGTTGGAGGCAACGATCGACGATCTCGCCGACGCCGACGACGGCGGACATCTGCAATGCGCCGCGTCCCCAGCCGACCTCGACCGTGCGCTCCTCCGTGTCCACCACACAGCCGGGCAGCCAGATCGGCGCGAGGTCCGCGATCACCTCGACGACGGCGAAACTCTCGCTCGTGCTTGTCATGTCTCGACCTCTGCCACAACTGAAGTGTCTCGCGCATCCGGATCAGAAGAAGTGCCGGGCCTATCCACGTCCGCGGGCTGGTCCGCAGAAGGAACCCTGCCGGCCGAGATGGTCACCCCGCGCGACCAGCTGATTCACAGCGAACTCTCAAACAGCGGTTGAATCCGGCGCTGGTTGAACCGATCCGATGATCCGGTCGTTTGACCCGGTATCGGCCCGGTTTGGCAGGGTCGGCTACACAGAAGCAAAGCGTTCAACCACTTCGACCGGCAGGCTCCTGGAGGTCCAGATTCATGAGCGATGACACGATGGCACCAACCACCCCGCAGCAGACCCCGGAGGGGGTCAACCTGCGCGACCGGAGGTCGGTGCTCCGCTGCGCGGCAATCGCCGCCCTCGCGGGTGCCAGCGCACCGATCCTTGCGGCCTGCGGCGGCAGCAACGACGCGAGCGGGGGCGGCGACTCCAGTTCCGCACCCGCGACCGGCACGAGCTCGGCTCCGACCAGCGCACCGACCAGTACGGCGCCGTCCTCGAGCGCGCCGGCGAGCACCAGCGGGGGTACGGTCCTCGGCCCGGTGTCCGACGTACCGGTCGGTGGCGGCAAGGTGTTCTCGGACGCCAAGGTCGTGGTGACCCAGCCGACCGCGGGCCAGTTCAAGGGCTTCTCCGCGATCTGCACCCACCAGGGCAACCCGGTCGGGTCGGTGCAGGGCGGGCAGATCGTCTGCCCGTTCCACAACAGCCACTTCAACATCACCGACGGCAGCCCGGTCAGCGGCCCCGCGCAGTCGCCCCTCCCTGCGGTAAACGTCGCGGTTCAGGGCAGCAACATCGTCCAGTCCGCCTGACAACCGTAACGTCCGAAGAAGTGAGGCCTATAGCCCTCACTTCTTCGGACGTTAGCGGTTTGTCAGCTGTGGGTGGCTGGGTCGACCTTGCCGACGTAGAGGAGCTTGTTGGGGGAGCCGGTGCCCGGGTCGCCTACCTTGTCCGGCGTCGACGCGCCGACCAGGGCCGTCGCGACATCGGCCGGTGTGGCGTCCGGGTGGTCGGCCAGGTAGAGCGCAACCCCAGCGGCCACGTGCGGCGTGGCCATCGACGTACCGCTCATCTTGGCGGTCGCCTCGGGGTCGGTGATGCCGACCGACATGATGTCGACGCCCGGGGCGAACAGGTCGACGCACTTGCCGAAGTTGGAGAACGTCGCCTTCTTGTCCTGGTCGTCGGTCGCGCCGACGGTGATCGCCGCAGGCTCCCGGGCCGGCGAGCCCTGGCAGGCGTCCGCGCTTTCGTTGCCAGCGGCAACGGCGTAGGTGACGCCGGAGCCGACCGAGGCCTTCACCGCCGCGTCCAGCGCGTCGTCGGCGCCGCCGCCGAGACTCATGTTCGCCACCGCGGGCTTCTTCGCGTTCTTGGTGACCCACTCGATGCCGGCCACCACGGACTCGGTCGAGCCGGAGCCCGAGCAGTCGAGCACCCGGACGCCGTACACGTGGGCGCCCTTGGCCAGGCCGTACGTCGTACCGGCGATGGTGCCGGCCACGTGGCTGCCGTGCCCCATGCAGTCGACGCCGTTCTGGCCGTCGCCGACGGTGTCGGTGCCCACCGAGGCGCGGTCGCCGAAGTCCTTGTGCGCGGCGTAGATGCCGGTGTCGATCACGTAGACGTTCACGTTGTCCGCGGTGGTGGACGCCTCGTACTTCTTGTCCAGCGGCAGGTCACGCTGGTCGGCCCGGTCCAGGCCCCACGGCGGGTCGCCCTGCGCGACGGTGATCTTCTGGTTCTGCTGGACGTAGGCCACCCGCTTGTCGCCGGCCAGCTTCTTCGCCTGGTCCGCACTCATGCTCGCGGAGAAGCCCTTGATCGAGGCGTCGTACTGGTCGCGCACCTTGACGTCGTAGCTGGTCGCGAGGCCGGCGTTGGTGGCCCGGGTCTCGGCCTGCGAACGCTGGCCGGCCAGGACGACAATGTAGCTGCCGGGGATGGCGTCCGGGGTGCCGGCGCCGCGGATGGTGACGGCGGCCGTCTGCGACGCGTCACTGCCGGCCGCGGTGGCGACGATGCCGGTGACGGCGAGCGCGGCTGCGGCGACCGCTCCGAACACGGCACGCGGTCTGCGAATTCTGGGGGACATGGGCGGAACTCCCTCGAGTCAGCGCAAGGCCCGGTTGCCTCACGCAAAGGTCCTGCACGTCTACCCTGGGTCACACGCTAGAACTCCCGCTCATCCCAACCGGGGGTCAAACCAGCCTTATGGGACAACCCGCAACATGACCGCAACGTTCACTTGCCCAATAGGGGGTTACTGCGCCGCGCTTGGAAGTTGACGTGCTTGCGGACGGCGAAGTCATAGGCCTCCTGGAGGAGCGGAAGCAGGGGAGTGGCGTCGGCCGGCGAGACGATGCAGACCCAGTGCTGTGAGGCGTAGAAGGGGTGCGGCATCAGGGTGTCGCGGGCGGTGTAGTCGTGGCCGGAGTCGAGCACCCAGTCGGCGTCGCGCTCGGTCGGCACCGCACCGAACAGCGAGGTGTACGTCGCCTTGGCCAGGCCGATGTTGAGTCGCCAGGCGCCGGGGTCGTCGAGCCGGGACACCTTCTCGTAGTGGTCGCCGGTGACGATGGTGGCGAACGGCTGCTGCCGCTCCGGCGGTAGGTCCGCGGCCGGGTCGTAGAGGTAGAACAGATCATCTTGTGCCTCGAGCACCCGGATGCCGTCGTACGCGCGGATCACCCGATCCATCTCTTCAACAGTCATGCCTTCAAGTGTGTCATTGAAGTAGCAATGGAGACTTTGGCGGAATTCCGGATTTGTCGGCAACCCGAACTAGGGTGGTTGAGTGGCTGATCCGTCCTCGTACCGTCCCGCTCCAGGGTCGATCCCCGACTCGCCTGGTGTCTACCGCTTCAGCGATGCCGCCGGGCGGGTGATCTACGTCGGCAAGGCGAAGAACCTGCGCGCCCGGTTGTCGTCGTATTTCCAGGATCTGGTCAACCTGCATCCGCGCACCCAGGCGATGGTGACGACCGCGGCGAAGGTCGGGTGGACCGTCGTCGCCAGCGAGGTCGAGTCACTGCAGCTGGAGTACTCCTGGATCAAGGAGTACGACCCGCGCTTCAACGTGAAGTACCGCGACGACAAGTCGTACCCGTGGCTCGCCATCACCCTCAACGAGGACTACCCGCGGGTGATGGTCGGCCGGGGCCAGAAGAAGAAGGGCGTGAAGTACTTCGGTCCGTACAGTCACGCCTGGGCGATCCGGGAGACGGTCGACCTGCTGCTGCGGGTCTTCCCGATGCGCTCGTGCAGCAAGGGCGTGTTCAACCGGCACCGCCAGATCGGCCGGCCTTGCCTGCTCGGCTACATCGGCAAGTGCGCCGCCCCCTGCACCGGTCAGGTGAGCCAGGAGGAGCACCGCAAGATCGTCGACGATTTCGCCGCGTTCCTGTCCGGCCAGACCGCGACGTACGTGCGCCGGCTGGAGAAGGAGATGAAGGCGGCCGCGGCCGAGCTCGAGTACGAGCGGGCCGCGAAGATCCGCGACGACCTCGCCGCGCTGGAGAAGGCCCTGGCCAAGAACGCGGTCGTCCTCGGCGACGGGACCGACACCGACGTGATCGCGCTGAGCGAGGACCCGCTCGAGGTCGCGGTGCAGATCTTCTACGTCCGCGGCGGCCGGATCCGCGGTGAGCGCGGCTTCATCGCCGACAAGGCCGACGGTACGGCGACCACCGGCGACCTCGTGTCCCGGTTCATCCAGCAGACGTACGCCGGCGACTCGGGCGACGCGATCCCGCGGGAGATCCTGGTCCCGACCAAGCCGGAAGACGCGGACGCGCTGACCGAGTGGCTCGAGGGGATCCGCGGCGCGAGGGTGGAGATCCGGGTCCCACAGCGCGGCGACAAGAAGGCGCTGATGGAGACCGTCGAGCGGAACGCGCTGCAGACGCTGACGATGCACAAGACCAAGCGGGCCAGCGATCTGACCACCCGCAACCAGGCGCTGGAGGAGATCCAGGCCGCGCTCGACCTGCCCGAGGCACCGCTGCGGCTGGAGTGCTACGACGTCTCGAACCTGCAGGGCACCGAGGTGGTCGCGTCGATGGTCGTATTCGAGGACGGCCTGCCCCGCAAGAGCGAGTACCGCCGGTTCGTGATCAAGGGCGTCGACGGGCAGAACGACGTCGCCTCGATCGCGGAAGTGCTGACGCGAAGGTTCAAGCGGCTGCTCGACGAGCGGGCCACGCTGCAAGAGGACGAGGACCCGTCGGCAGCGCTGATCGATCCGGAGACCGGACGCGCCCGCAAGTTCTCCTACGCCCCCGGACTGGTCGTCGTCGACGGCGGTCCGCCGCAGGTCGCGGCCGCGCGCCAGGCGATGGACGAGCTCGGCCTGGGCGACATCCCGGTCGTCGGCCTGGCCAAGCGGCTGGAGGAGGTCTGGGTCCCGGACGAGGAGGACCCGGTCATCTTCTCGCGCACGTCGGAGGGGCTGTACCTGCTCCAGCGCCTGCGTGACGAGGCCCACCGGTTCGCGATCACCCACCACCGCAACCGGCGCTCGAAGTCGATGGTCGAGAGCGTCCTGGACGAGGTCCCGGGGCTCGGCGAGGTCCGCCGGAAGACGCTGCTGCGCCATTTCGGCTCGCTGAAGAAGTTGCGGCAGGCGACGATCGACGAGGTGGCCGAGCTGCCCGGATTCGGCCGCCGGACGGCGGAGTCCGTCGTACTGGCGGTGAACGCTGCCGCAACGACGGCCGAAACCGGCCGGGCGCCGTCGGTGAATACCGCCACGGGCGAGATACTGGGCGACGACGTCCCGGCGCCGGCCGGGGCGCCCGACGGGGACCCAGGGAGAACTGAGAGCTGATGGACGACACAGGCGGCAACCTGATCATCGTGTCCGGGATGTCCGGCGCGGGGCGGAGTTCGGTCGCCGACGTACTGGAAGACCTCGGCTGGTTCGTCGTCGACAACCTGCCGCCGATGTTCCTGACCACCCTCGTCGAGCAGGTGATCGGCACCGGCGCGGCGCCTCGGCTCGCGGTCGTCGTCGACGTCCGGACCGGGTTGTTCTTCGAGGAGCTGAGCTCGGCCATCCACGACCTCCGGCTGAAGGGGTACCGGCCGCTCACGCTGTTCCTGGAGGCCTCCGACGACGTGATCGTGCGCCGGCAGGAGAGCGTCCGCCGGCCGCACCCGCTGCAGGGCGAGGGCCGGTTGCTGGACGGGATCCAGCGCGAGCGCGCGTTGCTCGGCGACATCCGGGCCGGCGCCGACCTGGTCATCGACACCTCGAACCTGAACATCCACCAGCTCGCCGCGAAGATCGTGAACGCCTTCGGCGACGAGGAGAACGCCGAGCTCAGGGCGACCGTGGTGTCGTTCGGTTTCAAGTACGGCATCCCGGTGGACGCCGACGTGGTCGCCGACATGCGCTTCATCCCGAACCCGTACTGGCAGCCCGATCTGCGCCCGATGACCGGGCAGGACAAGCCTGTGTCAGACTTCGTGCTCGGCCATCCGCTGGCCCAGCAGTTCCTGCAGAACTACGTGGACGTGCTGGACACACTGCGGACCGGCTACCTGAACGAGGGCAAGCGCTTCGTCACCGTCGCGATCGGCTGTACCGGGGGAAAGCACCGCAGCGTCGCGATGGCCGAGGAGATCGCCCGGCGGCTGCGGGAGAGAGGGTCACCGACGTTGGTCGTACACCGGGATCTGGGGCGGGAGTGACGCGAGCTCCCCGGGTCGTCGCACTGGGTGGGGGACATGGCTTGGCCGCCTCCCTGTCCGCACTCCGGCACGTCACGGACCAGCTGACGGCAGTCGTGACGGTCGCCGACAACGGCGGCTCGTCCGGTCGCCTGCGGCGTGAGCTCGGGGTACTGCCACCTGGGGATCTGCGGATGGCGCTGGCCGCGCTGTGCCGCGACGACGAGTGGGGCCGGACCTGGGCGGACGTGCTGCAGCACCGGTTCCGCAGCAACGGTGAGCTGCACGATCACGCGGTCGGCAATCTGCTGATCGTCGCGTTGTGGGAGCTGCTCGGCGAGGCCGTCGACGGACTCGACTGGGTGGCGCGATTGCTCGGCGCACAAGGGCGCGTGCTGCCGATGTCCGCCGTACCGCTGGACATCACCGCGCGGGTGCTCGGACTGGACCCGGACCATCCGGAGGCGATCACCGAGATCCGCGGCCAGGCCGAGGTGGCGACGACCGAGGGGCAGGTCGTCGACGTCGCGCTCGACCCGGCCGACCCGCCGGCGTGCCCCGAGGCGCTGGTGGCGATCGCGGAGGCCGACTGGGTCGTGGTCGGACCGGGGTCCTGGTTCACGTCCGTGATCCCGAACCTGCTGGTCCCGGCGTTGTCCCGGGCTCTCGAGCAGACCAGCGCGCGTCGTCTGGTGACGCTCAACCTGGGCGAGCAGAAGGGCGAGACCGACGGCTTCTCTCCCGAGACCCACCTCGAGGTGCTCGCCGCGC
Source organism: Kribbella sp. CWNU-51 (assembly GCF_054073265.1). Taxonomy (NCBI): domain Bacteria; kingdom Bacillati; phylum Actinomycetota; class Actinomycetes; order Propionibacteriales; family Kribbellaceae; genus Kribbella; species Kribbella sp. CWNU-51. The sequence continues at coordinate 281,165 of NZ_JBSXMZ010000004.1, forward strand.
ACGCCCCCGACCTCCGCATCGACGTCGTGCTGGCCGACACCGGCCATGTCCCGGATCCCGCGTCGTTGCGCCGTACGGCGGAATCCCTCGGAGCGGAGGTGGTCATCGCCGACATCGCCGACGATGACCGTCACCTCCACCACGCCCCGGACAAGCTGGCCAAGGTCTACCGGGAGATCTTCAGCTGACTCAGCCGGCGTCGACCGGCTTCTTCGTGTCGTACACCTGCTTGCCCTGGGCGTCGTACCCGCCGACCTGGACTGTCTTGATGTCCGAGTTTCCGCCGGTCGGTCCCCAGGTGTAGAAGCCGTTGGCCATCAACACCCGGGTCGGTCCGGCCGGCAGGTCGATGATCATCTGCGCAACGCCCGCGGGCACCATCGCGAACCCAAGGTTGTCCGCGACCTTGCCGTCCGCGTCCACCGCGTGCCGGGTGTAGTCGGACTCGCCGCCCTTCGTGGTGGGCTTCGTCATATGGCACCACACAGCGACCCGCTGGTCCGCGGAGATGAGCACGGCGGTGAACTTGTCGCCGGTGCCGGTCTTCAGCGCCACGTCCCAGGAACTCGTGATCGGACCGGCGGCCTTCTCGCGCGGATCCTGCGGCCCCTGCCCACCGTAGGCGGGGTTGGTGGCGATCTCCTGCTCCCAGAGGCGGCAGCGATCGCGGATCTGGTCATCACTGAGCGGACTGACCGGCGGTGCGGGAGCGAGGGCCTTTCCGCTTCGCGGATCCTTCGTGAGCACGACCTGGGGCGTGATCGGTTCGGCGGTCTTGACGGTCACCTTCGGATCGACGGTCGGCTGCGCCGGGGGAGTGATCGGCTTGACGATCTGGTCGTACACCCTCGTGCCGCCGGCGTCGTAGGCCCGGATCCGGGTCAGCGTGATCAGCTTGTCGTTCGTGCCGGGGTGGCCGAGGGTGACGAATCCGTCCGTGCCGACCAGGGCCTCACGAGGACTGCTTTCGCCGGCAAGGTCCACCAGCACCCGGGTGACACCGGTGACCGGAAACAGGAGGCCGGCGTGCACGTTCAGCGGCTGCTGGGTCCGACTCCTGGACGAGACGTCTGCCGTCATGGTGCGCCCCAGGCTCGCCGGCTTCTCCGGACCGTTCATGATGCACGTCGAGACGACCGACTTGTCCGGTGCGAGGAACAGCGCGTTCAGCACGGACTGGTCGCCACTCTTCACCACGATCTTCCACCGGGCGTCGACCCGACCGGTCTTGTCGAGGGTCTTGCCCCTGTGCTGGAGGAAGCGCTCGTAGCTGGTGTCCTTCTGCGTGCACCGGCGCAGGACCTCGGCGTCGGACAGTGGGCTCACCGGAGGTGCCGGAACGACTGTCTTGCCGGTCTCGTTGTCGACGATCCGGCCGGTCTTCGCGTCGATCGTGATGGTCTGGTTCTTCGGCGTGCCCGCCGGTCCCGCGCTCTCGGAACGCGTCGCGGACCAGGCGGCGATGCCGCCGAGGATCGCGGCGGTAGTGAGGATCGCTGTGGACGCGGCGGCGATCCGTCCCTTGCGGACCGAACGCCGGGCACGGACGAGAATGTCCCCGACGTCGGTGTGCAGCGGCTGGTCCGAGTCGTCGGCCGCGGCAGCCAGCAGGCGTTCGATGTCGGTGCTCACGAAGCGCTCCTTTCGATCTGGTCGAGTAGTTCGCGCAGGCGGCCGAGGCCGCGGGAGGTCTGGCTCTTCACGCCGCCGACACTGATGCCGAGGATGTCGGCGGTCTGTTCGAGGCTGAGGTCGGCGTAGTGCCGCAGCACGACGCACGCGCGCTGGCTGGGCGACAGGTGGTGCAATGCCTCGATGACGAGCAGGCGGTCGTCGACCGATCCGACTGTGTCCGGTAACGGTCTGAGGTCCTCGCCAGTGTCGTCGAGACGCTCGCGGCGCCACGGCTTCCTGGACTGGTCGAGGACCGCGGTGACGACGCAGCGATGCGCGTAGCCGATCAGGCTGTCGGTGCGGTTGATGCGGTTCCAGTGCCGGTAGACCTTCACCAGAGCGTCCTGCGCCGCGTCCTCGGCCCGGTGCCAATCGCCGCACATCAGGTACGCCGTACGCCGCAGCCGCCGGATCGTGGTCGCCGCGAACTCGGTGAACTCGGCATCGTCGCGTGCTTTCATGCCCCTCCTCGTACTCTCGCGGAAGGAACGCGACCAACCACGGGAAAGGTTGCAGCCCCCGTAACAGGGCCCCCGATCGGCCCGTTGGTCCTGGTACGACCCCCGAGGGTCTTTGACAGCGGTGGGAGGATGCCTTCATGGCGATGACAGCACAGGTGAAGTCCGAGTTGACCAGTATTCAGGTCACAAAACCCTGTTGCCGCAAGGCCGAGGTGTCGTCCGTGCTGCGATTCGCGGGCGGGCTGCACCTGGTGTCCGGCCGGATCGTCGTGGAGGCGGAGCTGGACAGCGGTGCCGCGGCCCGGCGGCTGCGCAAGGACATCGCCGAGATCTTCGGGCACCCGTCGGACGTGGTCGTGATCTCCCCGTCCGGAATCCGGAAGCAGACCAAGTACGTCGTCCGCGTCGTGCGCGACGGCGACGCGCTGGCGCGGCAGACCGGCCTCGTGGACAACCGCGGCCGGCCCGTGCGGGGTCTCCCGCCCGCGGTCGTCTCCGGCGCGTCCTGTGACGCGGTGGCGGCTTGGCGCGGAGCGTTCCTCGCGCACGGCTCGCTGACCGAGCCTGGCCGGTCGTCCTCGCTCGAGGTGACCTGCCCCGGTCCGGAAGCGGCGCTCGCACTGGTCGGTGCGGCCCGCCGGCTCGGCATCGGCTCCAAAGCCCGCGAGGTGCGCAACGTCGACCGCGTCGTGATCCGCGACGGCGACGCGATCGGCGCCCTGCTGACCCGGCTCGGCGCGCACGAGTCGGTGCTCGCGTGGGAGGAGCGGCGGATGCGGCGCGAGGTCCGCGCGACCGCGAACCGGCTGGCCAACTTCGACGACGCGAACCTGCGCCGCTCCGCCCGCGCGGCGGTCGCGGCGGGCGCCCGGGTCGAACGTGCGCTGGAGATCCTCGGCGACGACGTACCCGATCACCTGCAGGTGGCCGGCAAGCTGCGGCTCGAGCACAAGCAGGCCAGCCTCGAGGAGCTCGGTCAGCTGCATGAGCCGGCCCTCACCAAGGACGCGGTGGCCGGCCGGATCCGCCGCCTGCTGGCGATGGCCGACAAGCGCGCCGCCGACCTCGGCATCCCCAACACCGAGGCCAACCTGACCCCGGAGATGCTCGACCCGGCCTGACCGGATTGTTATCTCCGGCAGCCCACGCCGACCTTGCCGCGTTGGTTGGATTGCCCTACGGGGGTTTCCATCCGATGAACAGATGAGGACAGATGGGTACCCAGGAAGAAGAAGCCAGGGCGCTGGCCGAGCTCGAGCGCATCCGCACCGAGAATGCGATCAAGGAGATGCAGCGCCAGGAGGAGCTCCGCAAGCTCCAGGAGCAGCAGAACCAGAACAAGATGGTCGCCGACGGGCCGGCGGCGATCGGCTGGCCGGACAACGAGGTCCAGGCCCCGCCCAGCCGGCTGGACGCGGTGAAGGGTGCACTCGGCGTTGGTGCGCCCGGCGACGCAGCGTTCGCCGGCCGACTCCTGAACGACGGTCGGCCCCCGGCGACTGATGCCGTGGCCGACAAGGCGGGTGTTCAGGCCGATGGCGCCAAGGAACGCCGAGGCGCCGCCGTGAACACCCGGACGGCTCAGGCCTTCGGACGCTGACAAGCAGGACGCCGACCGCGGTCCCGTCGGGATCAGGCCGCCGTACTGGCGCGTCTCGAGAACGTTCCCCATCGCCTCCGGAACGCGGACGACACCGTCCACGATGCGGGCACCGCATCCGGGGTCAGCCACTCAGATGGTGGGTTGCCCACTCAGAATCCGAGGGGGCAACCCACCATCTCGGTGGTCAATCCCTCAAATCGCCACGGCTCCGAGCGCCCGTCTCGCGTAACGATGTCCGGAAGGCGCGTTACCCGTTGCCGCAGGGTCCGGAACGCGGACAGCGGCCGACTTCACGCCGGGGGAGCGCGTACCAGCCGGTGGTCTGGTCTGAAACCGTGGATGAGGCGTTGGTGGTCTGCTGTGGACACTACCAGTTGGCTCACTGGGCTGTTGGGCTAATGTTCGGGCTGTAGCGGCAGTGCTCGAAAGCTAGTTCTGAGGAGACGCAGTCCCGTGACCGTACGCGTAGGTATCAACGGCTTCGGCCGGATCGGCCGTAACTTCTTCCGCGCCGCGCAGGCGTCCGGTGCCGACATCGAGGTCGTCGCCGTCAACGACTTGACCGACAACCAGACCCTCGCTCACCTGCTGAAGTACGACTCGATCCTGGGCCGCTTCCCGGGCGAGGTCTCCGCCACCGACGACGACATCACCGTCGCGGGCAAGAGCTTCAAGGCGTTCGCCGAGCGCGACCCCGCGAACCTGAAGTGGTCCGACGTCGGCGCCGACGTGGTGATCGAGTCGACCGGCTTCTTCACCGACGCCACCAAGGCCAAGACGCACGCCGACAACGGCGCCAAGAAGGTCATCATCTCCGCCCCGGCGAAGAACGAGGACCTGACCGTGGTGATGGGCGTGAACCACGAGCTGTACGACGCCGAGAAGCACACCGTGATCTCGAACGCGTCCTGCACCACGAACTGCATCGCCCCGCTGGCCAAGGTCCTGCACGACGCGTTCACGATCGAGCGGGGTCTGATGACCACGATCCACGCGTACACCCAGGACCAGAACCTGCAGGACGGCCCGCACAAGGACCTGCGCCGCGCCCGCGCCGCCGCGCTGAACATCGTGCCGACCTCGACCGGCGCCGCGAAGGCGATCGGCCTGGTGCTGCCGGAGCTCAAGGGCAAGCTGGACGGCTTCGCGCTGCGGGTCCCGGTCCCGACCGGCTCGGCCACCGACCTGACCGTCACCGTCGGCCGCGAGGTCAGCGTCGACGAGGTCAAGGACGCCTACAAGGCGGCCGCCGCCGAGGGCACGCTGAAGGGCTACCTGACGTACACCGAGGACGAGATCGTCTCCACCGACATCGTCACCGACCCGGCTTCCTGCATCTTCGACGCGGGCCTGACCAAGGTGATCGGCAACCAGGTCAAGGTCGTCGGCTGGTACGACAACGAGTGGGGCTACTCGAACCGCCTCGTCGACCTGGTCAACCACGTCGGCGCTTCGCTCTGACGTCTCCCCATTCGCGTTGCGTCCGAAGAACTGTGGCCGGTAGCGCACGGTTCTTCGGACGTTAGCGGTTCGTTGAAGGAAGCTGAACTGTGAAGACCATCGAAGACCTCGGCGACCTGGGCGGGCTGCGGGTGCTGGTTCGCTCCGACCTGAACGTGCCGATCAAGGACGAGACGATCGGCGACGACGGCCGCATCCGCGCGTCGCTGCCGACGCTGATCAAGCTGGCCAGGGCGAGCGCGAAGGTGATCGTCACCGCGCACCTGGGCCGCCCCAAGGGCAAGCCCAACCCGGAGTTCACCCTGGCGCCGGTGGCCGAGCGGCTCGGCGAGCTGCTGCAGCCCGAAGGCATCACGGTGCACTTCGCCACCGACGTCACCGGTGAGAGCGCGCAGACCGCCGTACAGAACTTGGACGAGGGTGAGGTCCTGCTGCTCGAGAACGTGCGGTACGACCCGCGCGAGGAGAGCAAGGACGAGGCCGAGCGGGGTGCTCTGGCCGACGAACTGGCGGCGCTCGCGGACGTGTTCGTCAGCGACGGCTTCGGTGTCGTGCACCGCAAGCAGGCCAGCGTGTACGACGTTGCCCGCAAGCTGCCGCACGCCGCCGGTGGCCTGGTGCTCGCCGAGGTCGGCGTACTGAAGAAGCTGACCGAGGACCCGGCCCGCCCGTACGTCGTCGTGCTCGGTGGCGCCAAGGTGTCGGACAAGCTCGCGGTGATCGACAACCTGCTGGCCAAGGCCGACAAGCTGCTGATCGGCGGTGGCATGGTCTTCACGTTCCTGAAGGCGCACGGCCACGAGGTCGGCAAGAGCCTGCTCGAGGACGACCAGCTGGACGCGGTCAAGGGCTACCTGGAGACCGCGAAGTCGAAGGGTGTCGAGATCGTGCTGCCGACCGACATCGTGGTCGCGCCCGAGTTCAAGGCGGACTCGCCGGCCACCGTGGTCGCCGCGGACGCGATCCCGGCCGACCAGCTCGGTCTGGACATCGGCCCGGAGTCGGGCAAGGCGTTCGCCGCCGAGATCGCCGGCGCGAAGACGGTGTTCTGGAACGGGCCGATGGGTGTCTTCGAGATGGCCGCGTTCGCCGGCGGAACCAAGGCCGTCGCGCAGGCGTTGACCGAGATGGACGGGCTGAGCGTCGTCGGTGGCGGTGACTCGGCCGCGGCGGTGCGCCAGCTAGGCTTCGCGGACGACGCGTTCGGGCACATCTCCACCGGTGGTGGGGCGTCGCTCGAATACCTGGAGGGCAAGGAGCTCCCTGGTCTCGCCGTACTGGAAGAGGACTGAGACACATGGCCGACAGCACAGCTGCCCGTACGCCGTTGATGGCGGGCAACTGGAAGATGAACCTCAACCACGTCGAGGCCGTGCACCTGCTGCAGAAGCTGTCGTGGACGCTGCAGGACAAGAAGCACGACTACGACCGGGTCGAGGTCGCGGTGCTGCCGCCGTTCACCGACATCCGCAGCGTGCAGACGCTGGTCGACGGTGACCGGATGAAGATCAAGTACGGCGCCCAGGACGTGTCGACGCACGACGCCGGCGCCTACACCGGCGAGATCTCGGCCGCGATGCTGAGCAAGCTGGGCTGCACCTACGTGCTGACCGGTCACTCCGAGCGCCGGCAGTACCACAACGAGGACGACGCGTTGGTCAACGCCAAGACGGCCAAGGCGCTCGAGGCCGGGCTGGTCCCGATCGTCTGTGTCGGCGAGGGCCTCGAGGTCCGTAAGGCCGGTGAGCAGGTCGAGTACACGCTGGCCCAGGTGGACGGCGCGCTGGCCGGGCTGAAGCAGGACGACGTACGGAAGCTCGTTTTCGCCTACGAGCCGGTGTGGGCGATCGGCACCGGCGAGGTGGCCACTCCGGAAGACGCGCAGGAGGTCTGCGCGGCGATCCGCGGGCGGCTGGAGGAGACGATCTCACCCTCGGTGGCCGACTCGGTACGGATTCTTTACGGTGGATCGGTGAAGATGGCCAGCGCAGGTGGCATCATGGCCCAACCGGATGTCGACGGCTGTCTGGTCGGGGGCGCGAGCCTCCAGGCCGACGAGTTCGCCGGTATCTGCCGTTACCTGGACCTTCAGTTAGGCTACTCCTCGTGATTCTCGCTTTCTCGATCGTCGTCATCATCTGCAGCCTGATGCTCACCCTGCTGGTGCTGCTGCACAAAGGCCGCGGTGGCGGTCTGTCCGACCTGTTCGGCGGTGGTGTGTCGTCCAGCCTGGGCGGCTCCTCGGTCGCCGAGCGGAACCTGGACCGGATCACGATCGGCATCGGTCTGGTCTGGTTCGCCGCCATCGTCGCGCTCGGCCTGCTCTACAAGCTCGGCTGAGGGGCGGGTTCCCGTGGCTGGTGGTGGCAGTGCTATTCGTGGCAGCCGGGTCGGTGCCGGGCCGATGGGCGAGGAGGAGCGTGGTGAAACCGCGCCCCGGCAGCGCATCGTGTTCTTCTGTGCCAACGGGCACGAGACCGCGACGGTGTTCGCGGTCGAGGCGGCCATCCCGGAGGCGTGGGACTGTCCGCGGTGCGGTCTACCGACCAGCACCGATGTGAACAACCCGCCTCCGCCGCCGAAGATCGAGCCTTACAAGACACACCTGGCCTACGTGAAGGAACGGCGCTCCGAGCAGGAGGCGGCCGAGATCCTCGAGGAGGCCCTGGAGAAGCTCCGCGCCCGGCGTGCCCGCGGCGAGGTCATCTTCTGACGGGGTAGTGGTTTTCAGGCAACAGACAGCCCGGACCGATAACCATCGGTCGGGGCTGTGTCGTTCGCGTCTCTTCGTGTCCACCCACTGACCGTCGGTGCGGAGTACCCGCTAAGGTCTGCGGCATGAAGTCGTCGATCGTGCCCGTGCGCTGGACACCGCCGCCCGCGCCGCCGGTGCGGCACCCGAAGACCGTCGACGTGGAAGCGATCGCGGTGCCGGGGCCGGGTCCGGAAGACGCTCTGATCGACGATGACGGCAGCGTGCTGACCGGCCTGCTGGACGGGCGGATCCTGCGCGTGAGTGCGGACGGCAAGACGATCACCACCGTCGCCGACACCGGCGGCCGGCCGCTCGGGCTCGAGTGGCTGCCCGACGGCAAGGTGCTGATCTGCGACGCGAACCGCGGTCTGCTGACGCTCGACAAGGACGGCCGGGTGACGACCCTGCTGTCCGAGATCGACGGCCGCCCGATGCGCTTCTGCAACAACGCGGATGTGACGCCGGACGGCACGATCTACTTCACCGACTCGTCCACGCGGTTCGGCGTCGACGAGTGGATGGCGGATCTGCTCGAGCACTCCACGACCGGCAGCGTCTACCGCCTGACTCCGGACGGCGAGGTGACGCGGCTGACGACCGGCCGTGCCTTCCCGAACGGCGTTGCGCTCAGCGGCGATCGCCGTACCCTCTTCTGGGCCGAGACGGCCACGTACGCGCTGTACAAGCTCGATCTCACGGTAGAGGGCGCTGAGCCCGTGCAGGTGGCCGCGATCCCTGGGTTGCCGGACAACATCGCTCGCGGCTCGGACGGCCTGATCTGGGTGGCCGTCGGTTCGCCCCGCAACGCGGTGCTCGACTTCCTGCTCCCCAAGCAGCCGGCACTGCGCAAGGTCGTCTGGAGCCTGCCCGACGCCCTGAAGCCGAAGGCCGCCGACATCATCGAGATCCAGGCGTACGACGACGCCGGCACGCTGGTGCACGACCTCCGGGCCAAGCACCCCGACTTCCACATGCCCACCGGCGTGCGGGAGCGCGACGGCAGGGTGTGGCTCGGCAGCATCGGAACCAGTTCCCTGGCCACCTTCCGGACCCCGCCGCGCTAGCCGGCTGCCTGTAAGCCCATTCGTTAGGGTGCGGGCATGCGATTCGGGATCACGATCCTGCCGGAGTACCGGTGGAAGGACGCCGCGCGGTTGTGGCGGCGGGCGGAGGAGCTCGGCTTCGACCATGCCTGGACGTACGACCACCTGACTTGGAGTGGCCTGCAGGACTCGCCCTGGTACGGGACGACGCCGACCCTGACGGCGGCTGCACTGGTGACGACCACGATCAAGCTCGGCACCTTCGTGACCTCGCCGAACTTCCGTCATCCGTTGGCGCTGACCCGCGACATCCTCGCGCTCGACGACGTGTCCGACGGACGGTTCCTCTGTGGCGTCGGCTCGGGTGGCAGCCTCGACGCGACCATCCAGGGTGGTCCGGACCTGACGCCGCGGCAGAAGGTGGATCGCTTCGAGGAGTTCGTCGTACTGCTGGACAAGCTGCTGACCACCGACGGCGTCGACTTCCAGGGCGAGTACTTCGAGACCCGCAACGGCCGGACGTTGCCCGGGTGTGTGCAGCAGCCGCGGGTGCCGTTCGTCATGGCCGCCAACGGGCCGCGTTCACTCCGGCTGGCGGTGAAGTTCGGCGCCGGCTGGGTGACGACCGGCCCGAAGTCGCCGGACTTCGAGACCTGGTTCGCCGCGGTCACCGACCTCAGCCACCGCCTGGACGACGTACTGGAAAGCCGCCCGTTCGACCGCTACCTCGCCCTCGACTCGGCCCGTTACTCGCTCTCCAGCCCCGCAGCCTTCGAGGACGTCGTGAGCCGCGCCGCCGCCCTCGGCTTCACCGACGTGATCACCCACTGGCCACGCCCCGAAGGCGTCTACGCCGGCTCCGAGGACACTCTGGAGAAGATCGTCACCGACGTCATTCCCCGCTTGCGCTAGTACGGCGGACCCGAGCGGGGACGGCGTTACCCGGTTGCGGAAACGGCGCAGGGGCCGCACACCGGTGTGGTGTGCGGCCCCTCCATCAGTTGCGAGAAGGGTGATCCAGGATCAGATCGGACGGATGTTCTCCGCCTGCAGGCCCTTCTGGCCCTGGGTGATCTCGAACTCGACGCGCTGGTTCTCGTCCAGGGAACGGAAGCCCGAGGTCTGGATGGCCGAGTAGTGCGCGAACACGTCCGCGCCACCGTCATCCGGGGTGATGAAGCCGAAGCCCTTGTCAGCGTTGAACCACTTGACAGTACCGACAGCCATTTGTGTCTATCTCCTTGATGGCTTGTAACAAACCGCGACCCACACCTCATGAGCCACGTGTCGCCGAAAGGCCCCAGAAGACAGAACCGGCCATGCAGCACAGCGAAAGTCAGTGGGAGTCCAAAAGTGCAACGCGATAACTGTAGCCGATCTGCGGCCGCGTGGAAGAGGTGACCAGGAACACGTGTCGCTGATTGTCGCCGCCCGCCACGCTGTGTGGCCGGTCGGATTCAGGTCTGCGATGGCCGGTCCGGACCCGGAAACCCCGCGCCGACCTGCTGGTTCGCGCCCGCGAGCGGGGTTCGCGGGATGGCAACGAAGGACAATCCACCGGTACGCCGGGTGATGGACGCGTTGTGCTGATCGAATTTCCCGGCGTGTCGCGCGGCTCTGGACATTCGTTGCGCCGCGCGCAATCGTGAGCCACCACCAGCCGAGGGAGACGTTGGTTGATCGTCAAAGTAACTCGCAGCGGCGGTTTCGCCGGTCTGAAGGCTCACGGCGAACTGGACACCAGCGCCGAGCCGGACACGGATCGGCTCGAGGCCGCAGTGCAGGCGCTGGGCTCGGCTGACCTCGGCTCCGGCCGTCCGCAGCCGGACCGCTACGTCTACCGGCTGGAGGTGCGTGACGCCCCGGATGCGGACGCCACGCACCACACCGTCGCCGAACAGGACCTGGACGAGACCACCGCGTGGTTACTCGACCGGGTCCTGCGGCACTAGGCCCAGTCGATCTCCGGCGCGCGGTAGAAGTTGACGCCGAGCACGTCCCACCGCGGCGCCTGACCGGCCAGACGGTCCTTGTACGTCGTCCAGTCCAGCGCGGACGCCGGCGACCAGCCCAGCTCGGCGATCCCCGGCAGCCGCGGGAAGGCCATGAACTCGAGCTTGGCCATGTCGTCGAGGGTCTCCGACCACAGTGGCCCCTCGACCCCGATCACGGCGCTCTCAGCGAGGCCTGGGATGAGTGTCGCGGGGTCCCAGCGGTAGGACTTCTCCACGCCGATCAGACCAGCCCAGTCGAGCCCGTACGGCGTGTCCTCGTCGTACTTCATGTCCAGATACGCGCGGTTGGCCGGTGACATCACCACCTCGGCACCCTGGGCCGCGGCGTTGCGGGTCAGGTCCTGCGCCCGGTCGTCGTCGGTTCCCCAGTACTGGACGATGCTGCCGGGCGGCAGCGAGGCGTCGGCGATCTCGTGCCAGCCCATCACCCGCTTGCCGTGCTTGACGACCAACGCGGCCGCCTTCGCCACGAACGTGAGGTAGTCCGAGTGCGGAGTCGAGTGTGCCTCGTCCCCACCGAGATGGATGACGTCACCCGGGGTCTGCTCGGCCACCTCCCGGAACACGTCGTCCAGGAACTCGTAGGTGAGGTCCTTGTGCACCGCGAGCGAGCTGAACCCCACCTCGGTGGCGGTGTAGTACGGCGGCGCCTCGCCGTCGGCGTTGAGCTCCGCGTACGACGACAACGCCGCGTTGGTGTGTCCCGGGGTGTCGATCTCGGGCACCACGGTCATGTACCGGTCGGCGGCGTACATGACGATCTCGGCGTAGTCCGCCTTCGTGTAGTGGCCGCCCGGCCCGCCACCGACCTCGGAGCCGGCCCCGTGCTTGGTCAGGTCCGGCCACGAGTCCACCTGGACGCGCCAGCCTTGGTCGTCCGACAGGTGCAGGTGGAGCCGGTTGAGCTTGTAGAGCGACGCGAGGTCGATGCACCGCTTGATCTCCGCGACAGAGCGGAAGTGCCGGGACACGTCGACCATGACGCCGCGGTACGGGTAACGCGGTGCGTCGGCGATCTCTACCCCGTCGATCTCCCACGGACCGGCCTGCTCGGTGCCGGCCTCGGCCTTGGCGGGAAGCAACTGACGGAGTGTGGTCACTCCGCGGAAGAGGCCTTCCGCTGTGGCGGCGGTGACGGACACAGCCGTGCCGTCCACGCGCAGCTCGTAGCCCTCCGGCCCGAGCGAGCTCGGTCCGTCGGTGGACAGCGTGATGGTGCCCGTGCCTGGCCCGACAGGTAGTGGGAAGCCAGTGGAGACGCGTAGCTGGGCGGTGAGCTGGTCGGCCACCTGGTTGGCGGCTGCGGAGTCACCGACCAGGCCGACAGTGGCAGAGGGCTGCAGCGTGAAGGTCTGGTCGGGCAGGGGGCTCTGGGTGACAGGTTGCGGAATCAGGGTGGGCTCCGGTGGGTGCGTGAGTTGTTAGGAAGAGTCTCATCCATATTTGTGCGCCATGGCGATCGCCTGCGGCACATAAGTCCCACCGAACATCACCACGTGTGTCAGCAGTGGGTGCAAGCGGTGCAGCCCGACCCGGTCGCGCCAGCCGTCCGCGAGCCGGTGTGCCTCGTCGTACGCGCGGAGCACACGCTCGAGCTGCGGTAGGCCGAAGAGGCCGAGCATGGCGAGGTCCGTCTCCCGGTGACCGCCGTGGGCGGCCGGGTCGATCAGGTGTACGCCGTCGGTTGCCCAGACGACGTTGCCCGACCACAGGTCGCCGTGGATCCGGCTCGGCGCGTCGGACGGGTCGTCGTACGCCCCGGATTCGAGTCGTGTGCACACCTGCTCGAAGACCTGCAGTTGGTGGCCGTCGATCGTGCCCTGGTTGTAAGCCGTCCGCAGGTACGGCCGCAGCCGCAGGTTCGCGTAGAACTCACCCCACGACTTCAGCGGCTCGAGTGCATGCGGCAGTCCGATCGTGCCGATGTAGCCGTTTGCTAGCCAACCGTCAGGGGGTACGCCGTAGTGGTGGGCGCCGGCGTCATGTGTGACAGCCAACCGCCGACCGAATTCGTCAGCGGCTGCACCGGTCGGCGGCCGCAGGTCGAGTTTGACGGTGGTCAGGTGGTCGGGGGAGACGTCGAGCGGCTCCGCGACCGGTACTCCACCGGGTACGGCGAGCCAGCGCAGTCCGGCCGCCTCGACCTCGAAGTACCCCGCCGGCGCGTCAAGCCGCCTCTTCACAAACCTGTCGCCCAGGACGGTCATCCTCGCACTCTCCCATCACCATGCCGCGCCGAGCCAGCACCGGTTGGTCGGCAGCCATGATCACCAGAGCTACGACCGCGAGCAGGCCGCCGACAAGCGCGACACAGCGCACGCCGGCGCTGTCGAGCAGCCCGCCACCGATGAGCGCTCCTGCCGCGATCCCTATGTTGAACGCCGTGCTGATACCCGCCGACGCCAGGTCTGTGTTGCCGGGAGCCACCTGCATAGTCCTGCTCAGTACGGCGACCGCCAGCGCGCTGAAGGCCATTCCGGCAGTGGCGACCAGCAGGACTGCCGGCACCTGCCAGTGTCCGAGCGTGTAGAGGCCGAGCAGCGCCGCACTGATCAGGGTGAGCGGCAGGACGATCGCAGCCCGCGGATGCTGGTCGAGGATCCGGCCGACGAGCAGAGTCCCGGTCAGTCCGCCCAGTCCGCTGGCCAGGAGGACTGGACCGAGTGCACCGGAGGTGAAGCCGCTGACATCCAGCAGGAACGGCGCGACGTAGGTGTTGAAGGTCAGGAAGCCGGCCACGCCGAGAGCCGTGGTGGCGATGAGCACGACGTACCGGCGAACGTCGGGAGTGCTGCCGCGGCCAGACGCGGACGCCTGGGCGTTGACCCGGGGGAGCAGGCACGCGATGCCCAGAGAGGTGGCGGTCCCGAGCACCGCCATGATCGCGAAGGGGATCCGCCACCCGAACTGCTCACCGAGCCAGGTACCGAGCGGTATGCCGATCACGGGAGCGAGCGCTGAGCCGATCGAGATCTTCGCGACCACTCGGCCGCGGACGGTCGGCGGAAACAATCCGGTCGCGATCGGGAAGATGATCGACCAGAAGAGCGCGTGTGAGAGCGCCGTGAGCAGCCGTGCCACGAGGAGAACCTCGTACGTCGGCGCCAGCGCGGTGATGGCGGCTCCGACGGCCATCAGGCCGAGTGTGGTGCCGAGGACCAGGCGGCGCGGGAGCCGCAGGGTGAGCCGGGCCAGCGGGATCGATGTCAGGACGACGACAGCGGCGTACCCGGTGACGAGGAGACCGATGTCGGAGCGTGAGCGGCCCAGATCGGCGGCGATCACTGTCAGCAGTCCGATCGGGAGCACTTCGATGGTCACGTAGGAGAAGGTGCCGACTCCGAGCATGACCAGCGCGGCACGGGCTCTGCGGGACGTAATGAACATGACGTCACCTGCGATTCCAGTGAAAGTGGTTATGGTGGTAGCATGTCATGCATGGCAGACAACCGCAACGACGTACTCCGGATCGTCGGTGGCCATCCGGCCCTCGACTTGGTGAATACGGTCGCGCCCCGCGTGCCCGGTGGTGCGGCCGACGAGCTCGACTACCTTCGGGCGCCGGCTGCACTGCTGGCCTGGAGCCGGCGGATCGGGTTGACCGACGACAGTGAGGCGACTGCGGTGGCCTCAGCGTGGGACAGCGCTGCTGGGACGGCCGAGCAGGCACTCCATGCGACGATCGAAATCCGCGAGGCGGTCTATACCGTGCTGGCCCGGCGGGACGAATCCGCTGAAATGGCTGCTGCGCTTGAGCTTTTGACGCTGCGATGGTCGGCAGCCGCGGCTCGGTCGGTGCTTGTGCCCGGCGGCGCTCTCGCCGAGCTTCAGGTCGGCACGTCGCCGGCGCTGATGATTCCGGACCGATTGGTGGCGGCGGCGGTCGAGTTGCTGCGGACGGTCGAGCTGCGCCAGTTGCGGGCCTGTCCGATCGAGGAGGGAGGCTGTGGCTTCCTGTTCCTCGACCGCAGCCGGAACGGTTCGCGGCGCTGGTGCGCGATGGAGGACTGCGGGACCCAGGCCAAGATCCGGAAGCTGAGCGAGCGCCGCCGGGCTACCACCGTCGAGGGCGGTCAGCGGTAACAACAGCAGCTGTTGACTGTCCGCGACCGCCTGACCGGTCAAGAAGGCGTGTCGAAAGATGCGAAGTGTCCACTCGACCTGTCATCGTAGGCGGCCGGGCCTTCCGACCAGATGGGCCCTGGCCGGTCCTGCCCCGACACGGGCAGGCAGTCATGTAACAGAAGCTGGAGGACAGATGACGCAGGTGGCAGAGCAGCCGGGTAGTACTGCCGGGCGGCTCGGCTCGGTGGTGCTGGACTGCCCGGACCCACTCGAGCTCGCCCAGTTCTACTCGGCGCTGCTGGGGCTGGACATCGACGAGAACGGTGACGACGACTGGCGGAGCCTGACCGGCCCCGGCTCGTCGCTCGGCTTCTCGACGCTGGCCTTCCGGCGCTCGGAGGAGTACGTGCCGGCCACCTGGCCCGGCACCGACGCGCAGGATCTCCACCTCGACCTGATCGTCGAGGACCTCTCCAGCGGCCACGCCACCGTGGTCGCGCTCGGGGCCGAACCGCTCGACCCCCTGGACCCGCCGCCCGCCGAGAACGATCGCGGCTGGCGCATCTACGCCGACCCCGCGGGTCACCCGTTCAGAATCTGCCTCGAGTAGGCATCGAGATCTGCCCGCCCCGGGCTCGCCGGGGCGGGCTTTCGTGTGTCAGGACCACGCACTGCTTCCGGTGAACGAGAAGTGGCGGCCCTCGACGTACGCGGGCCGTGGCTGGTAGCTGTTGACTCCGGGCTCGCCGCGCAGGTGGAAGGCGCTCGGGTAGGGCACCTCCGGATTGGTGATCCGGGTCGACGTCGGGATGTAGCGGATCGTCAGTCCGCAGCGCCGGTTCGGCGAGGTGTTCGCGTTGCTGCCGTGCACGATGTTCGGGTGGTGCACCTCGACATCACCGGGCGCCAACACCATGTCGACCGCGGCCGACTCGTCGACCTCGACCGCGATCTCCTTGCCGAGGACGCTCTCGACCTCGGTGTTGTCCCGCATCCCGGCCACCCCTGAGCGGTGACTGCCTGGGATCACGCGCACGCAGCCGTTCTCCGGCGTCGAGTGGTCGACGGCCAGCCACAGCGTCACGACCTGCATCGGGTCGAGCGGCCAGAACGCCGCGTCCTGATGCCACAGCACCGGCTGCCCCGAGTACGGCGGCTTGGAGATGTAGTGCGACGCGAACAGCGCGAGGTCCGGTCCGACGAACCGCTCCGCGATGTCCAGCAGCCGGTCGTCGCTGATCAGCCGGACCCAGAACGGGTCGTCGCGCAGGTACACGTGCCCGAGTTGCTCGGGCCGTACGTCGGGATGCCGGGCCTGCAGCCACTCGACATGATCATTCACTTCCTTGATCAGTTCCTGGTCGATGACGTCGCGGAAGATGACGTAGCCGTCGGTCTCAAACATGTCTTCATGCTGCGGGTCGGGCACGGCTCGGTACTAGCAACGAGCTGACGAGAACTTGTAGCGTGTTGATGTGGAGCAGGCGCTGCGGTTCGAGTCGCACGCGTTCGGCCGGCCGTACCACGCGGCCCGGGTGCGGATCCCCGCGCGGACCCGCGACACCGAGTTGCACACGCACGCGGACTTCCACGAGTTCATGGGCGTGGTGTCGGGCCGCGGTGAGCACCTGCTGACCCGCGGGGTCGACGACCTGGCTGCCGGCGACGTCGTGCTGGTCCGGCCGCACGATCGGCACGCGGTCCGCGGCTCGGCGCCGGACGGACTCGAGTTCGTCAACGTCGCCTTCCCCAGCTCGGCCTGGCAGGGTTTCCTCGACCTGACCAGGACCGATCCGTCAGGCGGTTGGGCGGCGTCGCCTGGCCCGGTCACGTTCCACGCCCCGGCCGCGACAGCCGTCTTCGAGCACACCCTCGGACGATTCCAGGACGAGCCCGGCTCGTACGACCTGATGCGCTTCTGGATCGACCTGCTGCCGTTGATCTCTCCCGTCGAGAGCGCGACCGGGCCGGGCACACCCAGCTGGCTGGCGAAGGCATGTACGGCGATGCGCGCCGAGGAGAACCTCCGCGGCGGCGTGCCGCGGCTCCTGAAGCTGGCCGGCGTCAGCCCGGCCCACCTGTCCCGCTCGCTGCGGTCCGCGTACGGCGTGACCCCGACTGCGTTCATCGCCGACCTCCGCCTGGAGCACGCCGCTTCGTTGCTAGCAGCAACCAATGCGACGGTCGCGACGATCGCCACCCGGTGCGGCTTCAGCAGCCAGTCCTATTTCACCCGCTGCTTCACCGGGGCCCACCAACTGTCACCCCGCGACTTCCGCCGCCGCTCCCAGCGCGCCTTCGTGCCATGATCAGAGCTTGGTGAGGAACTCGACGGCCTCGGGTTGCTTGAACCACTTCGCCCAGCCGAGGACGTCGGCACCGAACCGGGGATCGGTCGCGGACAGATCCGCGCCGTGCTCCACCAGGAACCGCAGCGTATCCAGCGATCCGGTCCCCGCGGCCAGGTGCGCTGCGGTCCTGCCGTCCGCGGTCCGTTCGTTGACGCCGAACCCCAGGTCGGCGAGCTTCGGGATGATCTCCCATCGCTGCGCCGCGGCGGCTTCGGCGAGCACCGCCGGGCGCTCCGCCGGCGTCACCTCGCCGGCCAGGGCGGCGACGAAGGGGTCCTCGGCTCGCAGTCCGCGATAGAAGTCGCGCATCGTGCCCACCTCTGCGCCGTGATGAACGAGCTCGTCCAGGATGTGCAGGACGAACGCGGTGCCGTCGTGCTCGGCCCACGGACCCGCGATCTCGCCCATCGGGCGGTCGAGATCGTCCTGGCAGAGCGCAGCAAGACGTCCGCGCCAGACGTCGTACGCATGGTCGAGCGCTGCCAGCGCGGCCTCGGCCGATTCCGGCACCGGCGGCTCGCCGTCGCCGGCCGCCGGTTCGTGTCCGAGCCACGTGGCGGTGCGCTCCTCCTGCAAGATGTCGACGATATGGGTGATCCGCCACGCGACGGTGGTGAACGGCGGCGGTTCTGGGGGAATCCAGGCCCCGTCGGCGGCAAAGCCCGTGTCGGTCTTCCGGACCGTCCAGCAGCCGTCGAAGGGCTCCCAGAAGTACTCCTCGTCGGTCAGGCCCTTCACCCGGTCGCGCAGTCGCTGCCAGGCGAAGTCGGACAGGTCCAGGAGGTTCTGCTTCAACGTGGTGGTCATGAGCTCACCGTAGAACGACCTGCGGACAGGATCGGTCCGCAGGTCGAGGCAGAATGGTCGGACCATGGATACCGCGGCCCGGTTGCTCCGCCTGCTGTCGCTGCTCCAGTCGCGCCCGCAGTGGGACGGTGCCGACCTGGCGGTCAGGCTCGACGTCACGCCTCGCACCGTACGGCGTGATGTCGCCCGGCTGAGATCACTCGGCTACCCGGTCGACGCCGAAGCCGGGATCGGTGGTGGCTACCGCCTCGGCCCCGGCGGTCGGCTGCCGCCGCTTCTGCTCGACGACGAGGAAGCGGTGGCGATCGCGGTCGGCCTGCGCGTCGCGACGACCACGACGGTGTCGGGGGTGGAGGACGCGGCGATCTCCGCGCTGGCCAAACTGCATCAGGTGCTGCCCACCCGATTGCGCGCACAGGTCGCCGCGATCGGCGCGCACACGACCCAGTTGCCGCAGGGCGACCTGCCGACCGTCGACGGCGAGGTACTGGTCACGCTGGCCGCCGGGTGCCGCGATGTGGAAGGGATCCGGTTCCGCTACCGCACCCACGACGGCACCGAGTCCGAGCGCAGCGTCGAGCCGCTGCAGATCGTGCACACCGGCCGGCGCTGGTATCTCGTCGCCCGCGACCGCGATCGGCAGGCCTGGCGCACCTTCCGTGTCGACCGCATCGCAGCCCCTGTGCTCACCGGCTCGCGCTACCACTTCGACGACCCGCCCGATCCGGTCGCACTCGTTGCTGAAGGCACCGGAGTGGCTCCCTGGGACATCGTCGCCCGGATCCGCGTCCACGCGGACGCGGCCACGGTGACCAGGATGATTCCGCCGAGCCAAGGGGTCGTCGAGCCGATCGACGCGACCACCTGTGAAGTCCGCATCGCCGCCAACGAGCTGGGCCCGTTGGTTGCCCAGGTCGCCCGCATCTACTGGCCTTTCGAGATCCTGGACCCACCCGAGCTACGCGCCGCCGTCCACGACCACGGTCGGCGCCTGCTCGATTCCTAGCTCTCCGCGAGCGCCTTCCGGATCCGCTTCTCGGAGACCGGGTACGGCGTACCCAGGGTCTGGGCGAAGAGGCTGATGCGGAGCTCTTCGAGCATCCAGCGGACTTCGAGGAGCTCGGGGCTCGGGTATTTGCCGGTCGGGACGGCTCGGAGATGCTTCTGGTACTCGCCAGTGAGGTTCTGCACGATGGCCATGCCGGAGCGGTCGCGCATCGCGTTGGCGCCGATCTTGTCCAGGCGTTGCTCCATGCCGCGCAGGTAGCGGACCAGATCCGGAAGGCGCTTGGCTCCGGTCTCGGTGATGAAGCCAGGGTGGACGAGCGCCTCGAGTTGGCCGCGGACGTCGGACAGCGCCGCGAGAAGGGCCGGGCTCGATGCGCGGGAGATCTGCTTGTCCACAGTCCGCGCATGCGCCAGTACCTGCTCGACCTGGCGCAGGATCGTCAGGACGGTGTCCGCGAGCTCCGACCGTACGGCGTCGCGCAGTACGGAGAAGGCGGTCAGATTCCACGCCGGGCCATGCGCGTCTGCCATCAACTGGTCGACGGCCGCCGCGATCGCGTCGTCGAGCAGCTCACCGACGTTGCGGTGCGGTCCCGCCATCAGCGTCATCTTCTGCTGGTTGGTCAGATGCCGCTGTACGACGTCGATCACGGACGGCATCGTCAGCAGCAGGAGCCGACGGGTGCCGTTCCACATCGCGGCGGCCTGGTCGCGTTCGGTCTCCTGCAGCCGGATCGCGACGCTCTTGCCTTCGTCGACCAAGGCGGGGTAGCCGGCCACGGTCAGGCCGTTGCGGTGTTCGGAGAAACTGCGCGGCAGGTCGCCGAAGGTCCAGTCGGTCAGCCCGGACTTCTCCAGCCCGCTGACCGCCTTCGAGGCGACCTTGGAGATGGCGGCCGTTGTCTTCGGCTTCAGGCGCTCCTTGAGCTTGGCGAGATCCTTGCTCTCGGCCACGGTCTTGCCCTTGTCGTCCACCACCCGGAACGTCATCCGCAGGTGCTCGGGCACCCGCGACCAGTCCCAGTCGGCGGTCTCGATCACCACACCGCGCAGCTCCCGCAGCTCGCGGGCGAGCGCGTCGGTGAGCGGACCGGAGGACGGGTCGAGGTGGGGGAGGACCTGCCGGGCGTGGTCCGGGGCGGGCACGATGCTCCGCCTGATTGCCTTGGGCAAGGACTTGATCAGGGTAGTGACGAGCTCCTCGCGGAACCCGGGCACACTCCACTCGAACCCGTCCGCGGTGACCTGGTTCAGCACCAGCAGCGGGATGTGCACAGTCACGCCGTCCGCGTCGGTGCCGGGCTCGAAGGCGTAGGTGAGGTCGAAGGTCATCCCGTTCTGCGTCCAGTGCAGCGGGAACTCCTCCGCCTTCACCTCGGCGCCCTCGCGGACCACCAGCGACCGCTCGAAGTCGAGCAGGTCCGGGTCGCGCTGGCGGGCCTTCTTCCACCAGGTGTCGAAGTGCGTGCCGGTGACGACCTCGGCGCCGATGCGTTCGTCGTAGAAGGCGAACAGCGTCTCGTCGTCGACGAGCAGGTCGCGGCGCCGGGTCCGTTCCTCGAGCTCCTCGACTTCCTCGATCAGCTTGCGGTTCTCGTGGAAGAACTTGTGGTGCGTGTCCCAGTCGCCTTCGACCAGGGCGTGCCGGATGAACAGCTCGCGCGAGACCTCCGGGTCGACCTTGCCGTAGTTGACCTTGCGCCGGGCCACGATCGGTACGCCGTACAGCGTGACCTTCTCGTAGGCCATGACGGCGCCGGCCTTGCGTTCCCAGTGCGGCTCGGAGTACGTGCGTTTGATCAGATGCTGGGCGAGGTCCTCGGCCCATTCCGGCTCGATCTTCGCGTTCACCCGTGCCCACAGCCGGGACGTCTCGACCAGCTCGGCGGCCATCACGAACTGCGGCGGCTTCTTGAACAGGCCGGAGCCGGGGAAGATCGCGAACTTGGTGCCGCGGGCACCGATGTACTGGTGCTGGTTGGCCGGATCCTTCATGCCGAGGTGACTCAGCAGTCCGGACATCAGCGAGATGTGCACACTCTGCGGGTCGGCGGGCTCACCGCTGTTGAGCGTCACGCCGATCTGCGCGGCGACCTGACGGAGCTGGGCGAAGATGTCCTGCCACTCGCGGACGCGGAGGTAGTTGAGGTACTCGCTGCGGCACATCCGGCGGAACTGGTTGCCGGAGAGCTCCTTCTGCTGCTTCTTCAGGTAGTTCCAGAGGTTCAGGAATCCGAGGAAGTCGCTGTTCGGGTCGCGGAACCGGGCGTGTGCCTGCTGGGCCTGTGCCTCGGCCTCGGTCGGGCGTTCGCGCGGATCCTGGATGGACAGCGCGGCGGCGATCACCATCACCTCGCGGACGCAGCCGTTCTTGTCGGCTTCGACGATCATCCGGGCGAGCCGTGGGTCGAGTGGGATCTGGGCGAGCTGGCGGCCGATCGGGGTGAGCCGGCGGTGCCGCTCGGACGCCTTCGCGGCCTCGATCGCGCCGAGCTCGGTGAGCAGTTGCAGGCCGTCGGTGATGCTGCGCTTGTCCGGCTCGTCGATGAACGGGAACGCCGCGATGTCGCCGAGGCCGATCGAGGTCATCTGCAGGATGACGGAGGCGAGGTTGGTGCGCAGGATCTCCGGATCGGTGAACTCGGGCCGGTTCTCGAAGTCCTCCTCGGAGTACAACCGGATGCAGATACCGTCGCTGGTCCGGCCGCTGCGGCCCTTGCGCTGGTTGGCGCTGGCTTGCGAGACGGGCTCGATCGGCAGGTGCTGGACCTTGGTGCGGTGGCTGTAGCGGGAGATCCGCGCCGTACCCGGGTCGATCACGTACTTGATACCGGGCACGGTCAGCGAGGTCTCGGCCACGTTGGTGGCCAGCACGATTCTGCGGTTCGAGTGCGATTGGAAGACGCGGTGTTGCTCGGCGTTCGAGAGCCGTGCGTAGAGGGGCAGTACTTCCACCGCGCCCGGTCGGCCGCGCTGGTGGGCGAACTTGTCGTTCAGCGCGTCCGCGGTGTCGCGGATCTCCCGCTCACCGCTCAGGAAGACAAGTACGTCGCCGGACGCCTCGACGGAGAGTTCGTCGACGGCGTCCAGGATCGCCTGGGTCTGGTCGCGGTCGATCGTGCTCGGGTCGTCCGGGTCGTTGATGGGGCGGTAGCGCACCTCGACCGGATAGGTCCGGCCGGAGACCTCGACGATCGGCGCCGGCGTGCCCTGGCTGTCCGCGAAGTGCTCGGCGAACCGCTCGGGGTCGATGGTCGCCGAGGTGATGATCACCTTGAGGTCGGGGCGACGGGGGAGGAGCCGCTTGAGGTAACCGAGGATGAAGTCGATGTTCAGGCTGCGCTCGTGCGCCTCGTCGATGATGAGCGTGTCGTACCGGGTCAGGTCGCGATCGCGCTGCAGCTCGTTGAGCAGGATGCCGTCGGTCATCAGCTTGACCAGCGAACGGTCGCTGACCTTGTCGGTGAACCGGACCGCGAAGCCAATCGTCTCGCCCAGCTCGGTGCCGAGCTCCTCCGCGATCCGCTCCGCCACCGTCCGCGCCGCGAGCCGCCGCGGCTGCGTGTGCCCGATCATGCCCCGCACACCGCGCCCGAGCCCGAGACAGATCTTCGGAATCTGCGTCGTCTTCCCGGACCCGGTCTCACCCGCGACCACCACGACCTGGTGATCCCGGATCGCCGCCGCGATCTCGTCCTTCAGCTGACTGACCGGCAACTCCGGCGGATACGTGATCTCCGGCACGGCCATCCGCCGTACCTCGACCCGCCGCTCAGCCTGCTCAACCGCGCCGATCACACCCTGGAGCGCCTCGGCCCGCTTCCGCGCGTCCTTGGTCGTCCGCACCCGCTCGAGCCGCCGACCGAGCTGCTCCCGGTCGTAGGTGGTCAGCCCATCGAGCCGAGCCACCACCTCAGCCAGCGACAACCCGTCCTCAGCGGCCGGGTTGTCGGCGGCCTCTCTCGGCGCACCGCCCGGCTTCGGTCCACGCCGGCGACGAGGCCGACGACGTACGGCGGGGTCCTGGACGGGACCGGTGGCTGGGGAAGGACTCGACGACTCGGTCCGGGCATCAGGCATAACCCGTCCAGTTTAGGCGGCCGGGCACAGCCACTCACCCGGATTACCAAAGGCGTCCTGCCAGCGCCTTGAAGGCCGCGAGCTGGTCGGCGATCGGGGTCTCGACGATGTTCAGATCCCAGTCGACGCGGGTGATGCCGGACTCGGCCGCCAGCTGGAGGTCGTCGAGGATCGCCGCCGGGGTGAAAGTCAGTGGGCCGTTGAGCATCGGGTGCGGTTTCAGCGGGCCGGCGCGGAGGATGATCGGGCCGGAGCCGCCGGCGTCGTGGTACCAGCCGATGGCCGCGTGGGTGGACCCCAGTCGCGGTGGGCCGGTGTGAGTCCGTCGGCGATCCGGGCGGCCCGTTCGATCGCGGGCCGCGCGACACCACCGCCGTACAGGGTGAGCGGTGCCAGTGGTTTGGGCCCGATCTTCGTCGGCGGGACGGTGAAGTGCTGACCGGCGAACTCGACGGGATCGGGTCCCCAGCACGCCCGCAGTACCGCGACCGCCTCCTCGTACGGGGCCACCCGCCCGCGATCGGGGACGCCGGTCGCGACGAACTCCTCCGGCAGCCAGCCGAGCCCGATGCCGAGATCCATCCGGCCGCCCGAGAAGTGGTCGGTCGTCGCGACCCGCCGCGCCAGGACCACCGGCTGCTGGAACAACGGCATCAGCACCGCCGTGTGCAACCGCACCCGCTCGGTCCGCGCCGCGACGTACGTCAAGGTCTCCAACGCGTCGTACGCCGGATACTCCGGCAAGCCGGCGTGGTTCACCCAATCCGGCGCCGCCGGTAACAGCAACCGCTCGAACACCGAGACCGCGGCGAAGCCCAGTTGCTCCACCGCCACCGCGATGTCCGCGATCGCCGCCGGACTCGCCTCCGGCCCGATGATCGGCAGTCCAACTCCCACCTGGGGGTAGGCCATCTGTGCATCCTTCCGACCGAGGGCACACCGACAGCGCCCTCTCCACCCAATGGTCGGAGCCGATTACCGCGGTTTACGTCAGTCGTCGTGCCGGGACGAGGACTTGACTGCGAGGACCGGCACGGGGGACTCCAGGAGGACTCTTTGGGCGGTGCTGCCGAGGATGAGTTTGCCGACGGGGCTGCGGCGGCGGAGGCCGAGGACGATCAGGCCGACGTCCTCGGCGGCGGCCGCCTTGAGGAGTTCGCCGGCTACGTCGCCACTGGTGACGGCCTGCTGGATCGCCACCTCGACGCCCAGCTCGCGAAGTCTGGCTTCGGCGGCGGCCAGCTCGTCGGCGTTGGCGTAGCGGGTGTCGACGTACGAGTCACCGCGACTGGTGTTGAGCAGCAGGACGGACGCCCCGCGCATTTCCGCCTCAGCGGCCGCGGCCGTCAACGCGGCCTCGCCCTCGGGAGTTGGCACGTAACCGACCAGGATCTTCACGCCCTCACTCTCCCATCCGTCTCCACTCCGCTCACCCCTCCACGCCGGACCTGTACCACTCACAACCGACCGACGAACGGGCGGCTCACGCTCGGCTACCTCCCGGCAGCGGTCAGGCACCGGGGTTGGTGAGTGGCCCACGTCCGGCCGGGTGAGGAAGCGCGCTCACCTGCACCGGCCACCCGTTCGGCTCCTCTGAGCGGTTAGGGTCAAGCGCATGGTTGAACTGCAGGTGGTCCTCCCGGACGAGTCGGCGGCCATGGCTCCCGAACGGTTGGTCGAGCTCGCCGTAGCCGCGGAGGAACTCGGCTACGGCACAGCGTGGTTGCCGGATCATCTGCTGCCGCCGGGCGAGTTCGGCTCTACGTACGGCGGGGTCTACGAGCCGCTCGTGACGATTGGCTACCTGGCCGCGCGCACGACCCGGATCCGCTTCGGCACGTCCGTACTCGTGCTGCCGATGCGCAGCCCGTACGTCGTCGCCAAGCAGGCCGCGACGCTTCACCGGTTGTCCGGCGAGCGTCTCGTGCTCGGCATCGGGGCCGGTTGGGACGCCACTGAGTTCGCCAGCGTCGGAGCGACGTTCGAGGACCGCGGCCGCCGTACGGACGAGTCCCTCGCGATCATTCGCGACCTGTTCGCGGGCAAGGACCGCGGCGGTGTCTTCGAGCCGAAGCTCCGCGCCCCGCTTCCGATCATGATCGGCGGTACGACGAAAGCCGCCCTCCGCCGAGCCGCCCGCTACGGCGACGAATGGCAAGGTCTCGGCCTGGACGCCCCAGCCTTCGCCACCGCCGTAACCCGCCTTCACTCACTCCGCGAGGAGTCCGCGGGGCCGGGCGAGGCGTCCGCGACGCCGGGCGAGGAGTTCGCAGGGCGCGGCGGGGTGGAGTCGGCCCGTGCAGACGCGGCGCGGCCGGTGCGGGTTGGTACCCGGCTGGACTGGTCCGGCGGTGAGCCGGGCCCGATCGTCGAGTTGGCCTGCGAGCTCACCGACGCCGGAGCGGAGACCGTGGCCGTCTCCTTCGGCGACGAACTCGACGCCCTGGACCGGATGACCCGCTTCCGCAGCCTGTTCACGGCGGGCTGAGTCTGTTGCGGAGGACCTTGCCGGTGGCGTTGCGTGGGAAGTCGTCGAGGATGACGATCTGGCGGGGGGTCTTGAAGCGGGCCAGGTTGGCGCGGACGTGGGCGATGAGGTCGTCCTCGGTGACCTGCTCGTGGAGTACGACGTACGCGACCAGGCGCTGACCGAATTCGTCGTCGGGGACCCCGGTGACGACCGCCTCGGCGACCGCGGGGTGGGCGGCCAGGCATTGCTCGACCTCGACCGGGTATACGTTCTCGCCGCCGGAGACGATCATGTCGTCCTCCCGGCCGTCGACGAACAACCGCCCGGCCTGGTCGAGGTGGCCGAGATCACCGGTGCTCATCCGCCCGTCGACCACCGTCTTGCTCGAGCCGTCGGAGTACCCGCCGAACACCAGTCCGCCGCCCGCGAAGATCCGCCCGGTCTCACCGGTCGGCACCGGCCGGTCCTGGTCGTCGAGGATCCGGATCGAGCTGCCGAGACACGGCCGGCCGACGGTCCCCGGCGCCGCGATCAGGTCGGCCGACGTCGCGATGGTGGCGATCCCGACCTCGCTCGATCCGTAGGCATCGCACAACACCGGTCCGAACCGTTCGATGAACCGCTCCGCCAGCGGCGCGCCCAGCGCGGACGCCCCGGAGATCACAACCCGCAGCGCCCGCAGGTCGTACGTCGCGATCTCCGCCGGCCCGAGGTCGAGCATCCGCCGCAGCATCACCGGTACGGCGAGGATCGTGCCGGCCCGGGTCCGGTCGGCATCCGCGAGTACCGCAGCCGGGTCGAACCGCGGCCGCAGCACGAGCGGCGAGCCGAGGAACAGCGCGAGCATCGACGTGAGCAGGCCGAGTCCGTGAAACAGCGGCGGACAGATGATGATCGGCTCACCCGACCGGAGACCGAACCGATTGAGCGCGCTCCCGGTCAGCCCAGCGAGCCCCAGTGCGGTCGGCACCCGCGGCGCGGCCTTCGGCGTACCCGTGGTGCCCGAGGTCAGGATCGTGATGTGGCCGGGGGAGTCCGGCGACGGTACGGCGGCCGCCGTCGACCCGGCCAGGTCGTCGAGATCCGAGCGGACCGCCGGGACGCCCGCGGGCGGCGTGAACTCGGCGTCGTGGATCAGCAGATCCGGCCGGTGTCGCTCGAGCACCGCCTGCAGTTGCGGGGGAGCGAACTCGGTGTTCACGAACAGGACGTCCGCGCCGATCCGGGACGCGGCCAGCGTCGCCTCGAGGAACCCGCGGTGGTTCCGGCACAGCACCGCGACCTTGCCACCGGCAACGATTCCGTGCCGGTCGTGCAGCCCGGCGGCGATCCGCTCACAGCGCCGATCGAGCTCGGCGTAGGTGATCTCACCGGCCTCGTCGATGACCGCGGCGCGCTCGGGATAGCGGATCGCCGCGATGGCGCCGAGCGCGGCCATCGACTGACCCCAGGTGCGCAGCGCTCGCTCGATGCCGATCAGCTGCGACGGCCGGGCCGAGCGCCACAGGCCGGACTTGATCAGGGCAACCGACAGCCCGCCGACCTCGGCCGCGCCTTGGATCAGCCACTCCGGCGGCCGCATCGGCGCGATCGGGCGGGGCGTCCTCATGGCTTACCCCGCTTGGTCCCGCCTCCGGTACGACGGAAGTACTGCTCGAGCAACCGGTCCGTCGGGACACGCAACAGGTTGCCCAAGGCATCGGCCGGGCGGACCATCGGGGGAGTGATGTTGTGCGGCCGCTCCGCGACCGCCGTACAGACCTGATCGGCGGCCTGCTCCGGGGTGAGCCCGGGCAGCTTGTTCAGCATCGGGGTCGGCTCGCTCATCCGGGTGTGCACGAGGCCCATGTAGACGGTCGACGTGGTCACGCCGTCGCCGCGGATCTCCTGCGCGACACAGCGCAGCCACACATCGAACGCACTCTTCGACGCCAGGTACGCCGACCACCGCGCCATCGGTGGGGTCCGCACGCCCGCGGTCGAGACGTTGACGATGTGCCCGGAGCCGCGCTCGCGCATCGACGGGAGCAACTCGAGCACGAGTTTGGCCGGGCCGAGGTAGTTGACCGCGTTCGTCCGCTCGATGTCGTGGAAGCGCTGGTACGAGTCCGCGACCGACCGGCGGATCGACTTGCCCGCGTTGCTGACCAGTACGTCGACGCGGTCGTGCTCGGCCAGCACCGTGCGAGCCAGCTCCTCGACCGCCGCCGGATCGGCCAGGTTCGCCGGGTAGACGAACGCTGTACCGCCGCCGGCCCGGATCTCGCCCGCCACAAGCTCCAACTGATCCGCCGTCCGCGCCACGAGCAGCACGGTCGCCCCGGCCCGGGCGAGCCGCCGCGCGGTCGCCTCGCCGATCCCGTACGACGCACCGGTCACCAGGACCACCTGGTCGCGAACGGCCGCGGCCAGCCGATCGTCGGCGATCCCTGCTCGTCCATTGGTCAACGCGACAAGCAACGACCACCCGATCGGACGCTTCCCAGTCACCATGCGGCTGACATTACCCGCTGGTAGCCGCGGATGGCAGGCGCTGCAGCCATTCGCGGACCAGGGCGCCGAACAACTCGGGCTGCTCGAGTTGCAGGTTGTGCCCGGCGACGTCGAGAGCCGCGAAGGTGGCGCGAGGGTAGTGCGGGAGCAGCGCGAACTGATCGGCGTACCCGGTCACGGCGTCTTGTCTGCCGCAGACGATCAGCGTCGGTCCGGCGTAGACAGGTCCGCTCTCCGGCTCGATCGACAACGCCCAGTTCCGCTGGATGCGGTCGAGCGCCTCGGTGTCGGCGACGGCGAGGCCGGTTGCCACGTCGGAGCGGTACGCCGCCAGGGCGGCCGCTGTCTGGACCACGGCGAGGTCGGTGAAGTCCTCGCCCTCGGTCAGGGACTCGACGACGCCCGGCTCTGTGCGCAGGACGACGTGTTCGGGCACGGTCCGCTCGCTGTGGACCAGCTTGCCGACCGGGCAGACCAGGCCGAGGCCGAGGATCTGCTCCGGCCGCTCCGCGACCAGGCCGCGGGCGAGGTAGCCGCCGTACGACTCGCCGATCACGATGAACGGCTCGGTGCCGATGTGCTCGTCGATAAACGCCCGGACGGCGGCCTGGAGGCCGTCGGAGCTGTCGATGTCGCCGGCCGGGCTCTGGCCCATGCCGGGCAGGTCGGGGTAGAGGCGCCGGTACCCGGGCAGTTCGGCGAAGATCGGCTCCAGGCATCCGGTCATCAAGCGGTGGTCGGGGGTCCAGCCGTGCAGCGCCAGTACTGGAATGCCGTCGCCGTAGGACACGTGGTGCAGTGCCATCGCGGTTACCTTTCGCCGAGCCCGATTCGAGCGAAACAAGTTGTAGCAACCGGTACCGACAGTCTTAGAGTCGCCTCATGTCGAGTCGCATACCTCAAGGTCCCGCACCCGAAGCTTCCATCCTTCATGCCCGCCTGGAACGCGCCCGCGAAGCGGCCGCCGGCACCGGTCTGCTGATCGCGCCGGGGTCCGATCTGCGTTACCTGATCGGTCGGGCCGGTGGCTCGTTCGAGCGGCTGACCACGCTGGTGATCCCGGCCGACGGCCCGGTCGCGCTCGTCGTACCGAAGCTGGAGGCGCCTGGATTCGCCGGCTCGCCGCTCGACAAGCTGGGCGTCGAGGTCGTCACCTGGGTGGACGGCGACGACCCGTACGGCGTTGCCGCGGATCGGCTGCGCGGCGTGGATCTGGTCGCGGTCAGCGATTTCACTCCGGCGTTGCATGTGCTCGCGCTACGGGATGCGATGCCGAAGGCTGAGCAAGTGCTGGCCGGGCCGATCGTGCGTGAGCTGCGGATGCGCAAGGACGCGGCCGAGATCGAAGCGCTGCGGAAGGCCGGGGCGGCGATCGACCGGGTGCACGCTCGGGTCGGCGAGTGGCTGCGGCCCGGCCGGACCGAGGCGGAGGTCGGCGCCGACATCGCGGCCGCGATCGTCGAGGAGGGCCACATCCTGGCCGACTTCGTCATCGTCGGCAGCGGACAGAACGGCGCCAGCCCGCACCACGCGGTGTCCGACCGGGTGATCGAGGCAGGCGACGTGGTGGTCGTCGACATCGGTGGACCCGTTGCCGAGGGCTACAACTCGGACTCGACCCGGACGTACGCCGTCGGCGAACCCCGGGACGCGGATGTCGCCGCGACGTACGCCGTACTGCAGCAGGCGCAGCAGGCGGCGGTGGACGCGGTGCGGCCCGGCGTGTCGGCGGAGTCGGTCGATGCTGCGGCACGGGAGGTCATCGCGGCGGCCGGATTCGGCGACCTGTTTATCCACAGGACCGGACATGGGATCGGGCTCGACGTGCACGAAGAGCCATACATTGTCAGTGGGAACGGATTGCCGCTGGAGCCGGGGATGGCGTTCAGCATCGAGCCGGGCATCTACCAGCCGGGACGCTGGGGTGCGCGGATCGAGGACATCGTGGTGGTCACCGCGGACGGCGTCGAGTCGATGAACAACCAGCCGCACGAGCTGGTCGTGCTCTGAGGCTCAGCCCGCGCGGAAGGTCTTGCGGTAGGTGAGGGGAGACACCCCGAGCTCGGAACGGAGGTGATGGCGCAGGGAAGCAGCGGTACCGAGGCCGGCCGACTCGGCGACGCGATCCACGGTGAGGTCGGTCGTCTCCAGCAGGTGGCATGCGTGGCGCACGCGTTGCTGCAGCAGCCATGCGCCCGGGGACTGTCCGGTCTCGGCCTTGAAGCGCCGGCTGAAGGTGCGCACGCTCATCTGCGCATGGGCGGCCATCGCCGGCAGGCTGAGCGCCCGGCCGAGCCGCTCGAGCGCCCACGCGCGCGTCGGCGCGGTCCCTTCGCTGCCTTCCTCCGGTACGACGCGCTCGATGAACTGCGACTGACCACCGTCCCGCCACGGCGGTACGACGCAATGCCGCGCGGCCCGGTTCGCCACCTCGCTGCCGAAGTCGCGGCGGATCAGATGAAGGCAGAGGTCCACGCCCGCCGCGAGGCCGGCGGACGTGAGGATGTCGCCGTCGTCGATGAACAACCGGTCCTCGTCGAGCTGCACCTGCGGGTAGATGCTGCGGAACAGGTCGGCCCGCTGCCAGTGCGTGGTCGCGGGCCGATCGTCGAGCAGCCCGGCCGCACCGAGGACGAACGCGCCGGTGCAGATCGATGCGATCCGGGTGCCCGGCCGGATGGTCGCGAGAGCGTCGGCCAGGTCGTCGGGCAGCGTACCTTCGTAGCGCGGCTGCGCGATGTACGTGCCCGGGATGATCACGGTGTCCGCGTCGGCCAGTGCCTCCGGGCCGTAGTCCGGGATCAGGCTGAAGCCGGCGCTTGCCCGGATCGGCGCGATCTCCAGTCCACAGATGCGGACGTCGTACAGCGGGGTGCCGTCCGCCTGCCTGGCCGCCCCGAAGACGGTCGGCGGAATCGTCAGGTCGAACCCGACGACCGGCGCGAGGGCCAGGACGGCGATCCGGTGCGGGCCGACCGCGGAGAGGTGCCGCTTGCCGCGAACTGGAATCATGGCCATATCTTGACACATGCTGGCGTTCTGGCCACTAGTTCGACGGTGGTCGAACCGGCAGACTTGGCCGGGTGACGCAGATTCTGGAGACGAAGAAGGCTTCCCGGGTCCATCTGGCCTGGGCAGTCGCGGCCGTGGGGTTCGTGACGCTGATCGGTGCGGCCGGCTTCCGGTCGGTGCCCGGGGTGCTGCTGGATCCGCTGCACGACGAGTTCGGGTGGTCGCATGCGACGATCTCGTCGGCGGTGTCGATCAACCTGCTGCTCTACGGCCTGATCTCGCCGTTCGCCGCCGCGTTGATGGACCGGCTGGGCCTGCGTCAGGTGGTCGGTGGGGCGCTCGTCCTGATCGCGCTTGGCAGCGGACTGACTGTGTTCATGACCGCGTCCTGGCAATTGCTGCTCTGCTGGGGTCTCCTGGTCGGCATCGGCACAGGGTCGATGTCCATGGTGTTCGTCGCGACGATCTCCGGTCGTTGGTTCGTCCATCGTCGCGGTCTGGTCACCGGAGTCCTGACGGCCGCCGGTGCGACCGGGCAGCTGATCTTCTTGCCGCTCATCGCGAGTCTGGCCGGCCACTACGGCTGGCGTGTGCCTGCGCTGGTAGCGGCCGGCTCCGCGCTGGCCGTCGTACCGCTGGTGCTGTTCTTCTTGCGGGACTACCCGAGCGATGTCGGACTGCGCGCGTACGGCGCTCCCGAGGGCAGCACGGCCGGACAGCGGGTCGAGTCGACCGGGAGCAGTGCCGTACGGGCGCTCAAGGCGTTGCAGACGGCCATGCGTCGGCCGGCGTTCTGGTTGCTTGCCGGTGGCTTCGCGATCTGTGGTGCGTCGACCAACGGACTGATCGGCACGCACTTCGTGACGGCTGCGCACGACCATGGCATGCCGGCCACGACCGCGGCGTCCTTGCTGGCGCTGGTGGGTGTGTTCGATGTCGGCGGGACGATCGCATCCGGCTGGCTGACCGACCGGTGGGATCCGCGGTACCTGCTCATCGCCTACTACTCGCTGCGTGGGCTTTCGCTGCTGGTGCTGCCCTCGCTGCTCGGTCCGTCCGCTCAGCCGAGTGTCTGGGTGTTCATCATCTTCTACGGGCTGGACTGGGTCGCGACCGTTCCGCCGACGGTGGCGCTGTGCCGGGAGTGGTTCGGAGTGGACGGCCCGATCGTGTTCGGCTGGGTGTTCGCATCGCACCAGATCGGTGCCGCGCTGGCCGCAACGGGTGCCGGCTGGATCCGGGATGCCCAGGGCAGCTACAACCTGGCCTGGTATCTGGCCGGCGGATTGTGCGCGGCCGCGGCCCTGATGTCCGCGAGCATCGGGCGCCGCCTCGTGACCGCCTGAGACCATCTGTCCGCTAGCCTCGATCTAGGTTGAGGTTGGAGGGATGGACGATGGACATCGAGCCGGGTGAGCTGACAGTCGGGCAGTTGTCGCAGCGCAGTGGCGTGGCGATCTCGGCTCTGCACTTCTACGAGCGCCAGAACCTGATCGTGAGCCGTCGTACGTCGGGCAACCAGCGCAGGTACCGGCGGGACACCCTGCGCCGCGTGGCGTTGATCCGGATCGCGCAACGGGTCGGGATCCCACTCGCGGAGGTGGCCGCGATCCTGGCCTTGCTGCCGGACAACCGGACGCCGACACGCGCGGACTGGGAGCGCATCTCCGAGTGCTGGCAGGCCGAGCTCGATCGCCGGATCCTGCACCTGGAGCAGTTGCGCGACGACTTCAAGGACTGCGTCGGCTGCGGTTGCCTCTCCCTCGACCGCTGCGCCCTCGCCAATCCGTACGACGCCTTGGCCGCGAAGGGTCCGGGACCGCAGCGACTGGTGACCGCCGAGGGCGAACCGTGCCACCCCGGCAAGTGCGCCTGATCCGGGTTTTCCACAGGCCGGCGGCTGGGCTCAGCGAAGTGTAGGTGCGGGCGTCTAGTGTTTCGGCATGGCTGAGACCAACGCGACGCTGACTCTGACCGACGAGCGCGCCAAGATCGCCGGCGGTGTGATCCAGGCGATCGCGGGGGAGAGCGCGCGGCTGCGGGCGGATCAGGAGACCGCGGTCGCGGCTCTCTGTGAGCCGGCCGCGCGAGTGCTCGTGGTGCAGGCGACCGGTTGGGGCAAGTCGGCGGTGTACTGGGCGGCGACCGCGATCAGACGGGCCGAGGGCGCCGGTCCGACGCTGGTCGTGTCGCCGTTGCTGTCGTTGATGCGCGATCAGGTCGCGGCCGCGAGCCGGGCCGGTCTGCGCGCCGCAACGTTGAACTCGAACAACATCGACGAGTGGTCGAGTATCGAGAACGATCTGCGCTCCGGGGCGATCGACGTCTTGCTGGTCTCACCGGAGCGGTTGGCCAACCCCGGCTTCGGGCGGCGCGTGCTCGACGGGCTGGCCGGGCAGATCGGGCTGTTGGTGATCGACGAGGCACACGCGGTGTCCGACTGGGGGCACGACTTCCGGCCGGACTATCGACGGGTCTCCGACGTGCTGCAGCAGCTGAACCCGAAGACTCCGGTCCTCGCGACCACCGCGACGGCGAACGCGCGGGTGACCGAGGACGTCGCGCATCAGCTGGGCGAGTCGACGCTCGTACTGCGGGGTCCGTTGGCGCGATCGAGTCTGCAACTGGCGGTGGTCGATGCGTTGTCGCCGCTGGATCGGTTCGCGTGGGTGGTCGATCATCTGCCGAAGCTGCCTGGCTCGGGCATCGTCTACACGTTGACGGTCGCCGACGCGCAGCGGCTGGCCGCGGTGATTCAGGAGGTCCACGGTCGCGACGTACCGGTTGCGGCGTACACGGGTGGGTTGGAGGCGGGGGAGCGCGAGCGCCTCGAGGATGCACTGCGCGCGAATCAGTTGAAGGCGCTGATCGCTACGTCGGCGCTGGGGATGGGGTACGACAAGCCCGATCTCGGGTTCGTCGTGCACGTCGGGTCGCCGCCGTCGCCAGTCTCGTATTACCAGCAGGTCGGTCGTGCGGGGCGCGGGATCGATCATGCGGTGGTGGCGTTGCTGCCGTCCGATGCGGATGCCGGTGTGTGGGACTACTTCGCGACGGCGACGATCCCGATCCCGGAGAACGTGCAGCGTCTGCTGCGTGGCTTGGACGGGTACGGGCCGGATCAGCCGGCCACCGTTCCGGCGCTCGAGGCCGAGACGGGACTGCGCCGTACTCGCGTTGAGCTGATGCTGAAGCAGTTGGCGGTGGACGGGGTCGTCGACCGGGTCGAGCGGGGCTGGGTGCGGACCGGGGCGGAGTGGACGTTCGACGCCGCCCACTACGACGGGATCGTTGCCGTCCGGCGGCGCGAGGCGGACATCATGCGCGCCTACACGCGTGGTGATCGTTGCCTGATGCAACTTCTGCAGGAGTCGCTGGACGATCCGTCGGCCGAGGCGTGCGGGCGGTGTTCGGTGTGCCTGGGGGAGTTGCCCGATCCGCTGGGGGAGCGGCCGGAGGCGGAGACCGTGGCGACGATCACGCGGTTGCTGCGCGGCGAGGTGCATGTGCTGGAGCCGCGGAAGATGTGGCCGGGCGGTGCGTTCGGTGCGAAGGGCCGCATCCCCGCGGAGCTGGGCGCCGAGCCTGGCCGGAGCCTGATCTATGCCGACGCTCCCGAATGGCGCGAGGTCGTCCGCGCCACCTTCACTGACGCCGAACCGCCCGCCGAAGCACTCGAAGCGCTGGAGGCCGGTGCCGTCGCGGCGCTGTCCCGCTGGCGCGGCTCGTGGTCAAGTCGCCCGGAGGTGGTCGTCGCCCTACCCGCCGCGGGTCACCGTCGGCTGACAGCCGCGATCGCTGAGCACGTTGCTGCCGTAGGCCGCCTGGACCAGGCAGAGCTGACGGTCGACCGCAGCGGCTTCACCGACGATCTGTCATCGGCAGAGGAGGCGAGGGTCTGGCGCGACGGCCTCCAGGTCGACGGCGCGACCGCCCAAGCTGTCACGGCCCGGACCGTCCTCCTGCTCGTCGACGCCACCTCATCCCAATGGCCCATCACTGTGGCCACCGCCAAACTCCGCGAGGCGGGCGCCGCCGCAGTCCTCCCCCTGCTCATCCACAAACGTCCGTAGTCAGCCGGCTGCCAGTTCAGGGCTGGTCTCGGCGAACGACTTCAGATCGGAGATCAGGCGGGTCCAGCCGTCGTCGATCATGGCGCGGATGGCGCTGCCTGGTTCGAAGCCGGTGTGGATGACGGTCAGTTTGACCTGGTCGTCGACCGGTTCGAGCTCGAAGGTGGCCTTCGAGAGTGGCTCGCGGCTGGTCTTCTGGTAGAGGTCGTCATCCATCTCGACCGCCTTCGCGAACTCCGGCGTGATGTGGTGCCACGTGAAGGACAGCCGCGTGTACGGGTCGTGCTCGAGCACCACCTGTCCCGGGCCGGCCATCGCGACGTCGCCCAGGTGCCACACCATCTCCGAGCCGACCTTCCAGTCGGTCTCGTGCTGGACGTGCCAGTACTGCTCGGTGAAGTTCGGGTCGGTCAGCGCCTGCCACAGGCGCTCCGGCGTGGTCTTGATGTACGTCGTGTAGACGAAGTCGTTGTCGCTCATGGTTTCGGCCTCCAAAGCCGTTTTGAGATCGGCGAACAGCTCGACCCGCCGGCGGTCGTACCGGTTGATCCAGCGGTCCGCGATGGCGTTGATCGGCTCGGCGTTGAGGTGGTGCAGCTTCTCCCGGCCGCGCCACACGGTGGTGACGAGGTTGGCGGCCTCCAGCACGGCGAGATGCTTGCTCACCGACTGCCGGGCCATGTCCAGGCCGGCGCAGAGCTCGCGCAGCGTCTGCCCGTTGCGCGCGTTCAGCATGTCGAGCAACTGCCGGCGGCTCGGGTCGGCCAGGGCGCGGAACACCTCGTCGTCCACCACGCTCCGATCAGGTCATGCAGCCGGCCGGCTGCATAAAGACAATAGGCAGCCCGGCGGCTGCATGTCAATCCGGAATGAGATTGACGGGGGCAGGAGGATGGCCCTGTGGAGATCACGAGCCTCGGTTATCGGACCGACCTGTTGCTGCTGGAGCTGAGCGGAAGCGTCTTCCGCGACGCCGGCGAGTACGTCGTGGTGCGGACGCCGGACAACCCGGGCTTCTGGTGGGGGAACTTCCTGCTCTACCGCACCCCGTTCGCGCTCGGTGACACGAAGATCCGCCTGGACTCCTTCCACCGGGAGTTCCCGGCCGCGAAACATGTTGCCCTGGGCATCGACAGCGTGGACGGCCAGATCGGCTCCGAGGACGAGCTGACCGCGGCCGGCTTCACGGTCGAGCAGAGCGTGGTGATGACCGCGAGCGAGGTCGTCGCACCACGCCGGCCCAACGAGGAGTCGACGTACCGCTTGCTGGGCAGCGACGACGACTGGGAGCAGTTGGTTCAGCTCAGCCTGGCGACCGCGGACATGACGGTCGACGAGGCGTATGAGCAGTTCACCCGGCGGAAGCTGGTGGCGAATCGTGCTCTGGTCGAGGCTGGACACGGGAAGTGGTTCGGGGCGTTCGACGGTGACCGGTTGCAGAGTTCGCTCGGGCTGATGTTCGACGGGAAGGGGCTGGCACGGTTCCAGGCTGTGCAGACCGCGCCGGAGGATCGCGGCCGCGGGCTGGCGAGCACGCTGGTCCACCGCGCGTCGACGTACGGCCTGACCGAGGGTGGGGCGCGAACGCTGGTGATGGTCGCGGATCCGGAGTACCTGGCGATCCGGATCTACCGCGCGCTCGGATTCGCCGACTCGGAGACCCAGTTGCAGTTCACGCTGCCGTCGGCGTGACAGGGTGAGGGCATGACTGAAGTACGGCGTGGGGTTGTCCTGGTCACGGGTGGGAGTCGAGGGATCGGCGCCGCGTCGGCGGTCGCGCTCGCGGCGGACGGATGGGACGTCGGCGTCAACTACCGGACCCGCGAGGACGAGGCCGCGCGCGTGGTGAAGGCGTGTGAGGGGCTCGGCCGGCGGGCGATCGCCGTACAAGCCGATGTGGTCGAGGCCGACCAGATCGAGCGGCTCTTCGACACTGTCACCGCCGGGCTCGGGCCGATCGGTGCCGTGATCAACAATGCCGGCATCGTGTCCCCGCGCGGCCGGGTCGCCGAGTACGACGCCGAGCGGCTCGACCGCGTGTTCCGGATCAACTCCGTCAGCGCGTTCCTGGTCGCAGGTGCCGCAGTACGTCGGATGTCCACGGCGTACGGCGGTTCCGGGGGAGTGATCGTCAACGTCTCGTCGCGGGCAGCCGTGCTCGGGTCAGCCGGCGAGTACGTCGACTATGCCGCGAGCAAGGCCGCGGTCGACGCGCTCACCACCGGACTGGCCAACGAGGTCGCCAAGGAGGGCGTCCGCGTGCTCGGCGTCCGCCCCGGCCTGATCGAGACCGACATCCACGAACCGGGCCGGCTCGAGCGCATCGGTACCACGCCACCGCTGGCCCGTCCCGGGAAGCCGGAAGAAGTCGCCGAGGTGATCGCGTTCCTCGCCTCCGACCGCTCGTCGTACATGACGGGAACCACCATCGACGTCTCCGGCGGCCGCTAGTTCCAAGGGAGAGACGAGATGGGACTGCGCCCGGTTGATCTGGCGCGGCGAGCCGGTGTCTCGACGCAGCTCGTCCGGAACTACGAGGCCGCCGGGATCCTGCCGCCGGCACCGCGATCCGATACCGGGTACCGGCAGTACGGGCCCGAGCATCTGTCGGCGTTGCTGACCTATCGGGCACTGGCGCCGGGATTCGGGGCGGAGACGGCCACGGAGATCATGCGCGCCGTGCTCACGGGCGATGAGGCGCTGGCCTACCGGTTCGTGGACGCAGCCCATGCCGCGCTGCATGAGCAACGGCTGGCCACCGATGCCGCGAGTGAGGCGCTCGGTGCGATGGCTGCGGAGTACGTCGAGGAGTCACCGGTAACCGGGCCTTCACTGCTGGTGGGGGAGCTCGCGCATCGGCTGGGCGTCCGCACCTCGGCTCTGCGGGTCTGGGAGGCTGCGGGCTTGCTGGCGCCTACGCGGGAGCCGGGGACGAAGTACCGGCGATACGGTCCGGACCAGGTGAGGGACGCGCGGGTCATCCACATGCTGCGCCAAGGGCGGTACTACTTCGAGCAGATCAAGCCGGTGATCGACGGACTGCGGCGTACCGGGAGCACCGAGGCGTTGCGGGACGCGATCGCGGAACGACGGGCCGCCCACGACCGCCAGACCAAGGCGATGCTGCACGGCGCGGCCCTGCTGCACGAGCTGATCACCGAGGAGCAGGGATCGCCAGATGGGTCGGCGCGGAGCGGCCGCGGACAGTGACCCGGTCCGTCGGCTGCCAGTGATCGGCCTCCGCAGGTGCCGATTCGTCGACCGCGCTCATCGACGCGATCAGCCGGGCCGGCGTCGACTTGGCCAGCTCACTCACGCGGGCCGCCTCGTTCACCGGGTCGCCGATCACCGTGTACTCGTGCCGCCGTACGTCGCCGACCGTGCCGGCCACCACGATCCCGGCCGTCACGCCGATCCCAGCCGTTGCCTCCGGCAACTCCTCGGTCAGCCGCCGGGCCAGCTCGCGACCCGCACTGAGCGCGCTCCCGGCCGCGTCCGGCAGCTCGGCCGGCGCGCCGAAGATCGCCAGCGCGGCATCGCCGGCGAACTTGTTCACGAACCCGCCCTGCCGATCCACCTCGTCGACCACGATCTCGAAGAAGCGGTTCAGCAGGTGGACCACCTCGGTCGGCGGCCGGTCCGCCGCGAGCTCGGTCGACCCGACCAGGTCGACGAAGAGCACGGCGACGAACCGCTCCTCGCCACCGAGCTGGTCACTAGTGAGCGCCTCCTGCACGACGCCAGGACCGACGTACCGCCCGAACAAGTCGCGGATCCGCTCCCGGTCGCGCAGTCCCTCCGCCATCCGGTTGAACCCTGCCTGCAGCGACCCGAGCTCCGTGCCGTCGAAGACCGGGATGCTGACGTCGAGCCGGCCCTCACCGATCAGGCTCAAGGCTGTCCGCACCGAACGAACCGGCGCGACCACCGACCGCGCCGACAGCATCGTCAGGAGCCAGCCGTTGCCGAGCGCCACGATGCCCAGCGCCAGGATCACGACCGAGAGCCGGGTCGAGGAGACGTCCTTCTCGATCAGCGCGAGTACGGCGGCCAGCATCAGCCCGGCCACCGGCACACCCGAACCCACCGCCCAGAAGAACACCGTCCGAGCCTTCAAGCCGGCCGCGAGCAGCCGGCGCGGCGGCGGCGAGTCGACCAGCGCCCGGGCCGCGACCGGCCGGAGCGCGAACTCGGTCAGCAGGTAGGAGACCGCACAGGTGATGATCATGCCGTCGAAGACGGTGACTGCGATCCGCAGGGCGTTCTCCGGCTGGAGCACGAGCGTCATCCCGGTGAAGATCACCCCGGCCACCAACCAGAGCAGAACCTCGATCAGCGTGAGTCGCAGTGGCAGCTGAAGGGTCGCGATCTGCTCCGCACGGGTGGCCGGTCGCTCCTCGTCCACCCAGCGGGTCACGCGCCGGGTCAGCCACGTGCTCCAGATGCAGCCGACCGCGATGGCGATCAGGAAGTACAACGGGATGGCGATCGCCTCGAACAGCTTCAGGTGGTCGAGGAGGGGAGGGCCGGGCAGCACGAACACGGCGAGCACGAAGACGACCAGGGCACCGATCAGGTTGGTCCCGATCGAGAACGTCGTCATGAGCACCTGCAGCCGGAAACGCAGCAGTCGCGTGCTTTGGTCGGCGGGCCCCAGCAGCCATGATCCGAACGGCCGCCTATTCAGCGTCAGTTCGGGACTTCCCTGCGACATCATGGTCACAGTCTGCTAGGAGGCACCCCGGTTTTCGCAACCGGCGTCAGGATCAAACCAGGGTTTTGGCACCATGGTGCGGCTGGCCCAGAATGGCCGCCTGATCGGGCTGTCGCGTGGGTACTGTTCCCCGGACACCTGACTCGGGGAGTTATCCGTGACGCACGATCGCCACTCCTATGCCGAACCTGCCCTGGTTCGGACCACCCATCTCGAGCTCGACCTCGAGCTGGACTTCGCTGCGAAGGTCCTGACCGGCAGCGCCACGCACACGCTGGCCTGGGCAGGCACCGGTGACCGGCTCGTTCTCGACACCCGCGACCTGACCGTGGTCGCGGTTGAGGGCGCGACCGGCGACGGCTGGGAAGCGCTGGAGTACAGCCTGGCGGTGCCGGACAAGGAGCTCGGCTCGGCCCTCACCATTCGCACCGCTCAGCACCAGCGCGTGCGGGTCAGCTACCGCACCGCGCCGACGGCGACGGGTCTGCAGTGGCTGGAGCCGGCGATGACGGCGGGTGGCGTGATGCCGTTCATGTTCAGCCAGTCGCAGGCGATCCACGCCCGGAGCTGGGTGCCGGTGCAGGACACTCCGAGCGTGCGGTTCAGCTACTCCGCCCACGTCACCGCTCCGCCCGAGCTGATGGTGCTGATGAGCGCCGACAACGGTACGACGTCGCGCCGCACCGGCTCGTACGACGTGGTGATGCCCGAACCGATCCCGTCGTACCTGCTGGCCATCGCGGCTGGCGACCTGGTGTTCGAGCCGATCGGCGAGCGGTCCGGGGTGTGGGCCGAGCCGGAGATGGCGCGGCGGGCGGCGACCGAGTTCGCCGACACCGAAGAGATGATGCGGGTCACCGAGGAGCTCTTCGGCCCGTACCGCTGGGGTCGCTACGACCTGCTCGTGCTGCCGCCGTCCTTCCCGTACGGCGGGATGGAGAACCCGCGGATGACGTTCGCGACGCCGACCGTGGTGATCGGGGACAAGTCGCTGGTCAGCGTGGTCGCCCACGAACTCGCGCACAGCTGGTCGGGCAACCTGGTCACCCAGGACAGCTGGGACGACATCTGGCTGAACGAGGGCTTCACGTCGTACGTCGAGAACCGGATCGTCGAGGCGGTCTACGGTGCCGAGTTCGCGGTGATGGAGACGGCGATCAAGCAGCACGCGACAGTCGTGAAGCTGGACCCGCTGACCGCGGCCGAGCTGGCCGTTGAGCTGCCGGGACTGAACCACCACTCGGAGTACCACGGGACGACGTCGACCGGGCCCCTCAAGGGCTCGTGGTTCCTGTCGTGGCTGGAGGAGCGGTTCTCGCGTGAGGTGTTCGACCCGTTCCTGCGCGGGTACTTCGACCGGTTCGCGTTCCGCAGCATCAACAGCGACGACTTCGTCGCGCACCTGCAGGAGCACTTGCTCGAACCGCACCCGGGTGTGGTGACCGAGGCCGAGATCTCGGCGTGGCTGAACGAGCCGGGGATCCCGTCATTCGCCCGCCGGGCGGTTTCGGAGCGCTTCCAGGCGGTCGACGAGGCCAGGGACCGATGGCTGACGACCGGCGAGCTTCCGGCCGGTGCGGAGCGGTGGACCACGCAGGAGTGGCTGCGGTTCCTCGACGCTGCCCCCGACGTACTCAGCCCGCTGCTCTTGCAGCAGCTCGATCGCGCCTTCGGCCTGACCGGCACGGCGAACGGCGAGATCGCCCGGCGCTGGTACCAGATCGTTGCCGCCAGCAGCTACGAGGCGTCGTACGCCGAACTGGCCGAATTCCTCACCAAGGTCGGCCGGATGAAGCTGGTCCTCCCCGTCTACCAGGCCCTGGCCGGCACGGACCGAGCCTTCGCCGCCGAAGTCTTCGCCAAGGCCCGCCCCGGCTACCACCCGATCACGACAGCAGCAGTCCAGAAGATCCTCGGCCAGTAGCCGACCCGGACCTCCGCCACTCACCAACCTCCCCGCCACTGACCCATCCGACCGTCACCAACCGCGACCTGCCGCCGCAGACGGGGTTTGGTGAGTGGCGCAGGTCCGCAGCACGTCGGGCCGACCTTTCGGAGGTTGACTTGAGGCCTGTCGGTGGTGGACCGGCTGGACAAGGTGCAGGGGCATAGGACGGGAACTCGTGGGTGGGTACACGATATTTCGGCTGTTCTGAATGAGGTGGGGGTGGTGCTGCGGGCGGGTGCGGTGAGGTCTGTGCCCTGGTGCGGGGAGGGTTTTAGCCCGCTCCGGTGGGAAAACCCTCCTCAGATCGGCAGAAACCCCTCCACTCAACCAGGAGCACTGCCGAAACCACCTACACATCCAGCAGAGAGCCAAACCGCCTGTCCAACCCGCCGGACGGTCTACCGTTGGCGACCGTGTCGAGCAGGCTGGTGGGTCCCGAGTTCATCTACAGGTACTGCGCCTCGCCGTTGCCGAAGGACCAGTCGGGTGATGCGTTCTCGGTGACGGTGATCAGCACGTTCCCTGCCTCGGTGCCGGAGTATTCGTGGACGAGCTCGGCGATCCGGCGGTACATCGCCTGCTTCACCTCGTCGGTCCGGCCGGCCCGCATCGTGACGGCCACGAACACCACGTCGTCGTCGCGCTCGATCCCGAGGAAGCCGGCGTACCGCAGGGTGCTGGTGGTGCCGTCGTGGCTGGTCAGTACCTGGAACAGGTCGTCCGGCGGGATCCCGATCGTCTCGACCAGTGCGTCCTGCACCGCGCGGCCGATGGCGTCGAGGCGGTCGGGGCCGGCGCGAAGGGCGTCGATGCGAACCAGTGGCATGCCGCCATACTAGTAGGTACAGAGATCCAATGTGCGGCGGTGGACGGCTCTGGTGGGTTTGTAGCCGAGGTGGGTGTTGGTGCGGCGCATCGGGGTGTTCGTGTCGAGGGTGTCGGTGAGGAGGGCGTCGAGGTCGGGGAAGTGGATGCGGCTCTGGAGGATTTGCTCAGCCTTCATCCACAGTGCCAGGCCGTGGCCTCGGTGTGCGGGGAGTACGGCGGTGCCGTAGTGCTGGGCGTCGCCCTTGCCGTCACCCGGTACGACGAGTTCGGTGAAGCCGGCGATCGCGCCGGTGGCGTCGTCCACGGCCGCCACCGTGGTCAGCTGGTCACCACGTTCCTCGATGACCCGCGCGGCGTACCGCGTCCGCTCGACGTCCCACGGATCCTCGCCGTACGCGATGTCTCCCGAGGGCGCGTCGTTCATCCCGGTCCGCGCCTCCGTGAACGTCTGCGCCAGCTCGTCCGGTACGACGCCTCGCCACGAGATCAGGTGATAGCCGGGAACATCCGGTACGGCGGGATTCGCATCGCCCAACCGGAGACGTGCGTAGATGAGCGTCAGGCCGAGCGCGAAGCCGTGGTGCTGCAGGAAGTGATCGGCGGGAGAGCCCGCGGTCGCGTCCGCGAGCAGCGTGTGGACCTCGTGGTCCTGGGCGGCGTTGACGACCGCTTCGAGCAGCCGCGAGCCGACACCGCGGCGGCGTTCGGCCGGGTGGACGTTGAGCTGCAGCTCGGCCAGGTGGGCATGGCTCTCGCGGCTGTTGAGCCGGAGGAACGCGGACCCGACCGGGTTGCCGTCGGCGTCCTCGGCGAGCCAGGCGATCCGGCGGCTGAACGGCCGGTAGTCGGGATCCGTCAGGGGAGTCAGTCTGATGCTCAAGCCGACAAGATAACCCCGCGCCGGGATCACGTGCCGACGCCTGATCGATCGGCTAGCGTGGCGCGAAGCCAAGCGGGGAGAGGAGCCTGGGGTGGAGCAGCCGAGTGGGGGCCAGGTGCGCACGATCGGTGCCGACCATGTCGCTTTGCGCGAGCAGGTACTCGCGGAACTGCGCCGGCGGATCGTCGACGGTGATTACGCGCAGGGCGAGCGGTTGACCGAGACCCGGCTCGCGGACGACTTCGGAGTGTCCCGCAATCCGGTGCGCGAGGCATTGCGCGTGGTCGAGGCCGAAGGCTTCGTCCACATCCTGCCCCGTCGCGGTGCGGTGGTGGCGACGCTCGACGACACCGCGGTTCGCGACCTGTTCGCCGTACGCGAGCAACTGGAGACTCTCGCCGCCGGACTCGCGGCCGAGCGGGCGACGGCGAACGACATGGCCCACTTGCGCCGTCTGCTCGATCAGGCGAGCTCGGCGACCGATGCGAAGGACTTCGACCTGGTCGCCGAGCTGAACAGCGCCTTCCATCGCGGGGTGATCGAGGTCAGCGGCAACCGCTGGCTGCTCTCGATCTCCGCCGCGATGTACCACCACGTGCATTGGGTCTTCCGCGTCGGCGCCGCCCAGCGCGCACCGCACTCGTGGGAGGAACACATCCGCCTGGTCGAGGCGATCGAAGCCCGCGACCCGGCGGCCGCGACCACAGCGGCGCGCGAACACGTGGAAGCCGCCGCCAAGGCCGCGCTGACTCAGCGTCCGACCGCGTAGCCCTGCATCCCGCGCGGATTGGCCGCGGCCGCCAGCACACCGTCAGGCTCCTTGCGTACGGCGCACAACCGGCCGAGGCTCCACGCATCGGCCTCGGTGACCACGTGCCCGCGTCGTACCAGCTCATCGCGTACGGCGGGACCGAGTCGGCTCTCCATCACCAGACCACCCGGCTCGGTCGCGCGCGGGTAGAACGACGACGGGAAGCCCGTGGTGTGCCAGGCCGGCGCGTCGATCGCCTCCTGCAGATCCGTCCCCTGACCGAGATGCCGCAGCAGGAAGAGCAGCTGCCACTGGTCCTGCTGGTCGCCACCGGGTGAGCCACAGGCCATCACCGGCCGGCCGTCGCGCAGGACCAGCGTCGGCGTGAGGGTGGTGCGCGGACGCCTGCCAGGCGCGAGCGAGGCCGGCAGCCCTTCCTCGAGCCAGAACATCTGCGCTCGGCTCCCGAGGCAGAAGCCGAGCTCCGGGATCGTCGGCGACGACTGC
Source organism: Kribbella sp. CWNU-51 (assembly GCF_054073265.1). Lineage (NCBI taxonomy): Bacteria > Bacillati > Actinomycetota > Actinomycetes > Propionibacteriales > Kribbellaceae > Kribbella > Kribbella sp. CWNU-51. Next base: position 326,164 of record NZ_JBSXMZ010000004.1, read on the forward strand.
AACCAGCCGCCACTCGGCGTCGCGGAGATGATGTTGCCCCACCGGTCGATCACGTCGACATGACAGGTGTCGCCACGCGTCTCGCCGACGGACGAAACGGTCGGCTCTCCGGTGGTCGCGTCGCCCTGATCGTTGCCGACAGCAATGGAAGGCAGGACGGGCTGACGGCCGTCCGGGCGACCGGGCCGGAGCTCCAGGCTCGCGTCCGGACCGATCAGCTTCGCGCGCTCGGCGGCGTACGCGGCTGAGAGCAGCGTCTTCAGCGGCACGTCGGCGCCGTCGCCGTACCAGGCCTCGCGGTCCGCGTACGACAGCTTCATCACCTCGACCGTCGTGTGCACACCCTCCGCGCTGTCCAGGTCGACGTCGCCCAACTCGGCCAGTACGGCGAGCGACTGCAGCAGAGCTGGTCCCTGGCCCCACGGCCCGGTTTTGGCGACGGTGTAGCCGTTCCAGTCGAGCGTGGCCGGCTCCTCCCAGCTCGCCTGGAAGGCAGCCATGTCGTCGCCGGTAATCAGGCCGCCGTGGTCCGCGCCACTGGAGTCGCGATGCGGCAGCCGGGAGAACGCGTCGACCGCCTCCGCGACGAACCCTTCCCGCCAGGTCTTCCGCGCCTGCTCGATCTGCGCCTGCCGGTCCGAACCGGCCGCCTCGCCCTCGGTCACGAGCTTCTCGAGGGTTGCGGCGTACGCCTCGTTGCGGAACATGCCGGTCGGCGGACGCCCGTCCTTCAGCCACAGCGCGGCTGACGTCGGCCAGTGGTCCTCGAACAGGTCCTGCACAGTGTTGACCGTGTCACCGACCCGCGGCACCAGCGGGTGACCGTTGCGCGCATAGTCGACAGCAGGCTCCAGTACGACGCGCAACGGCAGCGTGCCGTGATCACGCAGCAGGAGCAACCATGCGTCGACAGCGCCAGGCACTGTGGCCGCGAGCGGTCCGGAACCGGGGACAAGCGTCAGCCCGAGTGAGCGATAGTGCTCGATCGTCGCACCGGCCGGAGCGACGCCCTGGCCGCTCAGCACACGCGGTGTGGGGTCGTCAGCGGTCGCGATGATCGCCGGCACCTCGCCACCGGGTCCGTTGAGATGCGGCTCGACCACGTGCAGCACGAACCCGGCGGCGGCTCCCGCGTCGAACGCGTTGCCGCCGAGCTCGAGGATCCGCATCGCCGACTGGGACGCCAGCCAGTGCGTGGACGAGACCATCCCGAACGTGCCCCGCAAGGTGGGCCGAGTGGTGAATGTCATGGGGCCTCCCGGCCTGGACTGAGGAGTGTAGGGAGCGTAGCGACTGGAACGACGAGGGAAGGGCGGGAGTTGAAGCCCCATGACCCGCCGCGCCGGAGGCGTGGCATATGTAGGGTCATCGAGTAACTCCCTGTTCGACTGTGCGTACGTCTGGTCCGGTGCCGTCGTTGTTCACGAGGTGACAAGCCACCTGGTGTCCACCCTCTCCGATCACCCGCGACTCCGGCACGACTGTCCGGCATGTGTCGATCGCGACCGGGCATCTGGTGTGGAAGCGGCACCCGGACGGCGGATCGATCGCGGAGGGCAGGTCGTCACCGAGCAGGACCGGCTTCCGCGCCCGCTGCTCGGTCGGGTCGGGTACGGGCGCCGCCGACAGGAGCGCCTGGGTGTAAGGGTGAGCGGGCGCGCCGAAGATGCGGGATCGTGGGCCTTGCTCGACCAACTGGCCCAGATACATCACTGCGACCTCGTCGGCGAGGTACTCGACGGCGGAGAGGTCGTGGGTGATGAACAGGCAGGCGAAGCCCAGGTCGCGCTGGAGGTCCGCGAGCAGATTGAGCACTGCTGCCTGGACTGAGACGTCCAGTGCGCTCGTCGGCTCGTCCGCGACGAGTAGCCGCGGCTCTGAGATCAGTGCACGGGCGATGCTGACTCGCTGGCGCTGACCGCCGGACAACTCATGTGGTGAGCGCTGTGCAACCTCAGGCCGGAGTCCGACGCGGCGTAGTGCCTCTGCGACCTTGGCCGGGATGTCTTTGCGGCGCATGAGCCGGAGTGGTTCGCCAACGATGTCTCCGACCGACAGCCGCGGGTCGAGCGAGCCGGCCGGGTCCTGGAACACGATGGACACGTCTCGCCGGTGCGGTCGGAGTTGCCTGCGGTTGAGGTGGGTGATGTCGGCATCTGCGAGTCTGACGGTCCCACCGCTCGGTTCGAGCAGTCTGACGATGCACCGGCCAACCGTCGACTTGCCGGAACCGCTCTCGCCGACCAGTGCGACGACAGACCCTTGGCGGATCCGCAGCGTCACACCGTCGACCGCGCGAACCGGCCCGAAGTGCATGACCAGATCTTCGACTTCCAGGGCGAGGGCTGTGCTCTCCACTAGACCTCCACTGGTTCTCTGACTGGATTCCAGCACGCGACCCGGTGTGGACCACCGGTCAGTTCTGGCTGGGACGTCGTACAGGTGTCGAGTGCCCGCGGGCAGCGGTCGGCGAAGGTGCAGGCGTCGGGCTGTTCCTTGAGCACGGGCACCAGGCCTGGGATCTCGTTGAGGCGATGCGTCTCGGCATGGCGGCCGGCGGCCGGTGATGCGCCGAGGAGGCCGGTTGTGTACGGGTGTTGCGGGTTGGCGAACAGGTCGTGCACCTCGGCTGTCTCGACGACACGTCCGGCGTACATGACAGCCGCCCGGTCGGCGAGGTCCGCGACCACGCCGAGGTCGTGGGTGATCAGGACGATGCTGGTGCCGAGTCGTTCCCGGAGTCCCCGCAGTACGTCGAGGATGCCGGCCTGGATCGTGACGTCGAGGGCCGTGGTCGGCTCGTCGGCGATCAGGACCTTGGGGTCGCAGGCGACGGCCATCGCGATCATCACGCGCTGGCGCATCCCGCCGGAGAGTTGATGCGGGTAGTCGCTGATCCGGCGCTCGGCGGACGGGATCCCGACGAGCTTGAGGAGTTCGATCGAGCGATCCCGGGCGGCCTGGCGGCTGACGCCGACGTGGGTGCGGAGGACTTCGCCGATCTGGTGGCCGACGGTGAAGACCGGGTTCAGCGAGGTCATCGGCTCCTGGAAGATGTACGCCACCTCGCGGCCGCGGATCGACCGGAGCGTGCGTTTGTCGGCGCCGATCAGTTCGACGCCGTCGAGCTTGACCGAGCCCTCGACGGTCGCGGTCCGGGGGAGCAGGCCGGCCAGGCTCATCGCGGTGACGCTCTTGCCGCAGCCGGACTCGCCGACTACGGCGAGCACTTCACCGTCACCGACCTCCAGGCTGACCCGGTCGACGGCGGACAGCATGCCGTCCTCGGTCCGGAAGGTGACGGACAGATTGTTGACTTCGAGGACATGCCTATTCATCGATACAGTCATCGGCGGCTCGCTTTCGGGTCGAGCGCGTCGCGCAGGCTGTCGCCGACGATGTTGAACGCCAGCGTCAGCAGCATGATCGCGACGCCGGGCATCACCGCGGCCCACGGCGCCCGCGACGCGAACTGCTGCGCGTCGGACAGCATCGTGCCCAGGCTCGGCGCCGGCGGCTGGATACCGAGCCCGAGGAACGACAGCACCGCCTCGCCCAGGATCGCCGCCGGGAGCGCGACGGTCGCCTGGACGATGATCACCGAGGCCGCGTTCGGCAGGATGTGCCGGCCGAGCACCCACGGATCGCCGGCACCCTCCACGATCGCGGCCGCGACGAAGTCGAGCGACTTGAGCCGCAGCGTCTCGGACCGGACGATCCGGATCACGCCGGGGATCTGGGCGATACCGATCGCGATCGCCGCGTTGCCGAGACTCGCGCCGCGGATCGCCGCCAGCCCGACCGCCAGGATCAGGAACGGGAACGCGAGGACGAGGTCGGTGAACCGCGAGATCAGGGCGTCGATCCTGCTGAAGTAACCGGCCATCAGACCCAGCGGTACGCCGATCACGAGTGAGGTGGCGACCGCGAGCAGTGCGACGTGCAGGGACGCTCGGAGCCCGAACATGATCCGGGAGAGCACATCGCGGCCGAGGTCGTCGGTGCCGAGGAGGTAGCCGGCCGTCCCGGGTGGCGCGAAGGCATTGTCGAGATGGGTCTGGGTCGGCTCGTGCGGTGCGAGCCAGGGGGCGAACACGGCGAGGACGATCGCGACGCACAGGACGACGAGTCCGGTGATCGCGAGCGGATTGCGGAGCATCCGGCGTACGACCTTGCTGCGGTTGCTGCGCAGTGACGGGCTGGTGGTGAGGGTTTCGGCGACGGCCATCACGCATCACCCCGAACGCGGATCCGCGGGTCGATCACCGAGTAGAGCAGGTCGACCAGCAGATTGATGACGATGTACGCCGTCGCCGTGACGAGGACGACGGCCTGGATGACCGGATAGTCGCGCTGGAAGACGGCGTCGACGGTGAGCTTCCCGAAGCCGGGCAGCGCGAAGATCCGCTCGGTGACGACGGCGCCGGAGATGAGCGCGCCGAGCTGGAGGCCGACGATCGTGACGACGACGATCAGGCTGTTGCGGAGCGCGTGGCGGCCGATCACCGCGCGGGGCGCGAGCCCCTTCGCTTCGGCCGTACGGATGTAGTCGGCGCTGAGCGCGTCGAGCATCGACGATCGGGTCTGGCGCATGATCACCGCGGCCAGACCGGTGCCGAGGATCAGCGCGGGCAGGATCAGGTGATGCAGATTGTCGACCGGGTTGCTGAAGAACGGCACGAAGCCGGACGCCGGAAAGAGGCCCAAGGCAACGGACAGGTAGAGGATCGCCATCAGCCCGAGCCAGAAGTTGGGCACCGACAGGCCGAGCAGCGCGAGCGCGTTGGCCGCCCACTCGGCCGGGCCGCCCCGGCGTACGGCGGCCACCACGCCGGCGCCGACGCCGATCACACTCGCCACCAGGATGGCCAGCACCGAGAGCTCGATCGTCACCGGCAACGCGGTCACGATCATCGTCCGGACCGGCTCCCCGGTCCGGATCGACTGCCCCAGATCGCCCCGGACCGCATGGCTGACGAACTGCCAGAACTGCACCAGCTCCGACTTGTCCAGCCCGTACTGCTGTCGGATCGCTCGCAGCGACTCCGGATCCCGGTCTTCACCGGCGAGCGCGAGCGCCGGGTCACCCGGCAGCGCGCGGACGCCGGTGAACACGACGATCGTTGCCAGGACCAACGTCACGACCGACTGCCACAACCGGTTGAGCAGATATCGCCGCACGAAACCCACCTCCTCTCGCGTGTCTTCGTCCGCCCGCCGAAGGCGGGCGGACCGGAGGAAGCGCTCACTTCGCGAAGCCCGCGAAGGCCGTCCGGATCACGCCGTCCGGGTAGACCTGGATGCCGAGGAGCTTCTTGCTGACGCCGGTGAGGTTGCGCTGGCGGTACATGTAGATCAGCGGGTCGTCCTGCTGCAGCTTCGTGACGACGTCGCCGTACAGCTTGATCCGTTGTGCCTTGTCGGTGTTCTGACGGGCGTCGGTGAGGAGCTTGTCGACCTCGGGGCTGCTGTAGCCGGCCACGTTCTGGCTGCCGGTGGTGCCGACGAAGTTGTAGGTGTTCGCGTCGGGGTCGACCCGCCCGGACCACCCGAGCTGCAGGAGCTCGAAGTCACCGCGGTCCTGCTGGTCGAGCAACGCGGCGTACTCGACCGGCTTGATCACCAGGTCGAATCCACCCTCCTTCACCATCGCCTGCAGCGCCTGCGCGAGCCGCAGACTGTCGGGGTTGTTCGAGGTGATCATCGTGACCTTGTACGGCGTCGTCACGCCGGCATCCGCGAGCAGTTGCTTCGCCTTCGCGGTGTCATGTGCCGGGCAGACCTGAGCGGCGTCGGAGGTGAACTCGCTCTTCGGCGAGATCGGCGAGCAGGCGACCGTGCTCAGGCCGTTGAAGATCGACTTCACCAGGGCCGCGCGGTCGATCGACAGGTCGAGTGCCTGGCGGACCCGCGGATCCTTCGCGATCGGGGTGTCAAGCTGCTTGAGCGGGTTGCCGATGCCGTTCGCGTTCGCGATGTTGATGGTCAGTCCCTGGTACCCGAGCGACTGCGACTGCAGCACGGTCATGCTGCTGTCCTTCTGCAGCGTCGGCGCGTCCTGCGTCGACAGCGAGTCCGCGACCTGCGCGTCACCGGACTTCAGGTTGGCCGAGCGGATACTGGAGTCGGTGATGATCCGGTACTCGATCGCGTCCAGGTGCACCTTGGCGGCGTCGTAGTACAGCGGATCCTTCACCACCTTGATGGAGTTCTGCGCGACCCGGCTGGCGAACTTGAACGGGCCGACGCAGACCGGCGCGGTGGAGAAGTTCGCGCCGAGCTTGGCGACCGCGGCCGGGCTGAGCACCATGCCGGCCCGGTCGGCCAGCGCGGCGGTGAGCGGGGCGAACGGCTTCGACAGCTTGATCACCACGGTGTTCGGGTCCGGGGTCTCGACCGAGGTGATCGGGCCGAGCTCGCTCTTCCGGCCGGAACCGGCCAGCGTCAGACCGCGGTTGATCGAGATCATCACCGCGTTCGAGTCGAGCGTGCCGCCGTCGGCGAACTTCACGCCCTGCTTCAGCGGGATGGTCAGGCTCAGACCGTCCGCCGAGATCGTCGGCAGCGCGGTCGCCAGTTGCGGCACGATCTTCGCGTCCGGGCCGAGGTCGTAGAGCTTCTCGCACATGGTGTGGAAGACATACCGCGAGTACAGGCTGCGCGACAGCGTCGGGTCGAGCTTGTCCGGGTCGGCGGACAGCGCGACCGTGAGCGTGCCGCCCTGCATCACCTGTGCCGCGTCGGCCGGGTCGCCGAACACGTCCTGCCCGGCCGGCGACTGGCTCGCGCCACTCGTGTCGTTGCCGGCGGGTTCGACAGGGGAGCAGGCGGTCCCGGCGAGCGCCAGCGCGATCACCCCCGCCACGGCTCCGGCCACCGTACGGCGGCGGTTGCTCCTGCTGGAGCGGTTCAGTCTGAATGGAAGTCGACGAGTCATGGCGGAACTCCTGGGTAGGCGGTCTCGTCGACTGTTTCATGTATACAAGGCACGTGCGCAAGTGATTCGGCGAGTTTGACTGAACCTTTTACGAGTCCCCGCCGTACAGCTTGTGGAACGTTCAGTGCCGACCGCCGCCCGGGCCGCCGGAGGCTTCCCCACGGCATCCGACGGCCCGGGCGCGGGTCAGCTTGTGACCGGGTAGGTCAGATCGCCGGCCGGTACGCGGTGACCGTCGAGCGCGAGCGCCATCAGGTTCGGCCCGTCGTACTGCGGGTGATGGACGCCGAACTCGGTCGCCTGCCGGAAGCCGAATCGCGGGTAGTAGTCCGCATGACCGAGCACGACAACGCTCTGCTCACCACGATCACGCGCAGTGGCGAGGGCTGCCGTGACCGAAGCGCTCCCGGCGCCTTGTTTCTGGTACGCCGGAAGCACCGCGACCGGCCCGAGCGACAGGACCGGGATGCCGCCGATGTGGCAGCGGGTAAGCAGCGAATAGGCAATGGGCTGGTCGTCCGAGGTGGTCGCGACGATCGACAGCCCGGGAAGCCAGGCGGTCGGGTCGGCGCGGAGTGCATCGAGGAAGTCGACCTCGAACTGGCGACCGAAGGCGTGCAGGGTGATGTCGCGGAGTGTGTCGGCGTCGGCTGGAGTCTCGACGCGGGTGTTCCAGGTGAAAGACAACGGAAGATCCCTTTCGGGCGAGGGGTTCAGGCAGAACCCACGGTGAGTTGACTGATCGGACCGGCTGCCGGACGAACGGCAGCGCCGGTTGGCGCGGTCATCAACTCACCTCCTCGATCCTCCGAAGTTGCCGCGATCCTACTCAGGTCGCCGGCGTCGTCGCACGGCAATTACCGGCCGGCCGTGTCGTCGGCCAGCGCAGTGAGTGGATCAGTGGTCGCGGGTGCGGTTGGAGTCCAGCGATCGTCGATCAAGGCGTACGGATGCCAGCGGCCGTGGTGGTCCAGGCGGAGCTGGACGGTGTTGCCGAGGGTGAGGTGGTTGTGGTTGGCCTGCAGTGTGAGCTCGTCGTCGTCGGCGGCCAGCAGTTCGGTCCGGGCGCGGGCGATGTCGGTCGGGTCGGGCGTCCAGGTGTGTTCGAGCACGTTCAGGCCGGGTGCGCCGCCGTACCGCCAGGCTTTGATGCCGAGGGCAAGCGCTTCGGATCGGCCGGTCGCCTCGGCCAGCGGCGTGGTCAGCTCGGGGAAGTCAGCGGCAAGGCGGACGGCGTCTGACCATTCGTCGAGTGGCGGTGGCTCCGGCGTACCGCGCAGGAGTGCGCTGAGGATTGCCCGGGCCCGGCGGGACGCATCAAGGACCAGCAGCGAAAGGGTCGCCGGGGTGAAGCCGGACGAGGGCTCGATCCCACTGACCGCCAATTCGTCGGCTGTCACCTTCCCCGGCAGATCTGGCAGGTCAGGCAGCTCGCGTACCGGCGCCGCCAGTACGTCCTGCAGGGATGCGCCTGGCTCGGCCGCTTCTGGCGCGGTGGCACTCGAGCTTCTGGCTTGGAGCTCGTCGAGGACGTCTTCGCGGGAGCGGCCGCGGAGCAGCAGGAGGACGAACGGGTCGTCGTCGAGGAGCCAGGCGACCTGATAGCAGAGCGCGGCGGCGTGCTGGCAGGGCAGCTCCCAGCCGTCACAAGTACACGTCGGGTCGAGGTCACCAATGCCGGGCAAGAGCCCCACGCCGGCATCGGCCGCAGCCTCAACCAGATCGTGCGGCATGTCACCGTCGAGCAAGGCGGCAATGTGCCCGGCACGCGCGGCCACCTGATCCAGAAACCTCCGCCACGCGTCCTCGCTCAGCAGATCGATCTGAACGACGGCCTCGTAGGTGTCGTCAGGCGAGTAGACCAGCGCCGCGATCCGCCCAGGACTGATCGTGATCGCCCCAACCTGCCCCGAGTTCGCGTATCGCCGCCCCTTCCGCAGCTGATCCGAATCCAGCGACGTATCCTCCAACGCCTGCACCCAGGCCCGAGCCCACCAGGACCGCCCGCGAGTACTCCGCCGCTGAGCTCCGAACGCCCCGAACCCCCGTGCCTCACTCATCGGCCACCTCCGCGGAGTTCGACCAGGTTGGCGAGGTCGGTGTCGGAGAGCTCGGTGAGGGCGGCCTCGCCGGTGGCGAGGACTGCGTCGGCCAGCTCGCGTTTGGTGGTCAGCATCGTCGCGATCCGGTCCTCGATGGTGCCCTCGGCAATCAATCGGTGGACCTGCACGGGGCGGGTCTGCCCGATCCGGTAGGCGCGGTCGGTCGCCTGGTCCTCGACAGCCGGATTCCACCACCGGTCGTAGTGCACGACGTGATCCGCGCGAGTGAGGTTGAGACCCGTCCCCGCCGCCTTCAGCGACAGCAGGAACACCGGCACCTCACCGGCCTGGAACCTCTCGACCATCTCCTCCCGCTTCGCCACGGGCGTGCCACCGTGCAGGAGTTGCGTGCCGATGCCACGGTCGGCCAGGTGGCGTTCGAGCAGTCGCGCCATGGCGACGTACTGCGTGAAGACGAGGACGGCGCCGCCTTCGGCGAGGATCGTCTCGAGCAGTTCGTCGAGGAGTTCGAGCTTGCCGGAGCGGCCGTTCAGCCGTGCGTCGGCGGGCTCCTTCAGGTACTGCGCCGGGTGGTTGCAGATCTGCTTCAGCCCGGTGAGCAGCTTCACGATCAGACCACGCCGGGCCATCCGGTCGCTCGCCTGCACCTCCGCCATCAGCTCGCGGACGGTCGCCTCATAAAGGACCACCTGCTCGCGGGTGAGCGACACCGGCTGATCGGTCTCGGTCTTCGGCGGTAGCTCCGGCGCGATGCCTGGATCGGACTTGCGCCGTCGCAGCAGGAACGGGCGCACCAGCTTCGCGAGCCGCGCCGCGACCTCCTCGTCCTTGTCCGCCTCGATCGGCGTGGCCCACCGGCTCCGGAACGTCCCGAGCCGTCCGAGCAACCCAGGCGTCGTCCAGTCGAGGATCGCCCACAACTCGGACAGATTGTTCTCCACCGGGGTGCCGGTCAGCGCCACCCGCGCCTGCGACGGCACAGTCCGCAGCGCCTTCGCCGTACTAGACGACGGGTTCTTCACATGCTGAGCCTCATCGGCGACGACCAGTCCCCACCGATGTTCAGCCAGTCGTACGGCGTCCCGCCGCAACGTGCCGTACGTCGTCAGCACGAAGCCCTCCCGTGCGTCGTCGAGTGATCGCGACGAACCGTGGAAGCGCCGTACCGGCGTACCAGGAGCGAACCGCTGGATCTCACGCTCCCAGTTGCCCAGCAGGGACGCCGGGCAGACGACGAGCGTGGGGCCCGCGGTGTCGGGTGACTGCCGGCGGTGGAGGTGGAGCGAGATCAGGGTGATCGTCTTGCCGAGACCCATGTCGTCGGCCAGGCAACCGCCGAGGCCGAGCGAGGTCATCCGGGCCAGCCACCGCAGGCCGCGCAACTGGTAGTCGCGCAAGGTGGCGTGCAGGCCGGCGGGCGCGTCGATCGGTTCGTCGACCCGGTCGGGATCGGCGATGCGGGCACGCAGCTCGTCCAGCCAGGCGGTCGGGGTGACTGTGATCTGGCGGCCGTCGATCTCGGTGCTGCCGGTCAGCGCGACACCGAGCGCGTCGATCGCCGTGACCGGCTTCAGGATCCGCTCGCGGGCCTTCCGGGCCAGGTCGGGATCGATCAGCATCCACTGGTCCCGAAGCCGGACCACCGGGCGGGTCGCCTCGGCGAGCTGATCCAGCTCCGCCTCGGTCAGCAGGTCGTTGCCAAGAGCAACCTGCCAGCTGAAGTCGAGCGTCGCCCCACCCCCGAAGAAGCCAGGCAGGTCGCTCGGCGGTCCATCCGCCGAGGTGATCGCCGCCCGCGCCGTGAGCGCCCGGCCAAGACTCCGCGGCCAATGCAGATCTACCCCGGCCGCCGCCAACCGCTGCGCCGCCCCAGCCAACAGCTCAGCGACGTCCTCATTCGCCAACTCCATCCGATCCGGTACGGCGGAATCCAGCAACCGACCGAGTGGCGTCCACACGCGGGCCGCCCGGCGAATCGCCAGCGTGGCGTCGATCCGAGCCCGTGGTCCGAACCCGGTGACGTCCTCGGCCCAGACCTCGTACGCATCCCGGACCAAGGTCGGATCCTTCAGGCTGTGCAACTGCACCACAGCGCTGAAAGCCAGCGACTCGGCCATCTCGATCCGCATCGAGATCCGCACCCCGGTGTCGAGGCCCACCGACACCTCATCAGCCCACGATCGCAACCGCTCCGCCCGCTGCGGCGCGGTCCCCGCGAACGGCCCGGTCCGGTGAGCCTTCGCAGCCGCCGGCGACCGAGGCATCCCATCCGCTACCGCATCCACAAACGCCCTCACCAACTCCTCGGCCACCGGAAGCCGCACACCAATAGTCGACGGGGAGGAGGCAACGTGGTCAGGAGCTCCGGCCGGCCCCGTTGGGTCCAGAGCGGCTGGGTGAGCGGCACCGGTTGAAGGCGGTGCGGGTCGAGCGGCGTGGCCTGCGAGTGGGAGGGCTCGGGCGGAGGGTGGCATCGCCTCGGCGAGTTCGAGGAGGCGGGTGATGTCCGTGGGGTCTAGAGGCCCGACGCGCCAGGCGTCGTGGCCGGCGGGGGAGAGGCCGGGTAGGAGTTTGCCTCGGGCAACCAGTTGGAGGGCGGCCAGGGCTGCGGCTCCCCAGAAGGCTGCCGACGGGTGGGAGCTAGCTGCCTGGCGGGCGCGGCCGAGGAGTGGGACGGCGTCGGCGACCGGGAGTTCGATCGCGCGGACGGTGCGTGGAGCCGCGTCGACGATCAGGTCGAGCTCGGTCTGTTCGCCGACGCCGAGGGGGAGTGGCCCACCCTCGGGATCCCAGAACGCGACGCAGCTCTCCCGCGGCGGATCCGCCGGCCTGAACACTACTGCACACCCAGCCAACTCCTGCCCCTTACCCACCAACCCGACGCCCTCCTACCGAAAGATCAGAAACCCGGCGACCCCCGCACACCTGCCTCAGACCGTGACTACCTCCGCGTTCCCAGTGCCGGGTTGGTCGAACTGGGTTCGGTAGAGCTCCTCGTAGCGGCCGCCGGCGGCCAGGAGCGCGGTGTGGGTGCCCTGCTCGACGATGCGGCCCGACTCGATCACGAGGATCTGGTCGGCGGCGCGGATCGTGGACAGGCGGTGCGCGATGACGACCGCCGTACGACCGGCGAGCGCCTCGGTCAGAGCAGCTTGGACAGCAGCCTCGTTGGTGGAGTCCAGGGCGGCGGTCGCCTCGTCGAGGATGACGACGCGCGGCTGGGCGAGGAGCAGCCGGGCGATCGTGAGGCGCTGGCGTTCACCGCCCGACAGGCGGTAGCCGCGCTCGCCGACCACCGTGTCCAACTGGTCCGGCAGCGACCGGATCAACTCACCGAGCCGCGCCCGAGCGATCGCGTCCCACAAGTCGTCCTCGGTGGCCTCGGGCCGGGCGAGCAGTAGGTTCTCGCGGATGCTGTCGTGGAACAGGTGACCGTCCTGCGTGACCATGCCGAGCGTGTCCCGCAACGACTCCGCCGACACGTCACGGACGTCCACCCCGGCCAGCTTCACTGCGCCCGAGTCGACGTCGTACAAGCGTGGAATGAGCTGCGCGATCGTCGACTTCCCGGCGCCGGACGACCCGACGAGCGCGATCATCTGCCCCGGCTCGGCGCGGAACGACACGTCGTGCAGCACCTCGACACCACCGCGCGTGTCCAGCTTGGCGACCTCTTCGAGCGACGCCAGCGAGACCTTGTCCGCCGATGGGTACGCGAAGCGGACCCCCGCGAACTCCACCGACACCGGCCCGTCCGGAACGCGCCCTGCGTCGGGCTTGTCCTTGATCAGCGGCTCCAGATCCAGCACCTCGAAGACGCGCTCGAAGCTGACCAGCGCGGTCATCACCTCGAGCCGCGCACTCGCCAGCGCGGTCAGCGGCGAGTACAGCCGCGTCAGCAGCAACGCCATCGACACCACCGCACCGGCGTCGAGCTGTCCGCGCAACGCGTAGAACCCGCCCAGCCCATAGACCACGGCGAGAGCCAGCGCGGACACCAGCGTCAGCGCAGTCACGAAGATCCACTGCACCATCGCGGTCCGCACCCCGATGTCGCGCACCCGCCGCGCCCGGATCGCGAACTCCGCGGACTCCCGCGCCGGCCGCCCGAACAGCTTCACCAAGGTCGCGCCCGGCGCCGAGAACCGCTCGGTCATCTGCGTACTCATGGTCGCGTTGTAGTTGGCCGCCTCCCGCTGCAGGCCCGCGAGCCTGGCGCCGATCCGGCGGGCCGGTACGACGAAGATCGGCAGGAGGATCAGCGCGAGCAGAGTGATCTGCCACGACACCCCGATCATCACCACCAGGGTCAGCACGAGCATCACCACGTTGCTGACCACGCCGGACAGTGTGTCGCTGAACGCCCGCTGCGCCCCGATCACGTCGTTGTTCAGCCGGGAGACCAGCGCTCCGGTCCGCGTCCGGGTGAAGAACGCGATCGGCATCCGCTGGATGTGGTCGAACACGGCCGTCCGCAGGTCGAGGATCAGTCCCTCACCGATCCCTGCCGACAACCAACGCGTGAGCATGCTGATCCCCGCCTCGGCGATGGCGATGACAGCGATCAGCACAGCCAGCTTCAGTACGACGCTGAACGCCTTGCCACCCACGATCGCGTCGACCACGTGGCCGGCCAGCACCGGTGTGGCGACCGCGAGGACGGCCGCGCCGATGCTGAGCACCAGGAACCAGATCAGCTGCCGCCGATGCGGCCGCGCGAACGCGAGGATGCGTTTGAGGGTGGCCCGCGAGAACGGGCGTTTGTCGTCCTGGGCGTGCATCGCGTGGTACAGCGAGTTCCACGCGGTCATCTCCATGCTCACGGTTGCGCTCCGCTTCCGGTCGATCGGGACAGCCGATGATTCCGGAGACCACCGACAGTTCCCGACCGTAGGACCTCGACAAAGCTTGAGGTCAACTGAAACCTAACTGAGTACGCTGTACGAAGTAACCGCCCGACCAAGGGCGAGCTGCTCGACGTCATGCTCGACACCGTGTACGGCGAGCTGCCGCGCCGCGACGTACCGGGGGACTGGCGAGCCAGGCTCGACGAGGTCGCGCGGGCGAACCGGGAGCTGTACCTACGGCACCCGTGGATGCTCCAGGTCGCCGTCAGCCGCCCGCCGCTCGGTCCCCACGTGATGGCCAAGTACGAGTACGAGCTGGCCGCGGTCGAGGGGATCGGCCTCACCGATCTCGAGATGGACGCGACGGTCGCCCTGGTCAACGGTTACGTGCACGGCGCCGTGCGTACGGCGGTCGAGGCGCGCCAGGTGATCCAGCGATCGGGGATCACCGACAAGGAATGGTGGTTGGCGCACGTGCCGCACCTGGACCAGATCAGCGACACCAAGAAGTTCCCGCTGGCATCCCGGGTCGGGACCACGGTCGGGAATGAGTTCGACGCGCCGTACGACTCCGATCATGCGTTCGAGTTTGGTCTGGAGCGGCTCCTGGACGGCGTTTCCACGCTGCTGGAGAACCGGTCTGCGCCAAAAGGGTGAACGAGGTTGTGAGTGAGTACTCACTCAGTTACCCTCGAACTCGTGACACCACGAGCGACTCCACTACCCCCCGAGGAACGGCGCGCCGCCATCATCGAGGCCGCGCTGCCGCTGCTCGAGGAGTTCGGCCCGGACGTCAGCACCAAGCAGATCGCCGAGGCGGCCGGGATCGCCGAGGGCACCATCTTCCGGGCCTTCGGCAGTAAGGACGCGCTCGTCGAGACCGCGATGGCGACCGCGTTCGACACCACCGACCTGATCCGGGCACTGGAGCGGGTGGACCGCTCGCTGCCGCTGCGGGAGCGGACCATCGCCGCGGTCGACATCGGCCAGAAGCGGCTGCGCGGCGTGTTCAAGCTGATGTTCGCGCTCCGGATGCGCCGGCCACCGGAGTGGAAACACACCACGCCGATGGACGAGGCCCGCCGGAAGCGGCAGTCCGACCTGGCCAACGCCGCGTTCGCCGACCTGCTTCGGCCGGACCAGGACCAGCTGCGCTACTCACCCGAAGAGGTGGTCCGGCGGATCGGGCTGATCACCTTCTCGGCCACCCACCCAATGATTTCCGGCGGCGTCGTGCTGACCGCCGAGGAGATCGTCGACTTCGCGTTCGACGGCCTTCGCAAGCACACCACTGGCCCGGACGCGGTGAGCTGTCCCGATCAAGATCAGCCACTGGCCGCCGAGGACATCGCCGAGTTCGCGCTCGACGGTGGCCGCCATCACGACTCTGGGGAAGATTGATGTTACTTCGCATCTTGCGTACGCGCCTGCGTCCGTACGCGGGAAACCTGTCCCTGGTGGTCGTCCTGCAGCTGATCGGGACGATCGCCTCCCTCTACCTACCCAAACTGAACGCCGACATCATCGACAACGGCGTGTCCAAAGGTGACACCGCGTACATCATGCGCATCGGCGTCTGGATGCTCGCTGTCAGCCTGCTGCAGATCACCTGCACGATCATCGCGGTGTACTTCGGCGCCAAGACGGCAGCGTTGTTCGGACGCGACGTCCGTGCCGCGGTCTTCCACCGGGTCGGCGAGTTCTCCGCCCGCGAGGTGAACCAGTTCGGCGCGCCGACGCTGATCTCGCGCAGCACGAACGACGTCACCCAGATCCAGATGCTCGTGGTGATGGGCTGCACGATGCTGGTCGCGGCGCCGATCACCATGATCGGCGGCATCTTCATGGCGGTCCGCCAGGACATCGGGCTGTCCTGGCTGGTGGCGGTCGCCGTACCGTTGCTGGCGGCATCGGTCGGGCTCATCGCCAGCCGGATGGTCCCGCAGTTCCGGAAGATGCAGAAGAACATCGACGGGGTGAACCGGGTGCTGCGCGAGCAGATCACCGGCATCCGGGTGGTCCGCGCGTTCGTCCGGGAGCCGCACGAGGTGGAGCGCTTCGGCGAGGCGAACGCGAACCTCACCGACACGGCCATCCGGGCCGGCCGCCTGATGGCGCTGGTCTTCCCGGTGGTGATGCTGATCCTGAACGTGTCGAGCATCGCCGTGCTGTGGTTCGGCGCCTCCCGGGTCGAGGACGGGACTATCCAGGTCGGCGCGCTGACCGCGTTCCTGAGCTACCTGATCCAGATCCTGTTCTCGGTGATGATGGGCGTGTTCGTGATGATCATGGTGCCGCGGGCCTCGGTCTGCGCGGATCGGATCACCGAGGTGCTGGACACCGATTCCTCGGTCAAGCCGCCGGTCACCCCGATCACGACCTTCACCGGGCGTGGGCAGCTGGTCTTCGAGGACGCCTCGTTCCAGTACCCGGGGGCGGCGGAGCCGGTCCTGCGCGACATCAGCTTCGTCGCGTCACCGGGCCAGACGACCGCGATCATCGGCAGCACCGGCGCCGGCAAGACGACGCTGCTCTCGCTGGTGCCGCGGCTGTTCGACGCGACCGGCGGGCGAGTGCTCGTGGACGGCATCGACGTACGCGACATCGAGCCGGAGGCGCTCTGGGAGCGGATCGGCCTCGTTCCACAGCGGCCGTACCTGTTCTCCGGGACGGTCGCCAGCAACCTGCGCTACGGCAACCCGGACGCGACCGACGAGGAGCTCTGGGAAGCCCTGGAGATTGCCCAGGGCAAGGACTTCGTCGAGGCGATGGCCGAGGGGCTGAACGCACCGATCGCGCAGGGCGGGACGAACGTGTCCGGCGGTCAGCGGCAGCGGCTCGCGATCGCGCGGGCGCTGGTCCGCAAGCCGGAGATCTACCTGTTCGACGACTCGTTCTCGGCGCTCGACCTGTCCACCGACGCCCGGCTGCGGGCGGCCCTGCGGCCGATCACGGCGAACGCCTGTGTGGTGGTCGTCGCGCAGCGGGTGTCCACGATCATCGACGCCGACCAGATCCTCGTCATCGAGGACGGCGCGATCGTCGGCAACGGCACGCATGACGAGTTGCTCGAGACGTGTCCGACGTACGTCGAGATCGTCGAGTCCCAGCAATCCGCGGAGGAGGCGGCATGAGCGAGGAGAACCAGACACCGCCCGCCTCTCCCAACGGTCAGGCTCCGTCGGTGAACGGCGAGGCCGACGGTACGCCGAAGACCGTGAAGGCGACCGAGCGGCCGACCACCGGCCGCGCGTTCGGCCCGCCCGGTGGGATCCCGGGCGACAAGTCCATGAATTTCATGCCGTCGGCCAAGCGGCTGCTCGGCCGGCTGCGGCCGCGGATGCTGCAGGTGAGTACGGTGATCGTGCTCGCCATCAGCAGCGTCACGCTATCGGTGCTCGGGCCGAAGATCCTCGGCCGCGCGACCGACATCATCTTCTCCGGCGCGATCGGCAAGCAGTTCCCGAGCGGCATGAGCAAGGAGCAGGTGATCGAGCAGACCCGGGCGTCCGGCAACGGACGGCTCGCGGACCTGCTGGGCGGGATCGATCTGATCCCGGGCGTCGGCATCGACTTCGATGCCCTGCGCAACGTTCTGCTGGGGGTGCTGGCGCTGTACGTCGGCGCGTTCTTCCTGTCCTGGATGCAGGGCTACATCCTGAACGGCGTCGTCCAGCGGACGATCCTGGACCTGCGGTCCGAGGTCGAGGCCAAGCTGAACCGGCTGCCGCTCAGTTACTTCGACGGCGCGCCCCGCGGTGAGCTGCTCAGCCGGGTGACCAACGACATCGACAACATCTCGACCAGCTTGCAGCAGACACTGAGCCAGTTGCTCACGTCCGTGCTCACGGTGATCGGGGTGGTGACGATGATGGTCGTGATCTCGCCGGTGCTGGCGCTGATCGCGCTCATCACGATCCCGATCTCGATGGTCCTGACCGCGGCGATCGCCAAGCGCTCGCAGGTGCGGTTCGTTGCGCAGTGGCGTCATACCGGCGCCCTGAACGGCCAGATCGAGGAGGCGTTCACCGGGCACGAACTCGTGAAGGTCTTCGGCCGGCAGAA
Source organism: Kribbella sp. CWNU-51 (assembly GCF_054073265.1). NCBI lineage: Bacteria > Bacillati > Actinomycetota > Actinomycetes > Propionibacteriales > Kribbellaceae > Kribbella > Kribbella sp. CWNU-51. The sequence goes on from NZ_JBSXMZ010000004.1 coordinate 344,076, forward strand.
GGAGATCGAGGCGAGTTTCGCGCAGAAGAACGAGGAGCTGTACCAGGCCGCGTTCGGCGCCCAGTTCATCTCCGGGCTGATCATGCCGCTGATGATGTTCATCGGGAACGTCAACTACGTGATCATCGCGGTCCTCGGCGGTCTGCGGGTCGCCTCCGGCACGATGTCGCTGGGCGACGTCCAGGCCTTCATCCAGTACTCGCGGCAGTTCACGCAGCCGCTGACGCAGGTGGCATCGATGGCCAACCTGCTGCAGTCCGGAGTCGCCTCGGCCGAGCGGGTCTTCGAGGTGCTGGACGCCAAGGAGCAGATTCCGGACGACGCGACACCGGAGAAGGTCACCGATGCGCGCGGGCGGGTCGAGTTCGAGCACGTGTCGTTCTCGTACGACCCGGAGCAGCCGCTGATCACCGACCTGAGCCTGGTCGCGGAGCCCGGCCAGACGGTCGCGATCGTCGGCCCGACCGGAGCCGGCAAGACCACCCTGGTCAACCTGATCATGCGGTTCTACGAGCTGAACGGCGGCCGGATCACGCTCGACGGCGTGGACATCACCGAGCTGACCCGGCACGACCTGCGCTCGCGGATCGGCATGGTGCTGCAGGACACCTGGCTGTTCGGCGGGACCATCCGGGACAACATCCTCTACGGCAACCTGGAGGCCAGTGAGGACGACATGCTGGCCGCGGCCAAGGCGACGTACGTCGACCGGTTCGTGCACAGCCTGCCCGACGGGTACGACACGGTGATCGACGAGGAGGGCAGCAACGTCAGCGCCGGTGAGAAGCAGCTCCTCACCATCGCCCGTGCCTTCCTGGCCGACCCGCAACTGCTGATCCTGGACGAGGCCACGAGCTCGGTCGACACCCGCACCGAGGTCCTGGTCCAGCGTGCGATGGCCGCGCTGCGGTCCGACCGGACCAGCTTCGTGATCGCCCACCGCCTGTCCACGATCCGCGACGCGGACCTGATCCTCGTGATGGAGGACGGCTCGATCGTCGAGCAGGGCAACCACCAGGAACTGCTCGCTGCCGACGGCGCGTACGCCCGCCTCTACAACGCCCAGTTCAGTGGCGCGGTAGTAGACATCGACGAGGAAGCCGCAGCCATCCCAACCCCGGTCGGCGCCCCCGCCGCCCGCCGCTGACCGTCGGAAGGGGGCGCCCACCCGGGCGCCCCCTTCCGACGACTATCTGTTGCGCATCTTCAAGGTGCAGCCGATCGAGAACAACGCGGTGCCCAGCACGCCGAGCATGACGGCCAGGACCGCGTCACAACGGCAGGGAGCGCGTGACGAACTGCTGGAACTCGTCGGGTGCGGAGAACATCGGCATGTGATCGGCGCCCGGGATCACCGTGAGGTCGGCGTTCGGAGCCTGGGTGGCGAGGCGGCGGGCCCAGAGTTGGGAACCCTGGAAGTCGCGTTCGCCGATGAGGACAGAGATCGGGGTCGCGAGCTCGGCGAAGCGGGTCTTGACCGGTGGGTCGAGCTCGAGGCCGTGGTAGACGTCCATGGTGCGCACTCGGGAGTTGGCGATCTGCAGACCGATCAGACGGCGTCGGTCGTTCGCGGGCGCGGCGGGACACCACGCGTCGACGTCGAGTGCGGAGACGGCCGGGATTCCGTCGGTCGCGAGGACCTTCTCGCACTCGGCGAAGTGGCTCCGCATCACCTCGCGGGCAGCGGATTCCTCGGGCGTCGGATCGGGGAACTCACCGAACGACGCCGCGACGGCACCCACGCGCGTCACCCGCTCCGGGTGCCGGTGCGCGAAGCCCAGCGCCCGCCGGCCACCCTCGGACGAGCCGATCAGGACGGCCTGGGAGACGCCCGCGGCGTCGAGCACCGCGGCCAGGTCGCCGATCTCGTCGTACGGTCCGTACGCCGGTGCCGAGAGGCCCGTGTCGCGGTAGTCCCACGTCGTCACCCGGGCCCGCCCGGCCAGCCACTCGACGGTCGCATCCCACATCCGCAGATCGGCCAGCCCCCCGTTGAGCAGCACGACATCCGGACCGTGTCCCCGCTGCTCGTAGTAGAGGTAGCCACCGGGAACGTCGACGAAGTCCTTCGTGTGATGAGACATGCCCGTAGTCTCCTGGCGCCTCGACGGCCAGTGAATCGGGATTTCTCCCTATTCGAGCCCGCGGGCGAGCCGCCGTACGGCGAGTTCGGCCAACAGCCCCGCGGCGTCGGGGAGGATGGAGTCGTCGAAGTCGGCCAGCGGGGAGTGGTTGTCCGCGGCCGCGTCGGGGTCGGCGGATCGGCAGGCGCTCAGGTTGAGGTAGACGCCGGGGACCTCGTTCAGGACGTAAGACATGTCCTCGGCACCGCAGCGCGGATTGGCGCGTTCGCGGAACCGGTCGGCGCCGAAGAGGTCGACGATGGTACCCCGCGCGAAGCCGTACTCCGCGGCATCGTTCACCGTGACGGGGTAGCCGATCTGGTAGTCCACCTCGGCGACCAGCCCGTGAGCGGCCGCCATCGCCTCGACCAGCTGCGTCGACGTCCGCTGGACCTTGGTCCGGGTCGCCTCGGAGAACGTCCGCACGGTCGCGTCGAACACCGCGTCGTCCGGGATGATGTTCTCCTTCGTGCCACCCGCGATCCGTCCGACGGTGAGTACGACCGGGTCGAACACGTCGAACTGCCGGGTGATCATCGTCTGCAACGCGGTCACCATCTCGCAGACCACCGGGATCGGGTCCTTGCCGCGGTACGGCGTCGAGCCGTGCGTGCCGGCGCCGACGACGCGCACGTGCAACTGGTCGGCCGCGGCCATGAAGGAGCCGGGCTTGCTGCTCCACATCCCCAGCGGCTGGCCGGCGGACCCGACGTGCAGACCGTAGGCCGCATCCGCCCGGCGCCCGGCGGCGTCGAGCACGCCCTCGCGGATCATGATCGGCGCACCGCCGCTGGTCTCCTCGCCCGGCTGGAACATGAAGACGACGTCACCCGGCAACTCGGCCTGCATCGCCGACAGCACCTTCGCCGCGCCGACCAGCCCGGCGACGTGCAGATCGTGGCCGCAGGCATGCATCATCCCAGGGTGCTGGGAGATGAACGGCACGTCGGTCCGCTCGGTCACCGGGAGCGCGTCCATGTCGCCACGCAGCAGTACGACGGGCCCCGCGCCGCGGCCGCCGCGCAGTACGGCGGTCACCGAGGACAACTCCTTGCCGAGAGTGATCTCCAGCGGCAGACCCGCCAGCGCGTCGAGGACGAGCTGCTGGGTCTTGGGCAGCTCGAGGTCGAACTCCGGCACCTGGTGCAGCGCGTGCCGGAGGGTGATGATCTCGTCGCCGAACTGCTTGGCCAGCTCCAGAGTCGTGCTCACGCGTTCGGTCCCAGCTTCAGCGCGGACATCACGCGCTGGGCGCTGCCGCCGAGCTCGAGCAGCTCGACCAGGTCGAGCCAGCGCTCGGGATCCTTGACCTCGTGCGGGATTTCCGCGTCGAACGAGCCGACTGGCGCGTCCTTGGCGACCGCGACCACCTTCGGGGCGATGTCGAGGTAGTCGCTCGCCTCCAGGATCTTCCGCTTCACCGACGCCGACATCGGCGTACTCGCGTCGGCGGCCGCGGCCCGGATCGCGTCCAGATCGCCGTACGCCGTGACGAGTGAGGCAGCCGTCTTCTCGCCGATGCCCTTCACCCCGGGCAGGCCGTCGGACGCGTCACCACGGAGCGTGGCGAAGTCGGCGTACCGGCTGGCGGGGACGTCGTACTTCGCCAGCAGCGCCTTCTCGTCGTACACCTCGGCTCGGCCGACGCCGCGGGCGGCGGTGTAGACGACACGGATGCCGCGGCTGTCGTCGATCAGCTGGAACAGGTCGCGGTCGCCGGTGACGACATCCACCGGCATCGTCGCCTGGTGCGACAGCGTGCCGATCACGTCGTCGGCCTCGTGGTCGGGCGCGCCGACGATCGCGATGCCGAGCGCCTCGAGGGTGGCGCGGATGTACGGCACCTGGACCTCGAGCCGGTCCGGCACGTCCTCGACCTGCTCACCCTTCGGCGTCACGAACTCGACCCGCTGCGCCTTGTACGAGGGGATCAGTGCGACGCGCCAGGACGGGCGCCAGTTGTCGTCCCAGCAGGCGACCAGGTGGGTCGGCCGGTGGTTCTCGGCCAGGCGGGCGATGAAGTCGAGCAGCCCGCGGATCGCGTTGGTCGGCGTACCGTCGGGGGCCTTCATCGTGTCCGGCACGCCGAAGAACGCGCGGAAGTAGAGCGACGCGGTGTCGAGCAGCATCAGCCGCTGTCCTGTCTCAGCCATGGGGCGATGCTTTCATGCCGGGGCGTCGCGGCAGTAGGGTCTCCAGGATGGAGGACCTGGACCGCAAGATCGTCGGGCTGCTCGCGTCCGACGGCAGGATGAGTTTCACCGACCTGGGCAAGGCGACCGGTCTGTCCACGTCGGCGGTGCATCAGCGGGTGAAGCGGCTCGAGCAGCGCGGGATCATCCAGGGATACTCGGCAACCATCGACCACACCGCGCTCGACCTGCCGCTGACGGCGCTGATCTCGATCCGTCCGATCGACCCGTCCCAGCCGGACGACTCGCCCGAGCGCCTCCGCGAGGTCCGCGAGATCGAGTCCTGCTACTCGGTAGCCGGCGACTCCAGCTACATCCTCGTCGTCCGCGTCGCCTCTCCAGGCGCCCTCGAGAACCTCCTCGCCATCATCCGGGCCCGAGCCAACGTCTCCACCACCACCACGATCGTCCTGAGCACGCCGTACGAACGCCGCCCCCCGGCCCTCTGAAAGGACACCACCTTCGGCGGCGGCAGTCGTCCTGCGCCTGGTCGCACGCTGCAGGCAGGGGACGAGGTCGGTCGGCGAGGAGGGAGGGGTTTCCGGAAGTTAGTTTGCGGTAGGTGGCAGTGATGTTCCGGAGAGGGGGAGTGCGGTCGGGATAGGGTCGGGGGGTGCGCAGAGCCCTTCTGAGTGATCTTTTCAGCACTCTGGTTCCCGGCGGCGAGGTCGAGCGTGATGCGGTCCACGAGCAGATGGCTCACGTGCTGGGTGTCGACCCGGTCGCCTTCGCTCGGGAGTTCGACGCGACGTCGCGGGAGCGTTTCACCGGGGCGTACGGCGATCTGCCGAACACCATCCGCGTGATCACCCGCCGCGCCGGCGGCGACCCGACGGACGAACAGGTGCAGGAGGCAACGAACGTCCGCCAAGGCCTCTCCCGCCGCCTGGTGGACGCCGTACCGGATGGCACGCTCGCCAGCCTGGCGGAGCTGAGATCGGCCGGGTGGCGGATCGGCCTGGTCAGCAACATCACCGCGCACACCGAGCTCCAGTGGCCGGCGAGCCCGCTTCCGCCGTACTTCGATGTCACGGCCTTCTCCACGCAGGTCGGCGCGGCCAAGCCAGATCCGGAGATCTATCTCGCCGCCTGCACCGCGCTCGACGTACCGCCGGCCGCCTGCGTGTATGTCGGTGACGGACGGGACAATGAGCTGCAGGCGGCGGCCGCGCTCGGCATGTACGCGATCCGTACGACGGAGCACTCGGACAGCGACCCGACCTGGATCGGCCCGACGGTGTCGTCGTTCACCGAGCTCCCGGCCCTGCTCACACCACTTCGAGGGGAAGCCGGGGACCTTCCGGCAGGATGACCACGATCGGGTCGTCCGGGCGGATGACACCGCCGCTGAGTACGACGGACATCACGCCGGTCTTGCGAATGACGTTGCCGTCGGCGTCGGTGTGGATGACCTGCTTCAGGAGTCCGGGGCGGTAGTCGTTGACCTGGTGGCACGGGCTCCGCAGCCCGGTCATCTCGAGCACAACCCCAGCCCCGACACGTAACCGCGCTCCGCGCGGAAGCCCCAGCAGGTCGACCCCGCGGGTCGTGACGTTCTCACCCAGTTCCCCGGGCTTCACGTCGTACCCGAGCTCCCGCAGCTCGTCGTGCAGTTCGGCGTGGATCAGATGCACCTGCCGCAGATTCGGCCGCTCCGGGTCGAGCCGCATGGGGTGCAGGTGCTGGATCGTTGCCCCCGCATGCGCGTCACCCTCGACCCCGATCCCGGCGAGGAGCCGGATCGAGTCCACCGCCGCCTTGCTGAACCGATGCTCCGAATCCCGGCTGACGCCCACCACGAATGCGCTCACACCACCATCGTGAGCTACGGACCGAGGACGATCTTGTCAGTCGGTGTCGCGTTGGTACTCCGTGCCGGTGTCGAAGAAGGTGTCGAGATAGTCGTCGGGCGAGCGGTCGCTGGCCCGGATCAGCGAGTACACCTCGGTCCCGGAACCGACGGCGCTGATCTCCGAACCCAGGAAGAACGACTGAGCGAGTCCGAGGTAGACCGCGTCGACATCATCGGCGTACTCGCCCGCCTCGTCCTCGGCGAGCGCGATGGCGGCCTCGGCGGTCGGTGCTTCCCAGAGCAGGATCCGCTCCTCGTACGGTGCGTCGTCGCCGCGCCCAGTCTGATGCTGGAACAAGCACCTGACGCTATACCACCCCATGACTCCTCCTCCGGTCGAGTTGCCGGTCAGTAGCCGCCGGCGTCGATGATTTGGGACTCGAAGGAGAGGATGGTGATCTTGCCGGCGCCCTTGGCGGGGACCAGCAGGACGGCGTCGTGCAGGGTGGTCCTGGTGAGGCCTCCGTGGTACTTAACCGTGGCGGGGCTGAAGCCGATGGGGTCACCGCTGGACCAGTTGAAGCTGTAGCCGGCGCCGATCTCGAGCTTGAAATCCTCGGTGACGGTCGCGAAGACGAGCGCCGCGCCGGACTTGGTGACGAACGCGGTCGGTGGGGTGTCGATGCTGAAGTCTTCGGTCACGTTCTGGTAGATCTTCGGCTCCTTCGCCGCCGTCGACCGCCAGTCGGCAACACTCGCGAGAACCTTGGTGACACTGGCGTTCGGCGTGAACGACGCCGCACGCGGAGACTTCGCGCCGGCCGTCAGGTACTCGGCCAATGCGGTCGCGGCCACCTGCGGGGCGGCGACCAGCCGCTTCGCACCGGCGTTGGTGACAGCGCGCACACCGGTGATGTCCGGGACCTTGGCCGCGGCCGGGGGAGCGGCGGCGAAGGTCAGCATCCACGGGCTTCCCGCGGTGGCGCGTTCCCAGACGCCGAGGTAGCGGTAGTCCTTGGTGTCGGAGATGCCAGCGGACACGACGAAGTGCATCGGGTACGTGCCGTACTCCGGGGCCCCGACCACGGGCTTGGTGTACGTGAACGGTTTGACCAGGTCCTTGCCGGCCTTGTCCAGCGCCCGGCTGATTGTGTAGCCGGCCTGGCTCTCCCGGACCACGGTCCCGCCCTCGATGGTGGCGATGAGCTTGTCGTCGCGGCGGCTGTTGGCGGTGTTGTTGACCTCGTTGTAGTGCTTGATGACGGCCGCCGCGGTCGCGTTGCTGATCGCCGGCCGGGTGAGGCTGTCGACGGTGTCCCGCTCCGGGATCGCCGAGCAGCTACTCACCAGCGCAACCACCACACCGACCGCCGCGACCCGGCGAATCGGCCCCACCGGCTGCTGCTGCGGCGCGGGTACGCCGGGCGCCGTCAAGACCTGCTGGGGAGCGCTGGGACGACGACGGCGGAACAGGATCAGGAGGATGCCGACGGCAAGCAAGATCAGGCCGGCCAGCAGGACGCCGAGCGCGGCGAGGAAGGCATGCGGGATCTCGATGCCGAGGTCGACCTGGACGTCCGGGGGCGGTCTTCCCGTCCGCGGTCATCACCACCACGTCGTACGGGCCGTCGGTGATCGGCCAGGCGATCGACTGGGTGCCGGCGCCGTTCGCCTTGGCGACCCACCAGTCGAGGGTGTCCGGTGCGGCGAGCCGTCCCGCGGCGCCCTTCACCTCCTGGGTGGTGAGAGCGATCGGGTACTGCACCTGGACCAGCGAGGTGTGCGCGAAGCCCTTGAGGTAGCTCGCGACGTCGAAGTCCCGGGCCACGCCGACGAAGACCGGCTTGCCGTTGGTCGAGTGCGCTTCGACGTGCAGCATCGGGCCGTGGCGGTCCAGCAGTTCCGGTGAGCTGGCGATCGCAAGCCCCTTGCTGGTCAGGTGCTGATCACCCGACTTCACTGTGTCGTCCGGGCCAATCAGCCAGAAGGCCGCGGCGGCTCCGGCCAGGCCTACGAGTAGTCCGATGAGGGCAAGCAGGACACCAAGAACAGAGCGGACGACCCGCACACGGACTCCCGAGCTCGCGGCATGCCCCAGACATGCCGCACGATGGACGACGCCAGATGCTAGCGGTTGCCCGGGGCACCGTCAGGGGTGCGGGTTGCGGATTGCAGAACGCCTTCGGTGCCACCCCCTGCATTGGTGGCACCGAAGACGGGATCGGGTTAGTTGATCTCCAGCAGCTTCTGGGACTCGGCCGCGGCGCGGGAGGCGGCGGCGCGCTTCTCGGCCTCGGCGAGGGACGTGCCGGCGTGCTGGCGCCACCAGTTCTGGCCTTCGGCCGGGAGGGTGTCGATCGGGTCGTAGTACTCGTAGGTGCGGTTCAGCGCTTCCGGGTCCTGGTGCTCGATGCCGGTGCGGTAGTTCTTCTTCCAGTACGAGATGCCGCGGACCTCGTCGTACTCCGACAACTGGTGCACCCACCGCTTGCCGACGTACGGGACGTCGCAGACGATGCGCGGGGTCGCGAAGCCGGGGAGGTAGCCGAGGATGCCGTGCTGCAGGTGCTGCGCGTCCTTCACGGACACCCGCCAGTGCTCGGAGAACGGGATCATGTCGCACATGTAAAAGTAGTACGGCGTGATCGTCGCGCCATCGAGCAGCGCGAAGCACAGGTCGAGCAACTGCGGGACCGAGTCGTTCACGCCCCGCATCAATACACCCTGGTTGCGCACGTCGCGGAGACCGGCCTCGAACATCGCCTTCGTTGCCTCGGCCACCAATGGCGTCACCGACTGGGCCGCGTTGACGTGGGTGTGCATCGCGATCATCACGCCACGCTTCCGGCCAAGCTGGGCAACGCGCTCGACCCCGGCGCGTACGTCGTCCGAGAGCCAGTGCTGCGGCATCCCCATCAGCGCCTTGGTGGCCAGCCGGATGTCGCGGATGTTCTCGATCTCCAGCAGGCTGGTCAGGAACGACTCGAGCCGCGGCCACGGCATGTTCGCCACGTCGCCGCCGGACACGACCACGTCCCGGACTCCCGGCGTACGGCGCAGGTAGTCGAGCATGTCGTCGAGCCGGGTCTGCGGCTTCGCGACGAACTTCAGCTTCTCGATCACCGGCGTCGAGTTCCCGACCAGGTCCATCCGCGTGCAGTGCCCGCAGTACTGCGGGCACGTCGGCAGGATCTCCGCGAGGACCTTGGTCGGGTAGCGGTGGGTCAACCCCTCCGTGGCCCACATCTCGTGTTCGTGCAGCGAGTCGCGCGTCGCATGCGGGTGCGACGGCCAGTCGCTGCGCCGGTCGGAGAACACCGGCAGCATGTAGCGGCGGACCGGGTCCGCGTAGAACGCCTCGGTGTAGTCCGGGGCGCCGTTCGGCACGATCGTGTTGAGCATCTGCGGCGGCAGCAGCATCGACATCGTCGCCCGCTCCGCCTGATCCCGGGCGAGGTCCTCGTACAACCGCTCCTCGAGCAGGTCGCCCATCACGTCACGCAACTGCTTGACGTTCTTCACGCAGTGCGCCCGCTGCCACTGCACGGACCGCCACTCGTCGGCGGTGACGTCCTTCCAGCCGGGGATCCGGGTCCAATCAGGCTCCACCAGCTCGGCTCGCTGGTATGCGTACGGCTGGCCGGCGAGATCGTCGCGGGGCTCCGGTACGGCGCCACCCTCAAGCAGCTCAGCGGGGCTGATCAGGTCAGTCACGAGTCCTCCGGGGGCTTCGGGGGTGGTGCGGTCTCATGTGAGGATAGCGATAGAACTTCCCTCAGATCCAACAGTACGCCGCAAGAATTCTCGCCAGACTATCCTTTCAGTAGTATTTTGCCCGATCTCAACCGAGGAGGAGCCCGTGTCGTCCAGCCCTGTGGGACTGCACCGTGTACTCTCGCCCGCCGGCGTCCTGCCGCAGGCGGCGGAGCAGTTGGACGCCCGTCCGGAGATCTGGCCGGACGAGATCCGGATCGCGGTCGAGCGGCTGAACCTGGACGCCGCGTCCTACCGCCAGCTCGCCGAGGCGCACGGCGGCGGCGGTACGGCGATCCGCCGCGCGGTGCTTGAGATCGTCGCGACCCGCGGCAAGATGCAGAACCCGGTCACCGGCTCCGGCGGCATGCTCGTCGGCGTGGTCGACGAGGTCGGTCCGGAGTCGCCCCTCGGTGTGCAGAAGGGTGATCGCGTCGCGACGCTCGTCTCGCTGACACTGACGCCGCTGCAGATCACCGATGAGCTCGCCGGCTGGGACGGCAAGGGCGAGCAGGTCCCGGCGCAGGGGCACGCGATCCTGTTCGCCCGGTCGATCGTCGCCAAGCTGCCCGACGACCTGAAGCCCGAGCTGTCGCTGGCCGTCATGGACGTCTGCGGCGCACCCGCGCTGACCGCTCGCGTGGTCCGCCAGTATGTCGACAAAGGCACAAAGCCTGTCGTGTCAGTTATTGGCGGCGCAGGGAAATCGGGCTCGCTGTCGCTGGCCGCCGCTCGCGCCGCCGGAGCCGCGCGCACGATCGGGATCGTGCCTGTCCAGCAGGAGCAGGACCGGCTCACCGACGCCGGGATCGCGGACGTCGTCACCCTCGCCGATGCCCGGGATCCGGTGGCGCTGGCGAAGGCGGTGGACGACGCCGGGGGACCGTCGGACATCACCGTCGTCTGTGTCGACGTACCGGGTTGCGAGCACGGCGCCGTACTGTCGACGGCCGCGGGTGGCACGGTGATCTTCTTCTCGATGGCCACGTCGTTCTCGGCCGCGGCCCTCGGTGCGGAAGGCCTTGCGGCCGACGTGACGATGCTGGTCGGCAACGGGTACGTGCCGGGCCATGCGGACTATGCGCTGGAGCTGTTACGGTCCGAGCCGGGTGTCCGCGGACTGTTCGAGAGCAGGCTGGCGGAGGATTAGTTCGTGCGCACACTTCTGACGAACGGTTCCGTCTACTCACCCGCCGACCCGCATGCCACCGCGATCGCCTTCGACGACGGCGTGGTCACCTGGCTCGGCGACGACACCGGCGCGGGTTCGTACGCCGACGGCGCGGACGAGGTGATCGACCTCGACGGCAAGCTGGTCACGCCGGCCTTCGTCGACGCCCACGTTCACATCGCGCAGTCCGGCGCGCTGCTGACCGGCCTCGACCTCGCCGGTACGACATCGCTGGCCGAGGCGCTCGACCGGCTCGCGGCGTTCGCGCGGAGCCTGCCGGCGGATGCGGTCATCGACGGCGCCGGTTGGGACGAGACGAAGTGGCCGGAGGGCCGGCCGCCGACCGCGGCGGAGCTCGATCGCGCCGCTGACGGCCGCCGCGTGTACCTGTCCCGGATCGACGGTCACTCAGGAGTGATCTCGTCCGCGCTGGTTCCGGCTGCGCAAGGCGATGGCTACGACCCGAGCGGCCGGGTGGAGCGCGACGCGCATCACGCCGTCCGGGACGCGCTGAGCGAACTGATCGGGCCGGACCAGCGCCGTACGGACATCGAGGCCGCTCTGAAGGCGATGGCATCGAAGGGGATCGGCGCGTTCCACGAGATGGCGGCGCCGCACATCGGCCCGCTGTGGGAACTCCCGCTGGTCCGCGAGATCGCTCAGGAGCTCGGGCTCTCGGCGACGCTGTACTGGGGTGAGCCCGGCGTCTTCGAGCACATCGCGACGTACGACCTGGCCGGTCTTGCCGGCGATCTCAACGCGGACGGCGCGCTCGGCTCGCGGACGGCGGCACTGCGGGAGGCGTATGCCGATCGCGCGGACCACCGCGGTCACGCCTATCTGACGCCTGAGCAGATCGCCGAGCACGTGATCGCCTGCACGGAGCGGAACGTCCAGGCCGGCTTCCACTGCATCGGCGACCAGGCACTCGACAACATCGCCCGCGGCTTCGAGCTCGCGGCCGAGAAGGTCGGCGTCCAGGCGCTCGTCGCCGCACGGCACCGGCTGGAACACGTCGAGATGGTCGACGAGGCAACAATCGCGACCCTCGCGCGTTGCGGCGTCGTCGCCAGCGTCCAGCCGATGTTCGACGCGCTGTGGGGCGGCCCGGACGGCATGTACGCCGAGCGCGTCGGCGACCGGTGGCAGGGCATGAACCCCTTCGGGTCGCTCGCCCGGGCCGGCGTCGTACTCGCGTTCGGCTCGGACTCACCGGTCACCGAGCTCGGTGGTTGGGAGGCCGTCCGAGCGGCCGCCTTCCATCACGAGAAGTCGGAGCGGATCACAGTGCGGGCCGCGTTCCAGGCGCACACCCGTGGTGGCTGGCGAGCGGCCGGCATCGACGACGCCGGCGTCCTCGCACCCGGTACGGCGGCGACGTACGCGATCTGGCGGAGCGACGCGGACCTCGTCGTCCAGACGCCGGACCAACGCGTCGCGGCCTGGTCGACGGATCCGCGCGCGGGAGTGCCGGTGCTGCCGGACCTGAGCGAGGGCACGCCGCTGCCCACTTGTCTGCGGACCGCTGTCGGCGGCCGCATCGTGTACGACGCCGAAGGATGGTCGCAATGACGCGCGCCAAGAAGAAGCTCGACCTCGACCCGGTCACCGTCCGGAAGGCGCGCAGCCTGGCTCGCAAAGCCGGGCGCCCGATCGTCAACCTGGCCCGGCAGCACACCACGGTGTCGGTCGAGCGAGCGGTACTGCGATTGGCCGGGCTGACCGGCGCGGACACCGAGGGCATCCCGTGGGTCAACCGGCTCGCGGACACCGTCCGCGCCGACGTCGGGCTGGAGCACGGCCTCGCCCTGCCGGTGTGGGACGCGTTGGTGCGTGGCGAGGCGGAAGACCTCGGCGTCCTGGCACAGAAGGCTGCGTCGGGGTCCGTGACGTTCCGGCTGCCTGAGGGACGGGACGCCGTCCGCGCTCGGGCGGCGGCGCGGAAGGCCGCGACCGCCGGGATGAAGCGGATCGACGGGCGGCGACGGGAGCGGGACCGGCTGATCAAGCGGCACGGTGACCCGGAGCAGCGGCCGTGGATCTATCTGATCGTTGCCACCGGCGACATCTACGAGGACATCCCGCAGGCCCAGGCGGCGGCGCGCGCGGGCGCCGACATCATCGCAGTGATCCGCTCGACCGGACAGTCGCTGCTGGACTACGTGCCCGAGGGCGCGACCCGGGAGGGCTTCGCCGGCACCTACGCGACGCAGGAGAACTTCCGGCTGATGCGGGCGGCGCTGGACGAGTCGTCGCGCGAGCTCGGCCGCTACATCCGGCTGACCAACTACGCCTCCGGGCTCTGCATGCCGGAGATCGCGACGCTGGCCGGGCTGCAGCGGCTCGACATGATGCTGAACGATTCCATGTACGGGATCCTGTTCCGCGACATCAACCCGATCCGGACCTTCGTCGACCAGCGGTTCAGCCGGCAGATCCACGCCCGGGCCGGGATCATCATCAACACCGGCGAGGACAACTACCTGACCACCGCGGACGCGGTCGAGGCCGCGCACACGGTGACGGTGTCGCAGCTGCTGAACGAGTACTTCGCCAAGGAGGCGGGCCTCGAGGACTGGCAGCTCGGGCTCGGGCACGCGTTCGAGATCAACCCGGACCTGCCGGATTCGTTCCGGCTCGAGCTGGCGCACGCGATGCTGGCCCGCCAGCTGTTCCCGGACGCGCCGCTGAAGTGGATGCCGCCGACCCGGCACATGACCGGCGACGTGTTCCGCGGCTACCTGCTCGACGGCTTCTTCAACCTGGTCGGCGCGATGACGGGCCAGGGGATCCTGCTGGTCGGCATGATGACCGAGGCAGTCGTGACGCCGTGGATCTCCGACCGGGACCTGGCGCTGCAGAACGTCCGCTACGTGTTAGGGGCCGCGGGCAACCTGCACGAGGACTTCCATCCGGCGCCGGACGGCTTCATCGCGCAACGCGCCCGGCAGGTGCTGGGGGAGTCGGTGGAGTTGCTGGAGCGGATCGTCGACGACGGTCTGCTGAACGCGATCGGCGACGGCACCTTCGGCCTGATGAAGCGCCCGCAGGACGCCGGCCGTGGCCTGGACGGAGTCGCCCGCCGATCCTCCGAGTACTACAACCCCGCGATCGAGTTGCTCGAGGAGGACCAGTGAGCATCATCCGGCCGTACGGCGACACCACCGGGGACGGGATGGTGCAGCTGTCGTTCACGCTGCCGATCCCGCACGACAAGCGCGCCGAGGGTGCGGCGGTCCAACTGGCCAACAAGATGGGCATGGATCCGGCGCTGGTCGTGCACTCGAAGGCGATGGGTCCGGACTTCACGTTCTTCGTGGTCTACGGGCCGGTCAACCACCTGGTCGACACGTCCAAGGTCGAGGTGATCGAGCGGGACTACCCGCTGCTGTCGCCGAAGGACGCGAACCTGGCGATCCGCAAGGGCCTGCGCCGCCGGCTCACCGTCGTCGGCGCGTGCATCGGCACCGACGCGCACACCGTCGGCATCGACGCGATCATGAACATCAAGGGGTTCGCGGGGGAGAAGGGCCTGGAGTACTACCGCGAGCTGAAGGTGGTGAACCTCGGCGCCCAGGTCGCCGTACCCGAGCTGGTCCGCCGGGCCAAGGCGGAGAAGGCGGACGCGATCCTGGTGTCGCAGGTGGTCACCCAGCGGGAGGCGCACGTCCTGAACACCAAGGAGATGTCGGCTGCCTTCCGCGAGGCGTACTCCGAGGACACCCGTCCGGTATTAGTTGCTGGCGGCCCCCGTTTCACCGAGCAGATGGCCGGCGAGCTCGGAGTGGACCGGGTGTTCGGCCGCGGCACCACACCCGGCGAGGTGGCCAGCTATCTGGTCGACGCGCTGGTGACCAAACGCAAACATGCCCCGAGCAAGAGGAGCGCATAGGTGTCAAAGGCAACTATCGGGCTGACCGCGACGCATCGGCGGTACGTGCCGTACAGCCACGCGCACTACGCGGGGAACCTGGTCGACGGTGCCTACGTCCTCGCGCTGTTCGGCGATGTGGCGACCGAGGTCTGCATCCAGGCCGACGGCGACGAGGGGCTGTTCGCGTCGTACTCGGATGTGCAGTTCCTGCAGCCGCTGCGGGCCGGTGACGTTGTGGAGGTCCAGGCAACGATCACCCGGGTCGGCAACCGCAGCCGCGACCTCGAGTTCAGCGCGTACGTCGTCTGCCGTGGGCGGCCGGATCAGTCCGAGTCGGCCGCCGAGGTGCTGGCCGAACCGCTTGTGATCACGCGCGCAAAAGGGACCGTCGTCGTACCGGTTGGGTGACGGTTAGTTGCCCTGGGTAACGGCTCTGTAACGTGACTTGGGTGAGGGAATCTCGTTTTCCCTTGGAGGGCAGGCGATCGTGTTACAACGGCCTCAAGGAGCCGGTGGAGAGGTTGACACCGTCGCCGTCAGCGAGCATCGTTTTGGGAGTCGTCATATCCCGTTCGATCCACGGTCACACGAAGTTCGGCCACCGGATGATCCCGCGACGCTGACCAGGCCAGTGCCAGGCTTGAGTCGACGGGGGCTGAGATCGCTGGTGGTGAGCCCCCCGCGGGGCAGAGGTGGAAGAGGTTCGGCGCCCAGTAGACAACAGCCGTTCGGTTCGCAGCCAGCGGATCGCCGGTTGGTCCGAAGGAGCGCCGAGCCTCTTTCCTCTTGTCTGAGCCTCGTCCTCTTCCGGAGCGTCGTCACCCCATCACTTTCCGCGTTCGGTGCCGAATGGCTACCGACCGGATACATTTGCGTGTCCGGGACGTTGTACGGTCGTGCGACCGGCGTCCGCCGGGACTTGTGAGGACAAGGGGTACCGCGTGGACCGGTTGAAGGCTCTGGGGCGGCTCCTGCCGAGGGTTGCCGTGGCGGTCGCCGCCGGCGCCCTGCTCGGGCTGGCCTTCGAACCGCACGACCACCCGTGGCTCACGGTGCTCGCCGTACCCCTGTTCCTGGCCGCGCTGAACGGGGCCTCGGCCAAGGGCGGTTTCCTGATCGGTGCCGGCTTCGGCATCGCGTACTACGCGGTCCTGGTGCCCTGGCTCAGCGTGATCGGTGGCGACGCCGCGATCGCGCTGGCGGTGCTCGAAGGACTGTTCTACGCCGTCTTCGGGTTGTTCGCGACGCAGGTGCTCAAGCTCAAGTTGTGGATGCTGTGGATCCCGTGTCTGTGGGTGGCGACCGAGTTCGCGACCGCCGCGGTCCCGTTCGGTGGGTTCCCGTGGGGCAAGCTCGCGTGGGCGTTCTCCGACGAGTCCCTCGGCAAGCTGGCCGCGTTCGTCGGCATCCCGGGGCTGAGCTTCGTCGTCGCCTTCGTCGGCGTTCTGCTGTACGCCGTACTCCGGCCGACGAGCGGACTGCGGCTCCGGGCCGTCGCTCTCGTCGCCGGGGTGGCGATCGTCTTCGGCAGTTCTCTGATCAACCTGTCCACGCAGGGGACCGGCAAGACCGTGAAGGCCGCGATGGTGCAGGGGAACGTGCCCGGCAAGGGGCTGGAGTTCCTCGGCCGCGCGCGGACCGTCACCCGCAACCACCTGGCCGCCACCCTCGACCTGGAGAAGCGGGTCAAGGCCGGCACCGAGATGAAGCCGGACGTGGTGATCTGGCCGGAGAACTCGACCGACATCGACCCGTACAAGGACGACGAGACGCGGGCCGACATCGAAGAGGCCGTGCACGCTGTCAACGTGCCGATCCTGGTCGGTGCCGTCACCGAAGGCCCCGGCCCGAACGAGCGGCAGACTACCGGCATCGTGTGGGATCCGGTCAGCGGCCCCGGCCAGCGGTACGCGAAGCGGCACCCGGTGCCCTTCGGTGAGTACATCCCGTTCCGTGACCAACTGCTGCCGTACATCAAGCGGCTGGAGATGATCGGCGCGCAGACCGCACCCGGCAAGGTCCCGGGCGTGATGCCGATCGGCGGTGTGACGTACGGCGACATCGTCTGCTTCGAGCTCGTCTACGACAACGTGATCTCGGACCTGATCAAGGGTGGCGCCCAGGTCCTCATCGTGCAGACCAACAACGCGACGTACGGCGGGACCGGGCAGCCCGAGCAGCAGTTCGCGATCACCCGGATGCGGGCGATCGAGACCGGCCGGACTGTGCTGATCGCGTCCACCAGCGGGATCTCCGGCGTGATCCGTCCCGACGGCACGGTCGAGCACAAGTCGGGCCAGTTCGTCTCCGATGTCTATGTCGCCACGGTTCCGGTGCGCGACGCGCGGACGCTGGCCAGCACCCTCGGCCCGTGGCCGCAGTGGATCCTGACCGGGCTGGGGCTGCTGGGCATCGTGCTGGCGCTGGTCGCCCGGCGCCGGCGGCGTACCGACGACGGCCCGCAGACTCCGCCGGCCGCCACCCCGAGTCGCGAGAAGGTCCCGGCCTGAACCAGGGTCCGCTCAGGGTTGGCCGTTCCCATCCGTTCCGTACGCTGGTGGCTCAGGCAGGAAGGGGTAGGACATGCCGTGGTTCGTGGCGCTCGCGCTGCTGGTGGTGCCGATCGTGGAGATCTACGTGATCATCCAGATCGGTCAGGTGATCGGCGGCTGGCCGACGGTCGCGCTGCTGCTCGTCGAGAGCGCGCTCGGTGCCTGGATCATCAAGCGCGAGGGCCGGCGGGCCTGGAGGGCGCTGCAGAGCTCGTTCCAGACCGGCAAGATGCCCGGGCGTGAACTGGCCGACGCCGCGCTCGTGCTGGTGGGCGGGACGCTGCTGCTCACACCGGGCTTCGTCACCGACATCTTCGGCTTCTTCTTCGTCCTTCCCTTCACCCGGCCGCTCGCCCGGCGCGTCATGTCCGCCTTCTTCAACCGCAGGATCGCCGGCCAACTGGGCGGCGCCGGACTGGGTGGTTCCGGTCTGGGTGATTCGGGGCTAGGCGGCTTCATCCCCGGCACCGGCGGCCCCACCCGACCACCCCAGTCCTCAGGCGACGTCGTCCAGGGCGAGGTCATCGACCCGGATACGAAGTAGGTCTTCCTCGCCGGCGTGCCATCGTTTGTGCGCATGTTCTTCGGTCGGGACCTCCGCGTGCAGCGCGTGACCTGAGCGATCGGGTGGAGCAGACTGGCACGATCGAGCTTCGGGCCAGCGAGTGAAGGTCGGGATGGGCGTGATGGTGCTGGGCGGACGCGTCACGGCGTGGCTGCGGCGCCGGGATCCTGGGCTGGCCGCGACCCGACGGGCCGCCAGGACGGCGGTGGTGATGCCGGCGCTGTTTGCGTTCTGCGCGGGGGTGATCGAGTCCCCGGTGGTGGCGACGTTCGCCGCGTTCGGCGCGTTTGCGATGTTGCTGCTGGTTGACTTCCCGGGGACCACAGTGCAGCGCATCCGGGCGCAGGTTCAGCTCGCGGTGGCATGGCTCGTGCTCGTTTCGCTGGGCACACTCGCAGGGCGGTCCGCGTGGACGGCGATTGCGGCCACGGTCGTCGTGGGCTTCGCCGTACTGTTCTCCGGTGTCGTCAGCTCGGTGCTGGCGGTTGCCAGCACTTCTTTGCTGCTCGCGTTCATCCTCTCGGTGGCGACGCCCGCGCCGCTATCGATGCTGCCGGACCGACTGGCCGGCGTCTCTCTTGCTGCCGCAGCCGCTGTCCTCGCTGTCTGGCTGCTCTGGCGGAGACCAGCGGTTGATCCGCTCGGGGCACCGGCCGCACGCGTCTGCCGAGCCGCTGCGATGCAGCTTCGGGCCGAAGCAGGGGACACCGTCGAGGTATGCGCCATGAAGACGCGAGCGGCGGCGACCCTCATCGACGAGCTGCGGCGTACCTTCACCGCGACGCCGTATCGGCCGACCGGCCTGTCCACGGGGTCCAGGGCACTGGTGCGCTTGGTCGACGAACTCACCTGGTTGAGTGCGATCCTTGGCGAGTTCAGTCCTGCCACCGCGCAGGGAGCGGCGAGCGATCCGGACTCGTCCGACGTTCACTTCGCGGCAGCGACCGTACTGGATCTCAGTGCGGAACTCTTGGCGGATCCGAGGGTCGCCCCGGACCAACTGGCCACCGCGGCAGAGGCGCTTCGCAATGCCGTCGCGGCGCTCGAGGAAGGCGCGGTGGCCCGCTTGCCATCGGCGTACGGCGCAGTGGGGGAGCCCGGCACTGCCGGGTTTCTCGGCAGTCTCAACGTGTCCTTCAGGGCGCAGGAGATTGCCTTTGGGGTACTGCTGATCGCGCAGAACGTCGAGATCGCGCGGGCCGCGGACCAGCGACGGTGGATGGACCGCCTGCTCGGTCGCGAGCCAAGGTCACTTACAGGTCCCCTCGTCAGCGCGGCAGAACGCGCCGCCGCGCACCTCGAGCCGCACTCGGTGTGGCTACACAACAGCATCCGTGGCGCGGCCGCGCTTGCGATCGCCGTCGCGGTCGCGAACGTGACCGGTGTCCAGCATGCCTTCTGGGTCGTTCTCGGAGCATTGTCGGTGCTCCGCTCCAACGCGCTCAACACCGGTCACAACGCCTACCGTGCGATCGGCGGTACGGCCGTCGGCTCGCTCGTGGGGGCCGCACTGCTGGCGCTGATCGGTGAGAACACCGTGGCGCTGTGGATTCTGCTGCCGATCGCGGTGCTGGTTGCCGGCATCACCCCGGCCGCGGTCTCCTTCGCGACCGGGCAGGCAGCGTTCACGGTCACGTTGGTGATCCTCTTCAACATCGCTCAGCCTGAAGGCTGGTCGCTCATCCTGTTCCGCATCGAGGACATCGCGCTCGGCTGCGCGGTGAGCTTGCTCGTCGGTCTGTTGTTCTGGCCGCGAGGGGCGTCCGCCGCGGTCGGAAAGGCGCTGGCGGAGGCGTACGTGGACAGTGCGCACTACCTGGTCAGCGTCGTCGGGTACGCCGTGTCCTGCTGCGTTCCCGGGTCCCGCCCGGCCACACCACAGGACAGCCGCCGAACAGCGGCCGCGGCCCGCCGACTGGATGATGCCTTCCGCACCTACCTCGCCGAGCGCGGAGCGAAGCCGGTCCCTCTGAGCGACATGACAGCCCTGGTCACCGGCGTGGTCGGGGTCCGGTTGGCGGCGGACGCAGTTGTCGAGCTTTGGGAGCGGTACGCCGGTGGCCAACCGGCCTCGGAGGACCGGGCCGCCGCACAGTCCGCACTGCTCACTTCGGCGGACCGGTTGCTTGAGTGGTACACCACCCTTGCCAACGCCCTGGACGGCCACGGCCGGGTGCCCGATCCACTCCCGCACGACCATACGACCAAAGCTCAACTGATGTCGGCAGTACGCCGCGACCTGTACGACCCCGACGGCCAAGCGACCCCGACAGCGATCCGCATCCTGTGGACCAGCGATCATCTGGACGTGGTGCGCCGCCTCCAGCCCAGCCTCGCTGCCGCAGCCACCCAAACCACGACGGCCCCCACCAGTTCCTGGCCCAGGTCCCAGCGCCTCAGGCGAAGGGGCCTGTCGCGCTGAAGCCATCCGCGGCGAAGCGGGTGGCCATGCCGACCGTCGTCGTAGGTGATCATGTGAAATACCTCTCAGGGCATGAAAAACGGACCCTCACCGCGCCGTTGCGGTGAGAGCCCGTCAGGGCCTTGATCAGGCGGTGCGCTTGGTGCGGTGCAGGTGCGCTGGGCCGATCTCGCCCTTGCGGAGCAACTCGACCCGCTCGGCCAGCAGCTCCTCCAGCTCGGAGATGCTGCGACGCTCCCGCAGCATGTCCCAGTGCGTACGGGCCGGCTTCTCCTGCTTCGGCTCCGGCTTCTCGCCGGTGGACCGGGCGGCCTCGCTGCCGCAATGCGGGCATTCCCAGACTGCGGGCACCTCGGCGTCGTGCGCCATGGTCACCTCGACCACGTGGCCGCGGGGGCAGTCATACGTGATCATCTGGCGCGGCGCGAACTCGACACCGCGGTCATCCTCGAAGCTGACCCCACCCAGCCCCGAACCACGCAGTACGCGATTAGACATGTCATACCTCCGAGATCGTCATCCGTGCCAACGGTCGGCCGGCCCGGATCATTCCCATTTTGGCATGCCCGAGCCTCAGGTACGCACCTGACAGCACCGTCGTGACGCCCTGTCATCGAGCGTTCACTCATCACGGTGTGTCGCGATGCGTCCGACGTACGACGCACCAAACCGATGCACAGTTCACAGCCAGTTGCCAGGAATCGGGGATCAGTTCCTCAGCAAACGGCCCTAGCGTCTGCGTCCATGGTGCTACCCCGCCACAAGCTCCGTGGCCTCAGCTTCGTCAACGTGGCCCTGGTGGCCATCGTCCTGGCCATCGCCCTCACGGCGTACTTCCTGTTCTTCCGAAAGGACCAACCAGCTGCGAGTGCGACTCGCCCGACGGCGGCAGTGGCCCGCGGGGACGTGACCGCCAGCGTCAGCTCCAGCGGCACCCTGCAGAGTTCCCAGAACGCGTCACCGCAGTTCGAGACCTCCGGTACGGTCACCCAGATCCTGGTGAAGGTCGGCCAGGTGGTCGCCAAGGGCGCGGCGGTCGCGAAGGTCGATCCGTCCGCCGCCGAGCGGCAGCTCCGGATCGCCGATCAGAACCAGATCGCGGCGGCCAACTCGGTCACGGCCGCGCAGGAGTCGCTCGACGACGCCCAGGACGCCGCCGAGGCCGCAGCGGACGCATCGGCCTCGCCGACCCCGACGCCGACCAACGGCCAGCAGCAATCGCAGTCCCAGAACCAAGGCCAGACCCAGAACCCGGAGGTTGCCGTCAGCAACGCCGAGGCGAGCCTGGCCCGGGCGAAGGCGGACAAGGAGCAGGCCGACCAGGACGTCGAAGGCGCCCAGGCCGCGGTCGACGCGACCACGCTGAAGGCACCGATCGCGGGCACGATCACCGCGATCAACGGCTCGGTCGGCTCGGTGACCGGCGGCTCGAGCACCGGTTCGGGGTCAGCCTCCGGCTCCGGTTCAGGCTCGACCTCAGGTCAAGGTTCAGGGTCGACCAGCTCGAGTACGACGACTACGTCGGGCTCCGGCTTCGTCGACATCTCGGATCTGAAGGCACTCCAGGTGGTCGCGTCGTTCGCCGAGGCGGACGCGATCAAGATCAAGGCCGGCCAGTCCGCCACCGTCACCCTGAACGCCGAACCGGGTACGACGCTCACCGCAACGCTGGCGTCCGTGTCGCCGACGCCGACCACGACGAACGGCGTCGTCTCGTACTCGGCCACCTTCTCGCTGGCCAAGCTGCCGGCGAACGCCCGGATCGGCCAGACCGCCAACGTCACCGTCCAGACCGCGAAGGCGACCAACGCCCTCTACGTCCCGAGCACGGCGATCGCCACCAGCGGTACGACGTACACCGTCACGATGGCCGACGGCGGCGGGACGCGGGAAGTGAAGGTCGGCGTCCGCGGCGACAGCTTCACCCAGATCACCTCCGGCCTGAACGAGGGCGATCGGATCGACCTGCTGCAGGGCACGATCGGTGGCACCACGAACCAGACCGGCCAGGGCCGGCAGTTCGGTCAGGGGCAGTTCCCCGCCGGTGGCGGCCAGTTCCCCGGCGTCGGGGCGGGCACGGGCGGCGGGGGCAACCGTGGCCGCTGACGCCCTGATCGAGATCCGGGACGTCACCAAGACGTACGGCAGCGGCGAGACCGCCGTACACGCGCTCCGCGGGGTGTCACTGCGAGTCGAGGCCGGCGAGTACGTCGCGGTGATGGGCTCGTCCGGATCCGGCAAGTCGACGCTGATGAACATCCTCGGCTGCCTGGACGTCCCGAGCCGGGGCGAGTACTGGCTGGACGGGAGCAACGTGGCCCGGCTGACCGAGGACCAGCAGGCGCTCGTCCGCGGCCGCAAGATCGGGTTCATCTTCCAGTCGTTCAACCTGATCCCGCGCACCACTGCGCTCGCCAACGTCGAACTCCCGCTCACCTACGCTCATCTGCGTCGCGCCGAGCGGCGCGAGCGGGCCAGTCGCGCGCTGGACCTGGTCGGGCTGTCGGATCGTGCCGATCACCGGCCCAACGAGTTGTCCGGCGGCCAGCAGCAGCGTGTCGCGATCGCCCGCGCGCTGGCCACCGGGCCGCGGATCCTGCTCGCGGACGAGCCGACCGGCAACCTGGACGCCCACTCGACCGACGAGGTGCTCGGCATGTTCGACCAGCTGAACGCCGACGGGCGCACGGTCGTCGTCATCACCCACGAGCACGACGTAGCGGCCCGCGCCCGACGGCTGATCCAGGTCTCGGACGGCCGGATCGTCGCGGACGAGGTGACCCGCTGATGTCACCTCGCGACCTGATGGCGGCCGCTCTGCGCGGTCTCAATGCGAACAAGCTCCGCTCGCTGCTGACCATCCTCGGCGTCTCCATCGGCGTCGGCGCGGTCATCGTGCTGGTTGCTGTCGGCAACGGCTCGGGCAAGGCGGTCCAGGCCCGGCTGGAGGCGATGGGCACCAACCTGCTCACGGTCTCCACGACCGGCGGTGGCGGCGGCTTCCAGCGTGGCCAGGCCGGGCCGTCGGCCCAGCAGTACAGCCTGACTCTCGACGATGCGGCCGCCCTGGCCGACGAGCGGCTCGCCCCCGACGTGGCGGCGGTCGCCCCGGTGATGACGAGCAGCGGTACGACGGCGACGAACGGCGACACCAGCTACACGGTGAGCCAGGTGATCGGTACGACGCCGGCGTACATGCCGGCCACCAACACACCGGTCGGGACCGGAGCGTCGTTCACCCAGGAGGACGTCGACACCTCTCAGCGGGTCATCCTGCTCGGGCAGACGACCGCGACCGAGCTGTTCACCCGGCCGGCGAGCGCGGTCGGTCAGACGATCAAGCTCGGCGCCGTCGACTTCGTCGTCCGCGGGGTGCTGGCGAGCAAGGACAGCACCGGGTTCTCGGATCCGAACGCGACCGCGATCATGCCGATCAGCACCCTGCGCGCGACTCAGGCCGGGTACGGCGCACTCAACCAGATCGTGGTCCAGGCGGCGAACGAGGATCGCGTGGACACCGCGCAGGCCGAGGTCACGCAGTTGCTGACCGCACGGCACCAGGTGCCGGCGAACCAGACCTCGCCGTTCCGGATCACCAACTCCGCGCAGATCCTGCAGACCAGCCAGGACACCGCCGCGACCTTCACCGCCCTGCTGGCGACGGTCGCCGCGATCAGCCTGGTCGTCGGCGGGATCGGGGTCACCAACATCATGCTGGTCACCGTCACCGAACGGACCCGGGAGATCGGCATCCGCAAGGCGCTCGGCGCGCGGCGGCGGACGATCCTCGGCCAGTTCCTGATCGAGGCGACCCTGCTCAGCCTGATCGGTGGCGCCGTCGGGGTCGGCGTCGCGCTGATCGTCACCCGCTTCCAGCTCGCCGGTGTGCAGCCGGTGCTGGTGCCGTCGTCGATCGGACTCGCGCTCGGCGTGTCCGCGGCGGTCGGCCTGTTCTTCGGCAGCATGCCGGCGCACCGAGCCGCCGGCCTTCGTCCCATCGACGCTTTACGACACGAGTGAGAGGCATATGAACGAGCGGAGCGAGTTCATCATCAAACACAGCCCGGAATCGGCGCCCGGAGCGAAGCGAGGACGCCGATGAGTAACCAGAACCCCGACGAGTTCGCCCAGATCGGGTCCGACGCGGAGGTCGACGCGGCGCTGACGCCGAAGAAGAGCCTCAACCTGCCTCTGGCGACGGCGATCCTGGCAGGCATCGTGGTCCTGGCCATCGGCCTCGCCGGCGGCGCCGGCCTGCACGCGGCGTTCGCATCGGACAGTACGACGACTCAGCCGCAGGCTAGCGGCCGCGGCTTCGGCGGCGGGTACGGCGGCTTCCGCGGCCAGAACGGCAACGGGCAGGCGCCGGGCGCCGGCCAAGGTGGTCCTGGGGGCGCAGCGATCGGCACAGTCGTGTCGGCGACGGGCACCGAGCTCGTGGTGAAGACCCAGAACGGCAACGTCACGGTCAAGCTCACCGGCGACACGACGTACGAGATCACCGCAAAGGGCACCGCGGCCGACCTCAAGCAGGGTGAACAGGTCGTCGTCAGCGGCCAGAACGCCAACGGCACGATCACGGCGAACACCGTCCGCCAGGGTAGCTTCGGCGGAGGCTTCCGCAACCCGAGCGCCACGCCGTCGCGGTAACCCCGA
>NZ_JBSXMZ010000004.1:369185-388564 GCF_054073265.1 Kribbella sp. CWNU-51
AGTTCCTGGCGGCGGTGAGTGCGACCGCGGTGCTGTCGATGGTGAAGCTGCCGCCGGCCTCGTCGATCGCGGCGGCCATGCCGGTGAGGAGTGGCTCGAGCTTGCCGGCGTCCGCGAATTGCTTGGCGTTGCCTCCGGTCCTGACCTGGTCGAGCCACTCGTCGCGGGTGTACGCGCGACTCCAGGGGTACTGCGGTCGCTCGAGTTCCTCGAAGGCACCGGTCCCGCGCAGACCGTCGGCGGCCTTGTCGAGGAAGGCGTCGTACGCCCCCAGCGGGGAGGCGACCACGTGGTGATACATCGGGCTGTCAGGGAGGACCTCGCGGTAAACGGCGGCGAAGGCCTCGGCCACCTCAGGCGGCGGTTGGAGGACATACCAGAAGATCGCCAGCCGGCCGCCTGGTCGTAGTACTTCGGCCGCCTTGGTCGCACCGGCGTTCGGATCGATCCAGTGCCACGTCATCCCGGCGACGACGGCGTCGAAGGTCCGGCCCGCCGGATCCCACGACTCGAACGGTGACACCTCGACGTCGACGCCCGTACCGCGGGCGAACTCCGCCATCCGCTCATCGACGTCCACACCCAGGATCTGGCACCCCGCCGCTTGGAACTGCCGGGAGGTGATCCCGGTGCCGCACCCGACGTCGAGGAACTTCCGGCCCGGTGCCGCTGCGACGATCGCCTCGACGAGTGCGTCCGGATAGCGCGGCCTGGCCCGGTCGTAGAGCTCGGCACCGGCCCCGAAGGACTCGGCCATCTCACGGTGTTCGTGCGGTAAAGTGGGCATGCGCCCACACTAATGGGCGGTTGCCCACTCATGTCAACGGAAGGGTGCGTATGCCGACAGGTGTGGCGCTGCGGGATCCGCGCGAGCAACTGTTCGACGCGGCCGAGCGCGTGCTGCTCCGGGATGGGCCGGACGCGCTGACCAGCCGGGCTGTCACCACCGAGGCGGGTTGCGCGAAAGGTGTGCTGCACAAGCACTTCACCGACTTCGACGGCTTCCTGGCCGAGTTGGTGCTGGACCGGATCCGCCGGCTCGACGGTCAGGCCGCCGTACTGCGTGAGTCGGTCGGGCGGGGGAGTGTGGCGGACAACCTGACCACCATGCTGACGGAGCTGTTCGGGTCGGTGGCGGTGGCGGTCATCAGCCTGACGATCTCGCGCGACGGGCTGCGCGCGCGGCTGCGGCAGGCAGTCCCCACCGGCGTACCGATCCTTACCGACGCCGGGCACATCATCATCGACTACCTGAAAGCTGAGCGCGACCTCGGCCGGATCCCCGCCGGCGCGGACGTCGACACGCTCGCACTCACCCTGATCGGCTCCACCCACATGCTGTTCGCAGATCGGACCGGCATCCGGCCGAGTCCGCAGCAAGTGCAGCAGCTTGTCGCCTCCGTCGTACCCGGCTAGACGATTGCGGGTTGGGCGTTGCCGGCTTCGGTGATGCCTCGGCGCATGTCGACGCGGGTCAGCAGGATCAGGCCGATGAGGAAGAAGAGGCCGAGGGCAACGATGGCCGGGCGGTAGGAGCCGGTGAGCTGGTGGACCAGCCCGAAGACGAGGGTGCCGAGCCAGGAGGTGCCGCGCTCGCCGGCCTGGTAGAGCGAGAAGTACTCGGCCTCGCGGCCCTTCGGGATCAGCTGGCTGAAGGCGGACCGGGACAGCGCCTGGGTGCCGCCGAGGACGATGCCGATCGCGATGCCCATCACCAGGAACGGCACGATCTGGTGGGCGGGCAGCAGGAACCCGGCGACCACGATCAGCATCCAGACCACCAGACCCCCGGTGATCGTCCGGTGCGCGCCGTACCGCTGGGCGAACCGACCGAACGCCAGCGCCCCGAAGAACGCCACGAACTGCACCAGCAGGATCGTCGCGATCAGCACCTGGGTCGCGAAACCGAGCTGTTTCTCACCGTACGTCGACGACACCGAGATGACCGTCTGGATCCCGTCGTTGAAGAACAGGTACGCGACCAGGAACAGCAGCGTCATCGGATAGCTCCGCAGGTGCTTGAGCGTCGCTGCCAACTGCCCGAAGCTCTGGCGCACCAGGCCCCTGCTGCGCACCGGTTCGACGCTCGTCGGAGGCCGGTTCCGCAATCGCACGTACGGGATGAACGTGAACGCCCCCCACCACAGCCCGGCACTGAGCAGGCTGAGGCGGACGGCCGTCCCCTGGCTCATCCCGAGCGCGTCGTGCGCGGTGACCACGCCGAGGTTGACGAGCAGCAGGATGAATCCGCCGGCGTAGCCGAACGCCCACGCGCGGGACGAGACGGTGTCGCGCTGATCCGGCGGCGCGATGTCGATCAGGATCGAGTCGTAGACGACCAGCGACGAGCCCAGGCACAGGTTGCCGACGAACAGCAGCAGAGCGCCGAGCAACCAGCGGCCGCCGCCCACGAACACCATGGAGCACGCCGCGAGCGCGCCGACCCAGGCGAACCCGCACATCAGCACCTTCTTGCGCGACATCCGGTCCGCGATCGCTCCCACCACCGGCAGGAACAGGGCCGACACCAGCGTCGCCACCGTGACGACGTAGAAGGCGAGCGAACCAGGGGAGATGCCCAGCCCGAGGACGTCGAGGTTGGTGTTGCACGGCCGGTCCGTCGTACCGGCGTACCCGCAGGCCGCGGTCTCGGCGACCGACGTCAGGTACGGCGCGAACAGCACCGTGCCGACTGTGGTGACATAGCCGGAGTTCGCCCAGTCGT
Source organism: Kribbella sp. CWNU-51 (assembly GCF_054073265.1). NCBI lineage: Bacteria > Bacillati > Actinomycetota > Actinomycetes > Propionibacteriales > Kribbellaceae > Kribbella > Kribbella sp. CWNU-51. The sequence goes on from NZ_JBSXMZ010000004.1 coordinate 371,911, forward strand.
AGAGGCTGAACCCCCAGTACTCGCGCTTGTCCACCGCGGCCGGGGCGGAGAGAAGTCCCATGCGCGGAAGTGTGTCAGGTCCCGGCGACGATGCGGCGTCCCCGCGGATAACACTTCAATCCCACTGGCCTCGCTCGACCAGGACGTCGCGGAGAAGATCGGTGCGGTCGGTGATCAGGCCGTCCACGCCGGCGTCCAGCATCCGCCGCATCATCGCCGGATCGTCCACGGTCCAGACGTGCACTTGCTTGCCCCGGGCATGCGCTCGTTTGATCAACCCGGGCGTGAGCACCCGCAGCGGGCCGTATCCCTCGGGGATCTGCAGACACGCCCCGCCGGACTTGAGCGCGAAGGGCAGGAACCGGATCAGCACGATCTCGAACTCGCCGTACCCGGTGCACAGGCGCGGACCGAGGTCCTTGCGGATCCGCCGTACCCGGGACTGGGAGAACGACGAGACGCAGACCCGCTCGATCGCGTTCGCGGCCCGCAGGACACCGGCCGCCGGCTTCAGTCCGTTCTCGGCCTTGATGTCGAGGTTGAACCGGACGTCTGGGAAGTGCTCGAGGAGCTCGTCGAAGCGGGGGATGGGCTCGTGGCCGTTGATCCTGGCCTTGCTGACCTCGGACCAGGGCAGCTCCGCGACGACCCCGCTCCGGTCGGTGACCCGGTCCAGCTTGCTGTCGTGGAACGCGATCACGACCCCGTCGCTGGTGGCGTGCAGGTCGGTCTCGAGGTAGCGGTACCCGAGGTTCACCGCGTTCTGGAACGCGTGCATCGAGTTCTCGTAGCCGATGTTGTCGGGGTGCAGAGCGCCGCCCCGATGGGCCATCGCGATCGGCCCGTCGTGGTCGAGGTAGGGATACACGACAGGAAGTATGTACCGTTTGGCTGGTGACGCTACTCAGCCCCCGCCCCGACCTGTGGACCCTCGACCCCGAGGTCCTGCACCTCAACCATGGGTCGTACGGCGCTGTGCCGCGGCGGACCCAAGAGGTGCTGGCCGCCCTCCGCACCGAGGCCGACGCGAACCCGATGGCCTGGTTCCGCTCGGTCGCGGCGCGACTGACCGCGAGCCGCCTCGAGTTGGCGTCGTTCCTGCGGACCGATCCCGCCGGCTTCGCGCTGGTCCCGAACGCGAGCGCCGGCGTGACCGCCGCGCTGGCCACGCTGCCGATCCGGGCGGGCAGCCGGATCGTGCTGACCAACCACGCGTACGGCGCGGTCCGGTACGCCGCCGAGCGGTTCGCCCGGCTGCATCAGGCCGAGGTGGTCATCGTCGACGTACCCCTGGAGGCCGACGACGAGAGTGTGGTCGCGCTGATCGCGCCCCACCTGGACAACGCCGCCGCCCTCATCGTGGATCAGATCAGCTCGGCGACCGCGATGGTCTTCCCGATCGCGGCGCTGGTCGAGGTGTGCCACGACCGCGGTGTCCCGGTCGTGGTCGACGGCGCGCACGCTCCAGGGCTGATCGACGCACCGGCGGCCGACGGCGCCGACTTCTGGACGGGCAACTTCCACAAGTGGCCGGCCGCACCGCGCGCGACGGCCGGTCTCGTGGTGGCGGAGCGCTGGCGGTCGGCGACGGTCCCGCTGATCGTGTCCTGGTCGGAGTACGACGAACGGCTGCCGGAGCGGTTCGACATGCAGGGCACCTACGACTACGCGCCGTGGATCGCGGCGCCCGAGTCGCTCCGCGTGCTCGACGAGCTGGAATGGCCGGTACGGCGTACGCAGCTGAGCGCGACGATCGACGAGGGCGCGAAGATCGTGGCGAAGGCGCTCGGGACCGGGATCGCGCAGATCGCCCGGCAAACGCCGACGATGCGTCTGGTCGAGCTCCCGTCCACCGTCGACCTCACCGCCGGCGAGGCGATCAAGGAGCGCGTCTCCCGCGACCTGAAGGCCGAGATCACCTTGACCGGCTTCGACAACCGCGGCTTCATCCGGCTGTCCATCCACGCCTACAACTCGCTGCAGGACTACCAGAAACTGTCGGAGCGGCTTCCTGAAGTCCTCGCGTGAATGACATCCAAGGCTCATACAACACTGCAGCGGCCGACTACCACGAGGTGCTGAAGGACAACCTGCAAGTGAACCCGCGCGACGCCCCGATGCCGCCGGAGAAGGAACCGCAGGGCTATCTGCTGGTACGCAAGCCCGCCTGAGCATCCGCACCCGCACGTCCATCGAGGCGCCGCATGAGATGTACCGACGGACGGGTAGTAATCGATCAGCGGCGAAGCCCGGACACCCGCTCGGGAGTGCGGACATCTCATGCGGTGTCCGAGGTCTCCGTTTGGTGTCCGAGGTTCGGCCGATCGGTGGTCTCAGCCCACCAGAACCTGTCTCAGCTCCTCGCGATCGTCACCCCTTGACGGCGCCGGAGGTCAGGCCGGCGACGATCTGGCGGTTGAAGAACAGGAACATGATCAGGGGCGGGATCGTGATCAGGAGGATGTTCATGAAGAGGAGGTTGTACTGGGTGGTGAACTGACTGGAGAAGTTGTAGAGGGTCAGCTGGACGGTGGCGTTCTTGTCGCCCGGCAGGAAGTACAACGGGTTCACGAAGTCGTTGAACACGTTGACCGACTGCACCACGACCACGGTCACGATGACGGATCTCAGCAACGGGAAGATCACCCCGAAGAACAACCGGAGTGGGCCCGCACCGTCGATGATCGCCGCCTCGTCCAGCTCCCGCGGGATGGTCGCGACGAACGCCCGGAACAACAGGATGCAGAACGACAACCCGAAGGCGATCTCGATCAGGATCAGTCCTGGCATGGTCTTGAACAGCCCGAGCTTCTGCAGCACCCAGATCGTCGGTACGACGGCCGGCGGGATGATCAACCCGGACAGCACGAGGAAGTTGATGAAGCCGTTCCACCTGCTCTTGCGCCGCTGCAGCACGAACCCGGCCATGGCCGCGAGCACCACCATCCCGGTGACGCTGGCCACGGTCAGGATCGTGCTGTTGATGAAGGCGATCACCAGCATGTAGTCGCGGGCCTTGACCACCTCGACGAAATTCTGCACGATCCGGAACTGGTGCGGCCAGGAGAAGCTCAGATCCGCGGACTGCTGCCGGTCCTTCACCGCGGTCAGGACGATGAACGCGAAGGGGATCACGAACACCACGATCGAGGCCACGATCGCGACGGCGCTGAGCAGGTAGTTCCGGCCTGGTTTGTGGTTGACGAGCTCGGCGGTGCTCACAGGTCCACCTCCTTGCGGTTCAGGAACCATGACAGCGGCAGGATGATCGCGGTGACCACCACGAACAGCACGACGTTGCCGGCCGTCGACAGGCCATAGAACCCCGCCTGGTACTGCTTGTAGATCACCGACGCGATCACGTCCGAGGTGAACCCGGGCCCGCCGCGCGTCATCGCCCAGATCAGCTCGAACGACCGCAGGCCGCCGATCAGGGACAGGATGATCACGGTGACGGTGGCCGGTTTGCACAGCGGCAGCACGATCCGGCGGAACGTCTCCCACGCACCGGCTCCGTCGACGCGAGCGGCTTCCATGTACTCGCGCGGGATCGACACGATGCCGGCGATGTAGATGAGGGTCGCGAGCCCGACGCCCTTCCACACGTCGACGGCGGCGATCGACATCAGCGCCCATTTCGGGTCGGTGAGCCACCCGGGTCCGTTGATACCGATCACACCCAGCGCGCCGTTGATCAGGCCGCGCTCGGGGTTCATCAGCACAGTGAAGGTGAGACCGACGCCGATCGTGCTGACCAGCACCGGGAAGAAGACGACCGAGCGGAGGTACGCGCGGCCGACGATCCTGGACGTGAGCAGTACGGCGAGCAGCAGGCCGAGGACGACCTTCGAACCCGACGTCACCACCGCGTAGATCAGCGTGTTGGTGAAGCCTTTGACCAGAGCCGGCTCCTGGAAGAACAGCTTGAAGTTGTCGAACCCGATGAACTTCGACTCGAACAGGCTCCACCGGGTCAGGCTGTAGTAGAAGGAGGCAAAGGTCGGAACGAGGAACAAGACGGTGTAGATCACCGCGGTGGGCAGGTAGAACCAGAACGAGTACGGCGAGTAGACCTTCCCCCCGGCCGCGGCTGCGGCCGGGGTCGCGTCACTGCGCGCGTCCGGGCGTGTGGTGGTGACGGTCATGGCGCCTCCCGAGCTGAACTGAGGAGCAGAGCGACGGTCACAGACCTCACCAACCTGCCAGTCCGAGTTGCTGGGCCTGCTTCTTCACATCCTCGTCGTACCGGGCGGCGCCGTCCTTCGCCTTCCGGATGCCCGAACCCACCTCGACGGTGATCTGCTCGAGCGACGGGCCCTTGACCGGCGAGAGGAACTCCAGCGCCAGGCTGGACGCACCCGGCTTGTCGAGGTACGGCTGCATGTCCTTGATCGACTGGGGTACGTCGTCCCCGAGCGTGCAGCCCTTGACCGCGTACGGACCGGTCGGCGCGCCGGCTGTGTTCTGCGACTTGCACCCGTCTGGGCTGGCGACGAAGGCCTGGAACTTCTTGGCCGCGTCCAGCTTGTCACCCGCGGTGGACTTCGGGATGTAGAGACCACCCGGTGTCCACAACGTCAGGCCGTTCTTGCTCGCGTCGTCACCAGGCAGCGCGAACAGGCCGACGGTCTTGGCCGCGTCGGGGTAGGTGGCGACCATGTTCGCGACCACGCCGGACAGGATCGGGTAGTGCGCACCCTTGCCGGTGGCAAGCATCTTGAGACCGTCCGGCAGCTTGGCCGAGGCGAAGTCCTTGTTCTCGTACCCGGCGTCGTGGACGGCCTCGGTGTGCTCGAATCCCTTGAGCGCGGCCGGCGACGTCGCGTACTTGGCCTGGTTCTGGGTGTACTTGTCGGCGAAGTCCGGCTCGGACGCGGACACGTTGTGGAAGTCGCCCAGGACGAACAGCTGCGAGGTCCAGGTCTCGCCGTAGGTCTGGATCACCGGCGCGACGCCACCGCCGGACGCCTTGATCTTGGCGTTGTTGGCCATGAACTCGGCCCAGGTCGTCGGCACCTTCAGCCCGAGCTTGGTGTAGACCGGGATGCTGTAGAGGACCGCACCGCCCTGGAAGCCTCCGACGGGTGCGCCGTACACCTGGCCGTCGGCGGTCACGGTCTTCTTGAAGTTGTCGTCCAGGTCGGCGACCCACGGCTCGTCGTTGACCGAGAGCAGGTTCTTCTGCGGTGCGATCGCATTGAACAGCGAGCCCGTGTTGTAGTTGAACACATCGACCATGTCGCCGGTGGACAGCCGGGTCTTGATGAGGTTGTCGCCTTCGGTGCCACCCGGCCGGGTCTCCACCTTCACGGTGATGCTGGGGTTCTTCGCGTGGAAGTCCTTGGCCAGTTGCTCGGCCTCCTTCACGTCCTGGTCCTGGTTGGTGGTCAGGTACGTGATCTCGACCGAGCCACCGCCGGCGTCGTCGCTGGAACCGAGACTGCCCGCACTGCACGCGGTCAGGGCGAGCGAGGAGACGGCCAGAACAGCGCTGACGGCCAGTCCTCTCCTGCCTGGGCGGAATGTCATCTTGACCTCCAAGGGGATGTTTCTTCAGGGCATCGGCAGCGGGGCGGTGATCGGTGGGACAGGGTCAGTTGTCGAGCAGGGCGTCGAGTTTCGCCTGCAGGGCTTGGGCAGCGGGGGAGAAGTCACGCCGGCTGATCGCCTCGACCAGCTGGCTTGCCGGCAGGTCGAGGTACCGCTCCAGCCGGGCGGCCAGTTCGCCGTCGTCGGCTACGACCTCGGTTTCGACGGCCGCGGCGACGAAGGTGTCCCAGCTGGACTCGTGGTCGATGAGTTGCCGGACTGTCGGCTCCGCGGGCAGCGCCGGCGTCTCGGCGTACGACGCGGTCCACTCGTGCGTGCCGTGGCCGACCTCGACCGGCTCGTTCTCACCAGGTACGGCGACCTGCGCGCGCGACCCGACCGGCACGGTCACACTGAGCCGGATCTCGCCGTCGGACCGCGTCCACGCCACCGCGGCCTCGCCGTACGGCGTGATGTGCTTGGCCGATGCGGCGGTGAGGTGCGACGTGAAGAGCGGCCGTACGACGATCGTGCGGTAGCCGGGGTCGCCGGCCGCGAGGCCCGCCACCCGTCGGTGCATCCAGTCGGCGACGGCGCCGAGCGCGTAGTGGTTGAACGACGTCATCTGGCCTGGGTTGATGCTGCCGTCGGGCAGCATGCTGTCGTAGCGTTCCCAGACTGTCGTCGCGCCCATCGTCACTGAGTACAGCCAAGAGGGGCAGGCTGTCTGTAGCAGAAGGCGGTATGCGAGGTCAGGATGTCCGGAATCGGCCAACGCGTCGGCGATCAGCGGCGTACCGACGAATCCGGTGCTGATTCGGAAACCCGCCGTCCGGACCAGATCCGCAAGGCGCTTGCCGGCGCGCTCCCGCTGGCCCTCCGTGGGCAGCAGGGCCCACTGGAGCGCGAGCGCGTAGTTGGTGGTCGCATCGCTCAGTACGCGTCCACCCTCGGTGGTGTACTCGGCGGCGAACGCCTGTCGGACACGCGCCGCCAGGTCGGTGTACTCGCGGGCCAGGTCGGCGTCGCCGACGACCTCCGCGGCCTTGGCAACGACCTCGGCCGAGCGGGCCAGGTGAGCGGTGGCGAGGACGTCCGGGTCCGCCTTCGCGCGGAAGGGGTTCTCCGGCGGAGCGGTCGGGTCGAGCCAGTCGCCGAACTGGAAGCCGCCGGACCAGAGCAGGTCTTCTCCGGCCAGGTCAGCCATCTTGTCCACCCAGGCGCGCATGCTCGGCAGTTGGCGCGCGAGCAGACCGGCGTCGCCGGTGCGCTCGTAGATCACCCAGGGGACGATCGTTGCCGCGTCACCCCAAGCGGCCGTGGCCGGTGCCGAGTTCTTGAGCACATCCGGTACGACGAACGGAACCGAGCCGTCCTTCTGCTGCTCGGCCGAGAGGTCGGCCAGCCAGTTGGTCAGGAAGCCGGCGGTATCGAACAGGAAGCTCGCGGTGGGGGAGAAGACCTGGATGTCGCCGGTCCAGCCGAGTCGCTCGTCGCGCTGCGGACAGTCGGTCGGCACATCGACGAAGTTGCCGCGCATACCCCAGACCACGTTCTCGTGGAACCGGTTGAGCAGTGCGTGCGAGGAGTCGAACCAGCCGGTGCGCGACAGGTCGCTGCCGACCACGATCGCTTCGAGGTCTTCCTTCCGGAGATCACTGACGCCCGTCACCTCGGCGTACCGAAAGCCGTGGAAGGTGAGCGGCGAGTCGAGGGTGACCTCGTGGGCACCGGCCAGGATGTAGGAGTCGGTGGCCTTGGCGGTCCGGAGCGGGCGGACACCGAGCTCGCCGTGCTCCAGGACCTCCGCGTGCCGCAGGACGACCTCGTCGCCCGCGGCACCGCCACGGACCGTCAGCCGGACCCGGCCGACCAGGTTCTGGCCGAAGTCGATCAGGGTCTTGCCGGAGGGCGACGTACTGATCTCGACCGCGGGCAGGACATCGGTGATGCGGACCGGCGGGCCGTCGGGTGCGACGAGCAGACTCGGGTCGGAGTCGAGCACGTCGACAGGTGTGGGCTCTCCCGGCGTACGCCGAAGATCCGTGCTCTGGCCGTCGTACAGGTCGTCGGCGAGGACCGCGCTCTCGCGCGAGGTCCAGGTGTCGTCGCTGCCGAAGGTGTGGACCTGTCCGTCGGCCGTGGTGACCTCGAGTTGGGCGAGGACTCCAAGGCGGTTGCCGTACACCTCCTTCTGGTCCTGGAATCCGAGCCGACCGCGGAACCAGCCGTTGCCGACGAGGAACTCGAGCCTGTTCTCACCAGGCCGGACCAGGCCGGTCACGTCGTACGTCTGATAGCGCAGCCGATACTGGTACGCCGTCCAGCCGGGCGCGAGCTCTTCGTCGCCGACCCGTTCGCCGTTGAGCTCGGGGACATAGACGCCGTGCGCGGTCGCGTACAGGCGGGCCCTGACGATGCCGTCCGGCAGGTCGGCGACACCGGCGAGCAGGGGAGCGGGGGAGCCGTAGCTGTTGTCGCGCGGGCTCACGAAGTGCGCGGTCCAGTCGTCCGAGCCGAGCAGGCCGACCTCGACGGTCGCGGGCCGGCTCCAGTCACTCCAGTCGCCGTTGCCGCGGACGCGCACCCGGACCTGCGCCGACTCACGGGAGGCGAGCGGCTCACCCGGCCACGGAACCAGGACCTGATCGGGGGACTGGACCGTGTAGACCTGCGCTGTCCCGGTGGTGATCTCGACCTCGTACGCCGTCTGCGCGTAGTCGGCGTCCGCGGTCGCGACCTGCCACGACAACCGTGGGGTCGCGGTGCCGAGGCCCAGGACGGGGGCGGCCCGGTGTTCGAAGCGGAGCGAAGTGGGTGCGGCGAGGTTCGACATGAGTCTCCAACCGACGTCGAGTGAAACGATTCATTGGGTGTTCCGGCGAATTGCCTCGTTCTGTTGCGGATTGATGGTTGCGACGTATCAGGGACGTTTCGCCTGTTCCCCGATCCTGCGGCTGGTAGTCGCCGGGGACTAGCCCGGAGTGCACTCGTGGTAGCACAAAATGCACCTTGGCCCGTATCGTGAGGCATGGCCGACGAGCCGGTGAGGACCCGCGGGACCGTGCTGCACTTCGTCGAAGGGACGCTGGTGCACGCCGGTCCGCACGTGCACGAGGACTCGCATCCCCTGCACACCCACAGCTTCTTCGAGCTCGCCCTGGTGATCGGCGGCGCGGGCGTTCATCACAGCCTGGCCGGCCGGCAGCGCCTCCAGATCGGGGACGCGATCCTGCTCCGTCCGGGCGTCTGGCACGAATATGAGGAATGCAGTTCTCTCGAGGTCTACAACTGCTGCTTCTCGGCCGACCTCGTCCGCCGCGAGCTCGCCTGGGCGCGCGAGGATCCCTTACTGGGTTACCTGTTGTGGACTGGACCCTTCTCGGCGCAGCGCCGCGGGATGCTGACCACGCATCTCGACCCGGACACGCTGCGAGAAGGCATCGGGCATCTCGACGGATTGCGGCAGTTGCGCAACCGGCCGCTGAGCCGGCATCGCGGTGAGGTGATCGGCTGGCTGTCGTTGTACCTGAGTTGCGTGGCGCGGACGGTCGCCGAGCGGGACGACCGCGGTGAGCACACGCACCCCGCCGTACTGGATGCGATGCGGATGATGGAGGCGGACCCGGCCAGGCCGTGGACGCTGACCGATCTGGCGAACGCCTTGCATCTTGCGCCGGGGTATCTGGTCCGGTTGTTCAAGTCGGTGACCGGGATGCCGCCGATGGCTTATCTGTCCCGGCATCGGGTCGAGCTCGCGGCGGACCAGTTGCTGCACACGGACCTGCCGATCAGCCGGATCGGTGAGTCCGTCGGCTGGCCTGATCAGAACTATTTCGCGCGCCGATTCAAGTCCCACTACGGGCTCAGCGCATCCACCTATCGGCATCGTTTCAATTCGCTGCGGATCAGTCCTTCCGTGCACTGATCAGCAGCTCGAGGCCGTCGAGGATCCGATCGAGGCCGAACTCGAGGCCCTGGTTCTCACTGCCGGACGCGGTGCGCAGGACCGCGGCGAGGTGGGGGAAACGCTCGGACTCGGTGCTGAGGATCTCGGCCAGTGACTGGGTCACCTCCTCCTCGGTGAGACCGACGCTGTGACCGGGGAAGGTCGTCGACTGCTGGGCGATGTTCCGGACGTGGCTGGTGATGACCAGGATCGAGTCGAGCTGCTCGCCGCCGCGCAGGCCCGAGTCGCCGAGGGCTGCAAGACCCTGCTCCATCCAGGCGAGTTCGTTCGGCCCGAGCAGGCGGCGTCCGATGGTCGACTGCAGTAGCCAGGGGTGACGGGTGAAGCCCGCGTAGAGGTCCATCGCCCACGTCTGCAGTGCTTCGCGCCACGGCAGGCCCGGGCGCTCCGGCGGTGCGCCCATCGCCAGGTCGCTCATCACGGCGAGGAGCTCGGTCTTGCCGGGCACGTAGCGGTAGAGCGCCATCTTGGTGACCGGCAGCTCGCCGGCGATGCGCTGCATCGAGACCGCGTCGAGTCCTTCCGCGTCGGCGATCCGGATCGCGGCCTCGGCGATCCCGGTCAGGGTGATCGCCGGTTTCGGGCCGCGGCTCGGTGCCGGCTGCCTGCCCCAGAGCAGTTCGGTCATCGGTGCTCCCTTCCGGATTCGGTTGAACTGTGTCTACCATACACATTACTGTGTCCGGCGGACACAATTACTCAGGAGGCGGAGATGAAGGTTCTGGTATCGGGTGCGAGTGTCGCGGGCCCGTCGGTGGCCCTCTGGCTAGGACGGGCCGGCCACGACGTGACCGTGGTCGAGATCGCGCCGGCGCTGCGGCAGGGCGGGTACGCCGTGGACTTCCGGGGTGAGGTGAACAAGGCGGTGCTCGGCCGGATGGGCGTTCTGGAGGACCTGCGGGCGCTCCAGACCGGTGGCACCGCGATGCGGTTCGTGGACGAGTCCGGGCGGCGGCTGATGCGGTTGCCCGCCGAGTTCGCGGGCGGTGAGCTCGAGGTCCTGCGGGCGGACTTGTCCCGGGTGTTGTACGAGCACAGTCGCGAGCGGGCGGCGTACCGGTTCGGCGACTCGATCGCCGGCCTGCGTGAGCATGCGGGCGGCGTGGATGTGCGGTTCGAGAGTGGGCTGGAGAAGACCTACGACCTGGTCATCGGTGCGGACGGGATGCATTCGGTAGTACGCCGGCTGGCCTGGCCGGCGGAGCGGGTGACCGAGCGCCATCTCGGGTACTACGTCGCCGGCTGGGAGGTGCCGAACACGATGGGCATCAGCGGTGACGGGCTCCACTACAACGTGCCAGGGAGGTTGGCGAGTGTCGGTGCGGACCGGCGCGACCCCGCGCTGGCGCAGACGCTGTTCGTGTTCAGGTCACCGGAACTGCGATACGACCGGCGCGACCAGGACGAGCAGAAGGCCATCGTGCGTGGGCACTTCGGGGACCTCGGCTGGCATGTGCCGGCGTTGCTCGATGGGTTGCCGGCGGCAACTGAGTTGTACTTCGACTCGATCAGCCGAGTGCATGTGGACCGCTGGTCGAGTGGCCGGCTCGTTCTGCTCGGCGACGCTGGATACGGCGCGACCTTCGGGGCACTGGGCACGGGTACGGCGGTCGTGGGCGCATACGTCCTCGCGGGGGAGTTGGCGCGAGCGGGCGGCGGCTACCAGGCCGCGTTCGGGCGGTACGAGGCACGGCTGCGCAAGGCGGTCTCGACCACGCAGGACGGCAGCCAGGCTGGACGGTTCCTGGCGCCCGCCACCAGGCTCGGGATCACCACACGGAACCGGATCCTGGACAACCGGTTCTTCCTCAACCAGATGCTCAAGATGGCCCAGAAGATGAGCAACCTGATCGAGCTGCCCAACTACTCAGTGCAGCAAGGGGAGCTTGTGGAGGAATGACTCCCAGGGGTCCGGGAACCATCCCGGGACCCCGAGGACGGCGAGGTAGAGCCAGATCGCGACAATCACACAGAGGAAGAGGGCGAGTGTGCCGAGTGCCTTCAGCCACGCGGGCTGCCTGCCGGTCCAGGCGCTGAGTGCCTTCACCCAGTCCCGGACCCGGTAGAGCAGGCGCTGAGCCCACTCGAACTCGCTGGACAGTACGGCGAGCCCGGCGATGAACAACGGGATGCCGCCCGGTCCGGGCAGCCAGCCGGTCAGTGGCGCGGCGATGATCAGCAACCCACCGACCACCCCGACGCCGATGCGGTAGATCAGGAGCTTCCTCGGATTCGCCCGGATCCGCCGCCGCCACTCCCACCGGTCGTCCTGAGCGTCCAGCGTGATGTTGTGATCAGTGCGGTCGGGACTGTTCTGCTCGGCCACGATGCAAGCCTACGCGCTGGGCGGCTTCCCGAACTCCCAATGCCACGGCTCTTCGCGGCTGCCGCCCTGATCGGCCCACTGGGGGTGGACCCAGCCGAAGGCTGGCGCGTGGGCCTTCATCCACTGGTACTGCGCGGTGCCGTACTTCTCGATGCCGCCGCAGAGGTCGACCGCGACCCCCCAGCCGTGGTTCGACGTGCCCGGGAGCGCGGCCAGTGACGGCTTGCGCGCGTACAGGTCGACCTGGGAGGCGTAGGAGCGGTACGAGTCGGTGATGCAGAGCCTGTTGCCGAAGTGGGCGCGGTACGCGGTGGCCAGCTGCTGGTACGCCGCCGCCGCGTCACACCGGAGCATGTGGCCGGACGCGATCCCACACAGCTTGCTCGCCGGGATCATGCCGTTGCTGTAGCCGCCCCAGCCCATGCTCGCGGAGCCGGTGGCCAGGAACGGCATCGGGTTGACCGGCTCGCCACCGAGGTGAACCTCGAAGTGCAGGTGCGGTCCGGTCGAGTTGCCTTCGGTGCCGACGGCGCCGATCCGCTGGCCGGCGGTCACCTGCTGGCCGTCGGCGACGTCGATCTTGCTGAGGTGGGCGTAGAGCGTCTCCAGGCCGTTGCCGTGGTCGATGCGCACGAGGTTCCCGGCCCAGGCCGGGTGCTCGACCCGGACGACACCAGCCGTCACCGCGTGGACCGCCGTACCGACGGCGGCCACGAAGTCCTGGCCGGTGTGGAAGCCGGTCGCCCACATCGGCCCGGCCTGACCGAACGGCGTACCGATGTCGTACGTCCCGTCGGCCAGCGGCCAGGTCCAGGCGCCCGAACCGATGTTGTACGACGTCGCCGTGTTGCCGCAGCGGAAGTCGACGGCGTCCGAGGCCGCGGCGGGCGCGATCTGCGGCTTGACCGGAGCGCCGAGCGTCGGGCGCAGAGCGGCGTACAGGTTGTCCGGGACGGCCGTGACGACGACCGAGCCCTTCGCCTCGTCGGCGGCGATCATCTCGCCGCTGTCGAGGGCCACGCCGATGTGGACGAGTCCGAGCGACTGGCTGCCCATCACGAGCAGGTCGCCGGGCTCGATCTGGGCCGTGGGCACAGCCTGGTAGTCCGGGTAGACCTTGCCGACCAGGTTGGGGAGGGTCGTGTAGGGCTGCCATGCGACCCGCGCCGCGCCGAGGCAGCCGTACTTGTCCGGGCCGGTCGCGGCCACGCCGTACGGCTTGCCGAGCAGGCTGAAGGCCTGGTTCACCGCGCGGATCGTCTCGGCGGACAACACCCGGACGGTCCGGCCGGAGGTGGCCATGGTCGCGACGCCGGCGACGGGTGCTCCCCGCCGGGTGAGCGGCTTCAGCCCGGCCGGGAGCTTGGCCGGGTTCTTCAGTACGGCGGCCGCCGGGGGAGTGACCTTCGCGGTCGACAGCTCGGTCAGATAGGTCTGCCAGCGGGTGAGCGCCTGCTGATTGCGCGCGAGTTGCAGCTGCTTGGACAGCTCGGACGCTCCGTCGAGGTCGGCTGCCTGGCCTTCCATCGCGGACGCGGCAAAGGCAGCCTTCTGCTGGACCTGCTGGCTGAGCTCCTTGGCCTTGGCGGCGGCCTCGTTCGCGGCGGCGCGCTTGCCGGTGGCGTCGGCGGTGAGTCGGTCGGCCTCGTTCGCCGCGGCCATTGCGGTCTTGTACTGCGCGACCTGGGTGCTGCCGAGCTGGGTGATCGCGGTCTGCCGGTCGGCGATCTCCTGCAGGTTCTCCGCGATCGGGGCGAGCGACCACAGCATCGACTCGGTGCCCATCACGGTCGGGATCCCCATTTGATAGGCCTGCGCGGTCAGCAGCCCGAGCTGGTGACGCTCGGTCTCTGCCTTGTTCTTGGAGACGGTCGCGCTGGCCTCCGCCTTCTTCGCGGTGGCCTCCGCGGTCTGCGCGGCCTTGAGCGCGTTCGTGTAGGCGATGGTCGCCTTGGCGAAGTCGGCCTGGACGGCGGCCGCCTCGGCCTGCAGTTCCTCGAGCGAGCGGTTCACGTCCGTGACGGAGGCCGGCGGTGGCGGCGTGGGGTCGTCCGCGTACGCCGGCAGTGCGACCACTGCCAGCACTGTGCCGAGTGCTGCGAACCACAGCCCTCGGCGGCTCCCCAGAACCATCGGGCCCCCATCGTCGTCTCGCCCTCAACGCGCGCGCGGGGAGCCTGCGTTAAACCCAGCCCCCGCGTGGCCCCCAGCGTAGGCGGCGAACGGGTCTGACGGAACCCGGATGAACGGACTGTAATCGTAGTGCGTACGGCCCGGCGGCCGATGGCGGACAAGACTGCCCGATCGGGCCATCGCAGTGACCCCGGTCACGGCCGCGGCAGAGCGTCGTACCAGTGGTCCGGAGGGCTGGTGCGACCCACTAAAGTTCACTGCATGGCCTCGCACTTTGACGTTGTTGTCCTCGGCGCGGGTCCGGGTGGGTACGTCGCGGCGATCCGCGCTGCCCAGCTCGGGCTCAAGACCGCCATCATCGAGAAGAAGTACTGGGGCGGTGTCTGCCTGAACGTGGGCTGTATCCCGTCCAAGGCGCTGCTGCGCAACGCCGAGCTGGCGCACATCTTCCAGAAGGAGGCGAAGACCTTCGGCATCAGCGGCGAGGTCAGCTTCGACTTCCCGACCGCGGTGCAGCGCAGCCGGAAGGTGGCCGACGGCCGGGTCAAGGGCGTCCACTTCCTGATGAAGAAGAACAACATCACCGAGTTCGACGGCTGGGGCTCGTTCACCGACGCCAACACCCTCGACGTGACGCTGAACGACGGCTCCTCGGAGACCGTCACGTTCGACAACTGCATCCTGGCCACCGGCGCGACCACCAAGCTGCTGCCGGGCACGCAGCTGAGCGAGCGCGTCGTGACGTACGAGGAGCAGATCCTCACCGAGGAGCTGCCGGGCTCGATCGTGATCGCCGGCGCCGGCGCGATCGGCGTCGAGTTCGCCTACGTGCTGGCGAACTACGGCGTGAAGGTCACCATCGTCGAGTTCCTGGACCGGGTGGTGCCGCTGGAGGACATCGACGTCTCCAAGGAGCTCGCCAAGGCGTACAAGAAGCTCGGTGTCGACGTGCTGACCGGCACCCGGGTGGACTCGATCGACGACTCCGGCGACAAGGTGAAGGTCACCGTGACCGGCAAGGACGGCGCCCAGCAGACGCTGGAGGCCGACAAGGTCCTGCAGGCGATCGGCTTCCAGCCGCGCGTCGACGGCTACGGCCTGGACAAGATCGGCGTCCAGCTGACCGAGCGCGGCGCGATCGGCATCGACGGCTTCTGCCGGACCAACGTGCCGAACATCTTCGCCATCGGCGACGTGACCGCGAAGCTGATGCTCGCGCACGCGGCCGAGGCGATGGGCGTGATCGCGGCCGAGACCATCGCCGGGCACGAGACGATGGAGCTCGACTACAAGATGATCCCGCGGGCGACCTTCTGCCAGCCGCAGATCGCCAGCTTCGGGTGGACCGAGGAAGAGGCCCGGCTGGAGGGCTTCGACGTCAAGATCGCGAAGTTCCCGTTCACCGCGAACGGCAAGGCGCACGGCCTCGGCGACCCGACCGGTTTCGTGAAGGTGATCAGCGACGCCAAGTACGGCGAACTGCTCGGCGCGCACCTGATCGGCCCGGAGGTCACCGAGCTGCTGCCCGAGCTGACCCTGGCGCAGAAGTGGGACCTGACCACCAAGGAACTGGCCCGCAACGTGCACGCCCACCCCACCCTGAGCGAGGCGCTCCAAGAGGCCTTCCACGGCCTCGAAGGCCACATGATCAACTTCTAAACAAGCGGAATCCGGGCCACGCTCAGCGGTCCCCAGAACGGCGGCAGACAAGGGATCTCGCCTCTCGACGGTTCTCATTGTTTGCCGCCGTTTTCCGGTGGTCTGTGTACTGGATGTGTACCGCCCGACTTAGCTTGGCGGTGGATCGAATGTGCGGCACCCTTCGTGGTCATGAACGACTTTCCGTGGGGGTATCTGGTTGGGGCTGCTGTGACCGTCATCGGCCTCCTGGTGAACCAATGGCGCGCCGACAAGCGTGAGGTGGATCGGTGGCGGAAGGAGGTTGACCGAGACAAGGTCAAGTGGGAACGTGAGCGGGCCGAGCGGCTCGAACAGTGGAAGCGCGAAGATCAGGCTCGCGTCGAGCAATGGAGGCGCGATGACCGCCGCCGCTGGATTGACGAGCAACGTACTCGGTACGCCACGTCACTCAAGACGGCGCGGGCCCTCCTAAGTGAGCTGCATTCGATCCATGCCCTGAGCGGTCTCGAAATTGACGAAGCCGATGTCAAGAAGTCAGAGGATCAGCTCGACGCAGCCATGGATGCGTCCGATGCAGCGGACACCGAAGTCCTCATCATCGCGGGCGAGCCGGTGCTACGCCACCTCACTGCTCTTCGCCGCAACCTGCGAATCGCCTACGTAAACGTGATACCTCCGAGGACCTACTCAGACGACGAGCTCGCGGCGGCTATCGACAGAGTGCGTGACTCGTACAACGCCTATTTCCGTTCGGTTCGGGAGGACCTCGGTCTTGCGGAGGCATCGGCAGAGAATCCCGAGTCACCTAGCGTGGTGGCTCCTGCGACCGAGCCCGAATCTGCTTGACCATCGCCACACCTGCCCTGTCCCCCCGATAGCTGCCAACCAAGCCGTAGGCGCTCTTGATGTGGGTCGTGGTGGCCGTACGATCGGGCGGCGGGGGGATGGGGCCAACCGGAGGATCAGACGCCAGAACGGCGGCGGGTCGCGGTTGGGATCGCCTGGATTTGGACGCGTCCTGTTGCTGGGCTCCGGCGAGGACGGCGCCCCAGCGC
>NZ_JBSXMZ010000004.1:388611-445292 GCF_054073265.1 Kribbella sp. CWNU-51
CCCCCGGGGCCGCGCGCCGAAGGCGCGCCTCGATCCATAAGAGGTCAATCCGGCAGCGATGCTCAGACCCCGCATGCGCAGATTGGGCAAGTACGTTTCGCCGCAAGCCGGCCTGTGCCCGAGGACGATCGGACCAACAGAGTCAAACGCGGCCGGAGTGAGGCGGCCCGCGTGTCGCGTCAACCGGTGGTCGGCGTCGACCGGTTCAGCGGATGTGGCACTAACAGGTCCGGCGCGATGACAGGCGGTAGCGAGTTCAGCCACTCGCTGAGCTCTCCCGGGCGCCGGGGCAGGTATGTTCCGATGGACTGTAGCTCTTTGGAACTCAACAGAGCGTGGCGCACAGCCTTGTCGGGGAACACCGCCTCGCAGTACGCGTATGCCACCGACACAGCGTCGATGTCGACGATGTCGTTCACAGTCCAGTTGTGCCGTGGATCCCTGTGGTACCTGGTCTTCACGCTCACCGCGACCTGAGTGTGGGGCATCGCCCCCATGAACCGTCGCAGCTCGTCGTCGGGCGGATCGAAGTCAGGCAAGCCCGCCTTCTGGCGCTCGATCCGCATGCGGGTGTACATGTCGATCCACTCGTGCACGAACTCGCGAGCACCGATCAGGTCACGCAGACGGCCGCGGCGCCACTTCGGATTCTCGTTCAATACCCGTTCGGTGTCCTGCTCCCATTCGACCCGGCTTCTCTGACCCTCAACCGCCACCCGAGGTTGGAACGCGGGATCGGTCCGGAGCTGCTCAAGGTCCTCATCGGACGGACCGCGCAGCATGTTGCGCTCCATCTCGCAATTCATCCTCGCGACGAGCGTGTCGAACTCGGCGTCTGACATCTGGGCACGGACCGCGTCGGAGGCATCGCCACCGTTGTGGTTCACGATATTGAGTCCGCCGACCATCCCGAACGCGTGTCCGAAGGTCGACCGCACAAGCGCAATACTCCGATCAGAGATGTCCTCGCCCAAGATCTTCGCCATGCCCGCTTCGATTTCAAGTTCTGCGATCAGCGTGCGGCCGGGCAAGTAGCAGTAGTCGGACAGCGTCTCAAGGATGTCGGCGAGGTTGCCGCGCTGCTTGGGGTCGGTGATCTGTGCGATCTCCCACATGTGCTCGCCGCTGAGCGGGAACATGGCGCGCCTCTCAAGTTTGGCGCGCAGTGCCGCCTGGTAAAGCTCGAGGTACTCAGCCGGCACCTTGGTGTCGCCCCTCAATGCGCGCGCCATTCGGATGGCCACGTGCAGGTCCAGGTACACCAGCGGGATACGCGGGCGCATCACATTTGCCCACACGAGTTCCTCGGCCATCGGGACCTTCAAGCCGGTACTCACACCCTTCGCCCTCCTGTGCTGGACGGACCAAGTGTGCCAAGGAGAGCCGACATCCGCCTTGCGGTTTCACCGCTGCCTAGTCGACCGGCCCCGATCGTGATTCGCCCGACCTGCAACGGAGTCTGCTCGTCGGGGGTACATCGGCCTAGATGACCACTTCGTTGGGGACCGGCCACAGTGCCCGCTTGCCGCAGAGCAGCGAGCGGAGTGGTCCGGGGCTTCGTCGTTTCGGGACCGAGGTCCCGGCGATCCGGGACTTTCGGCCGCAGTGCCGGGCCGGTGCCAGGTGATGAGCTTTGGTCGCAGGATTTCTCGCTGAAGGCAGGCCGGATGACATCGTGCGACCAGTACGAACCAGACACCACTCACGAGCTGCACGCGGATGTGGAGACCTACCACCAGGGCGGCACGTGGTACACGCGGCGTTGTGACAGCACCGAGCCGTTCGCCTCCGGGGCGAGCCGGCTGCGGCTGATCGCGATCGGCGTCGAGGTCGCCCGCTGGAACGGGCTGCGGCACCTGATCCGCGACACCGACGGGACGATCGCTGAGATCAACACCTACCTCACCGGGCCCTATCCGGCCCGATCACCGATCGCGCATCAGCGCCTCCGGTCGTGAGCGCGGCGGTTCAGCGGTCGGTGATGTCGCCCAGGACGGGCTTGACGTCGACGATGGGGGTGCCGTCGAGAGCTTCGAGGTTGTTCACCTGAATCCGCGGGCCGTCGGTGGCGAGGACCGTGACGCGATGCAGGCCGAGGGGATTCGGCCGGTCGGGGGAGCGGGTGCTGAAGACACCGGTGGGCGGCCGGGTCCGGTCGCCGCGCGGATGCACCGTGAGTACGTCGCGATCGGCGCGGTCGAACCAGGTGATGAGGATGATCTCGTCGCCGGCCGCTACGTCGTCGAGTGCCGCCCGGACTGATTCGTCGAAGACCACCCATGCGTCGGGTGCACCCTCGTCGCCTTGGCGTGGTGCGTCGGCTCGCGTGATCAAGGGCGACTCGACGCGGCCGATGGCACGAAGAGTGAACTCGGTCATCGGGCTGGGTAGCGGTAGACGGTCTGCAGGGGCTCGCCCTCCACATGGATGTGCAGCGCGAAGCCGGGATGGGCCGTGGGGTCCACCAACGCGCCCGCCGCGGAAGCGGGCTCGAAGGGGAGCGGGACCGAGGACCGGATGCCCGGGGCGACGCGGAGCGGGATGCCGGCGAACGTGGCGGTGATGGCGTTGTGGACGTGGCCGGCGAACAGGGCGGTGACCGGTTTGCCTTCGAGGACGGCCGCGAACGGCTCGCGAGTCAGGAGCATCCACTGATCCATCGTCGGGTGATGGAGGTTGAACGGCGGCTGGTGGAAGGCGACGAACAACGGTCCGTCGAACGGTTCCCGCAGTACGCCGTCGAGCCAGGCCAGCGACTCCGCCGGCAGCAGTCCGTGGTTCTGACCCGGGACCGTCGTGTCGAGCAGGACGAACCGCGCCCCACCGATATCGCGGACCTGATGGACCGGATGGCCTTCGCCGGGTGAGTCGACGAGCGACGAGAGCGCCGTTCGCAACGGCGCGCTCACATCGTGGTTGCCCGGCAGCACGAGCACCGGCAGGTCCAGCTTGAGCTCCGCGGCCAGCTCGGCGTACTCGGCCTCCAGCCCGTGATCGGCGAGATCGCCGGTGACGAGGATGACGTCTACCGGCCGCCGGAAGTCCTTCAGGTACGCCGTGATCCGCCGCAATCGGTCACGTGCCTCCTCCGAGCCGTCGAGATGCGGGTCACTCAGGTGCGCGATCACGTACATGCCTGCACCTTAACCGCAGAAGCCGGCCGGCAGATCTCCACACGGAACCAGACCACTGCGCTCGAGCACCGGCCGCGCCTGGGTCGAGCGGAGGTAGTCCAGGAAGGCTGCGGTCAGCGATCCCGCCTCCGGCGCCCGGTAGGTGTAGGCGTGCTCGACCTCCCAGAACTTGTACGTCCCCGCCGCGACCTTGGACGAATCGGGTACGACGTCGTCGACCGTCGCGACCGCGATCCCCGGGAACTTCCGGGCCCCACCGAGCTCGGCGTACCCGATCGCGCCGTCGATCTCGTTGACCCGGGTCAGCAGCTCCTCCGTCGTACCGACCTCGCAGCGGTGGTATGTCGCCACCGGGTCGTCGTCCTGGCGGCAGTCGTCGGACGAGATGCCCAGCTCCTGATCACCGCCGAGGACCTTCTCCCGGAACACCCGCCGCGAACCGGAGTCCGGGCCGACCCGGCTCACCATCCGGATCGGCAGGTCCCGGCCGCCGACCTGCTTCCAGTTCGTCACCTTGCCGCTGTAGATCTCGCGGAGCTGACTCGTGGTCAGCGCGCTCACGTCGGCCGAGCGGTTGATGACCACGGCGAAGACGACCACCGCCATCGGCTCGCCGCGAAGGTCGGGCGAGTCCTCGGCCGGTCCGTCCGACATCGCGATCAGCTTGCCCGCCGCGCCCGCGTCCTTCGCGCCCGTCTCGTCCAGGGTCCGGACGCCGCTGCGGCTGCCGTTCGCCGCGATGGTGATGTCGGCACGCGTGCAGTCGGCCGCGTAGGCGGTCCGCAGTTCGCGCATGGTCGGCTCCACCGCCGTCGAGCCGATCACCCGCAGCTGACCCGACACGCAGGTGTCCGGCGGCTGCAGTACGTCGACCAGGAAGAACGCGACCAGCGCGCCGACCAGGACCAGCGACAACGCCCCGAACATCAACGTACGACGACCCGGCCCGCGCGGCCGCGGTTCGTGGTAGACCCCGCCGCCGGTGGATCCACCGGCCAGATAGCCGGAGTGGCTGACACCCTTGCCCGTCCCGGACAGCACCAGCAGGAACTTGAAGTGGTCGCCGCGGTTGATCGCGATCCGGGGCAGCACCAGCTTGCTGGTGTCGACGTAGTTGGCCGGGACCATCCGCCGCTGGAGCATCTCGCCCAGCGACTTCGGCTGCGCCTCGGTCACCCGCAGGCCGACGATCTTGCGGTCCGGGAACGCGAACGAGACCTTCTCGTGCATGTCGTGCGGATCGATGTCCATCCCGCCGGCGTTGTCCAGCCGGAGCAGCACGATGCTCGGGTCCTGCACCACCGCGCCCTGGTGCCGCACCTCGACGTCGACCATCCGCTGGGTCTTGTCCTCGCCCGGGAAGACCCCGATCTGCGCGTCGACCTGGACCCGGTAGACGAGCCGCTTGCGGCGCAGGATGTACCGGTCGACGAGCCACGCGGCAGCCGTACTGACCAGGGCGATGGCGGCGATGACGGTTTCGAGGTTGATGCTGCCGAAACCCGAGAAATCGAACAACGTGTCGGTCCCCACTTCTACGAGCCCCGAACGTACTGTCCCGCGGTGAACGGATGCTTACCGACCGATGACACGCAGACTCGAGACTTGGCCGGTCCGGGCCGGTCTGCGAGATTGGGCGGCATGGCTGAGAACGTGGATGTGGTCGTGGTCGGAGTCGGCGTCGGCGGCGAGGAGACGACCGGCCGGCTGGCGCAGGCGGGGTTGCGGGTGGTGGGGATCGAGTCCCGCCTGGTGGGCGGTGAATGCCCGTACTACGGCTGCATCCCGAGCAAGATGATGATCCGGGCCGCGAACCTGATCGCCGAGACCCGGCGCGTCGACGGCATGGCCGGTACGGCGACCGTCGCGCCGGACTGGGCTCCGGTGGCCAAGCGCATCCGCGAGGAGGCCACCGACACCTGGAACGACCAGGTCGCCGTGGACCGGCTGGTGAACAAGGGCGCCACCGTCATCAAGGACCGCGCCACGATCACGGGACCCAGCACGGTCCGGGCCGGGGACCGCGAGTACGAGGCGTCCCGCGGCATCGTGATCGCGACCGGCACGCTCCCGGCGGTCCCGCCGATCGACGGTCTCGCGGGGACGCCGTACTGGACGAACCGGGAGGCGATCGAGGCGGAGACGCTACCGGCCACGATCCTGGTGCTCGGCGGTGGAGCGATCGGGATGGAGCTGGCCCAGGTGTTCGCCCGGTTCGGTGTGCGGGTGACCGTGATCGAGGGCGCCGCCGACGTGTTGTCGATGGAGGAGCCGGAGTCCGGCGTACTGGCCCGGGAGGCGCTGCAGCGCGACGGCGTCACCTTCCGGACCGGGGTGCACGCCAAGCAGGTCGGGTACGCCGGTGACACGTTCACCGTCACGCTCGACGACGGATCCTCGGTCACTGGCGACAAGTTGCTGGTGGCAACGGGCCGGCGGATCGCCACCGACGACCTCGGGCTGGACAAGCTGGGGCTCGACCCGAAGGCCCGCCGGATCGAGGTGGACGAGCACGTCCGGGCCGGCGACAGGGTGTGGGCGATCGGCGATGTCACCGGGGTCGGAGTGTTCACCCACAATGCGATGTACCAGGCCGACATCGCGGTCCGCGACATCCTGCAGGAACCGGACGCGCCGACCGCGAGCTACCACGCGATGCCGCGGGTGACGTTCACCGATCCCGAGATCGGTGCGGTCGGGATGACCGAGAAGCAAGCCCGCGACGCCGGGCTGAACGCGCGGACCGGGTCGACCCCCATCCCGGCGTCGACCCGCGGCTGGATCCACAAGGCCGGCAACGAGGGCTTCATCAAGGTGGTCGCGGACGCCGATCGCGGTGTCCTGGTCGGTGCGACGAGCGCAGGCCCGACCGGTGGCGAAGTGCTCAGCGCGCTCGCGCTCGCAGTGCACGCAGCCGTTCCCGTTCACACTCTGCGACAGATGATCTACGCATACCCGACCTTCCACCGGGCGATCGGGGAGGCCCTGAAGCCGTTGTGAGACGGCTTCTTGCGAATGCGTCGCAACTAGTTCAAGAATGTGGCCGTGCATGTTCCTGACGGCTTCTTCGACGCGCCGACCTCCGTCGCCACCGGGCTGATCGCGGCCGGCGCGGTCGGGTTCAGCCTGCAGCGGGCGAACCGGGAGATCCGCGAGACGGGTCCCGCGCTGGCCGGGCTGACCGCGGCCTTCGTATTCGCGGTGCAGATGGTGAACTTCCCGGTCGGCGCGGGGACCAGCGGACACCTGCTCGGTGGTGCCCTGGCCGCCGCACTGGTCGGCCCGTGGACCGCCGTACTCGTGATGTCGACGGTGCTCTTGGTCCAGGGGCTGTTGTTCGCGGACGGTGGGCTGACCGCCCTCGGGACGAACATCACGCTGATGGGGCTCGTCACGGTTCTCGTCGGGTACATCCTCATCCGGGCGGTGCTGCGGGTTCTGCCGCGCCGTGCCGGCAGCGTCGTACCGGCGGCGACGCTCGGGGCGCTGGTGTCGGTGCCGGTCGCGGCGCTGGCGTTCACCGGGCTGTACGCGATCGGCGGCGCGGTCGACATCCCGATCGGCAAGCTCGCGACTGCGATGGTCGGCTGGCACGTCCTGGTCGGGATCGGCGAGGCGGTCATCACCGCCGCCGTACTGAGCGCGGTCGTGGCGACCCGGCCGGATCTCGTCTACGCCGCCCGCCACCTGCAGCAGGACCTGATCCTGGTCGATGCCGACGGCAACACCTCCACGGTGTCGCCGGACAAGGCGATCGCGACCAAGCCGGCCGGTCGGTCGCTCGGCGTCGGGATCGCGCTCACGCTGATGGTGGCCGGTGGGCTGAGCCTGTTCGCGAGCGCGCACCCGGACGGGCTCGAGTTCGTCGGCGCCAAGCTCGGCTTCGAGAGCGCGGCCAAGGGCTCCGCGGCCGCGAGTAGTCCACTCGCCCACTACGGCGTCAGCGGGATCGGCAACTCCCAGGTCTCCGGCGCCCTCGCCGGCATCATCGGCGTACTGGTCACGATCGTGGTCGGCCTGGCGATCGCCAAGCTGGCGTCGCTGCGTGCCGGCAAGGCATCGTGACGGTATCGATGCCACGCCTCCGGCGCGGCGGGTCATGGGGCCGGTACTCCCGGCCTTCCTTCGTCGCTCCAGTCGCTTCGCTCCCTCCGCTCCTCAGTCCAGGCCGGGAGGCCCCATGACCGGTGACGGTCTTCTCGTCGCGGTGGACAGCCGGATCCACCGGATCCCGGCGCAGGTGAAACTCGTCGCCCTGTTCGTCTTCGTGCTCGCCGTCGTCTCCACCCCGGCGGCCGCCTTCTGGGCCTTCGGCGCGTACGCCGTGATGCTCGTGGCCGCCGTGGTCGTCGCGAAGCTGCCGGCCCCGGTCGTGTCACGGCGGCTGGCCGTGGAGACGCCGTTCATCGTGTTCGCGTTGCTGCTGCCCTTCGTGGCGACCGGGCCGACCGTCTCGGTGCTGGGCGTGGAGTTGTCGGAGTCCGGCGTACTCGGGGCGTGGAACGTGCTGGCCAAGGGCACGCTCGGGGTGGTCGCGGCGATCCTGCTGTCGGCGACCACCGGACCGCGTGACGTGCTGGCCGGCCTCGAGCGGCTGCGGCTGCCGTCGACGCTGGTCGCGATCCTATCGTTCATGGTCCGGTACCTGAGCGTGGTGTCGGACGACCTGCACCGGATGCGGATCGCGCGAGAGTCGCGCGGCTACGCCGGCGGGCGGGTCGGTCATCTGAAGGCGGTCGCCGGGGGAGTGGGGGCATTGTTCGTGCGCAGCTTCGAGCGAGGCGAGCGGGTGCACCTGGCCATGCGGTCACGTGGCTACACCGGCCGGATGCCGCTGCTGAGCGTCGCGGGTGCGACGCGTGAACAATGGCTGCGGGGGATGACGATGTCCCTGGCGGCCGTGCTGATCGCCGTCGCGGCCAGGGTGGTCGGCCTGTGAGCGGTCCCGCGATCCATGTCGAGCGTCTGGTCTTCGCCTATCCCGATGGGCGGCAGGCCTTGTTCGGTGTCGATTTCACGGTCCAGCGTGGTGAGCGGGTCGCACTGCTCGGGCCGAACGGCGCCGGCAAGACCACGCTCGTCCTGCATCTGAACGGGATCCTCGGCTCGGTGGCCGGCGGCACAGGGAGCGGCCGGATCGAGATCGGCGGGACCGGTTTGCACCGCGAGCACCTGTCCGTGGTCCGGCGGAAGGTCGGGCTGGTGTTCCAGGACCCGGACGACCAGCTGTTCATGCCGACGGTGCGCGACGACGTAGCCTTCGGTCCGGCGAACCTCGGGCTGCGCGGCTCCGAGCTCGACGACCGGGTGCACGAGGCGCTGGTGCAGGTCGGGATGCAGGACCACGCCGACCTGGCTCCGCATCACCTGTCGTTCGGGCAGCGGCGGCGGGTCGCGGTGGCGACGGTCCTGGCGATGCGGCCCGAGGTGCTCGTGCTCGACGAGCCGTCGAGCAACCTGGACCCGGCCGCTCGGCGAGAGCTCGCCGACATCCTGGCCGGCCTGGACGTGACACTGCTGATGATCACGCACGACCTGCCGTACGCGCTGCAGTTGTGTGAGCGGAGCCTGCTGATGGACGACGGCCGGATCGTTGCCGACGGCAAGACCCGCGATCTCCTCGGCGACGCCGACCTGATGGCCGCCCACCGCCTCGAGCTCCCCTACGGCTTCGACCCCCTCTCCGTCCCCGGCCCCGAACGCTGACCTGCAGCCGAGAACTCTGCACACGCACGGATATCCGGTCCACCGAGGCGCCGTCAGGCCCGCGGACACCTTGTCGGAACCTAGTCCCTCACCAAGAACGCTGAGGTCGCCACCACACCTGGCTTCCGCCCGGGGCAATTTCGGGGGAGAACCTCGCAGCTGCACCGTTCTCCCCACCGCATACCCGAGGCGAAGGGACCCAGATCAGGGGTGAACCCCGCATCTGGCCGTCGGCTGGCGGGGCAGCGGTCGCTCCGGACCACCAGCCTCCCCTGGGCCGTGCGGCGCCAGCCGGCGGTGGGTTCGCCCGACTCTGTGCACCAGATCCGTGCGCGGAGGCCCGCGCCGCACGGATCTGGTGCACAAAGTGGTGGTGCCGGCGACCCGCGGAGACGACCGGAGCGTACGGTCCGTCGGTGGTGATCCCCGCGAACGGAGGGTTGTCTGCCGGTACGCCAGTGGAGAAGGCACGACCGGGAGGGTCGTGTGATCAAGACGGGTCGGCGGTCCCGTCGTGGGGTCAGGATGGGGTGGCGGTGTCCTCGGGGATGAGGTCGGCGGCGGGTGCGATGGCGACGGGGACTGTCTCGGGGGCCGACTCGAAGGCTGACCTGAGGCGACTGCGGGAGGCGGTCAGGTGGGCGTGCATCGCCCGGTCCGCAGCCTCGGTGTCGCGCTGCCGGATCGCGGTGACGATCAGGTCGTGCTCCTCGAGCGCCTCCTCGGTCACCCGGGAGTCACGCAGCAGCCGGAACAGCTGCAGATGGCAGTGCAGCTTGGCGAAGATCTCGCCGAAGTAGCTGTTGCCGGTGGCACCGATGATGGCCTGGTGGAACTCGGCGTCCTTGCGGGCGAACGCGCCGTACGACATCGTGCCGGCCAGGTAGCGGGCGCGCAGGTCGGCGGCGATGCCGGCGATCTGCTCGACCTCGACCCGCTGGTGCCGGCCGGCCGCCAGGCCGGAGCAGTACGGCTCGATCAGGAACCGCGCCTCGAAGAGGTCCTCGAACCGCTCCGGCGTCAGCTTGGGACTCGCGGAATATCCGATCAGATGTGTTTTGGTGACCAGATCTTCGGCCTCGAGCCGGTTCAGTGACTCCCGGACCGGGGTCTGGGAGACGCCGAGCTGCCGGCTGATCACATCGACCCGGATCCGCTCACCGGGCTGGATCACGCCGTCCAGCAGGAGCGTCTGCAGCTGCTCGTAGACCACATCGCTCATCCTGGTGCGTTCAGGACGCTCGGTAGCGCGCTCGCTCATATGCCTGCCCTGTCCGGTCGGATCCTGGTCGGCCTTAGTTGTGAATTCGTATCCACAGACCATTGCAAATCATATCTGATCTGATCTAGCCTGCCAAAAATCGACAAAATCCACCCCTGGGATGGTCGACGTGCACACTGACCTCGCAACAGCGCAGTCCCTGGCCGAACATCTGCTCATCACCGCGGGTGTGCCCGGCCCGGCAGCCACTCAGCAAGCCGAGCTCCTCCTGATCGCCGAGGCGAAAGGGGTGCCGTCGCACGGCCTGCTCCGGCTGCCGCGGCTGCTCCGCAGACTGGCGAACGGTACGGCGAGCCCGACGAACACCGGCAAACACGAATGGCTCAGCCCGTGCTACCTGTCCGTCGACGGTGAGCAGGGCCTCGGCCCGGTGGTCGCGCTGCGTGCGCTGGAAGCCGTCGTTCCGGCGGCTCGACGGCACGGCGTCGCGGTCTGCTCGATCACGAACAACAACCACCTCGGCATGCTCGGCTTCTACGCCGGCCGGATCGCCGAGCGCGGTCTGGTCTGCCTCGGCATGACGACGAGCGAGGCGCTGGTCCATCCGTGGGGCGGCACCGAGGCGATCCTCGGGACCAATCCACTGGCGCTCGGCGTCCCGGCGCAACCGCATCCGCTGGTGCTCGACATGGCGACGTCGCAGATCTCGATGGGCAAGGTGCATGACCACGCTCTCCGCGGCGTACCGCTCGAGCCTGGCTGGGCACTCGATGCCGACGGCAACGCGACGATCGATCCCGAGGCGGCCAAGTCCGGATCCATCGCGCCGTTCGGGGGACCGAAGGGCTACGGGCTCGGGCTGGGCCTGGGCGCGATGGTCACCTTCCTGACCGGCGCCGCCTACGGCACGGCGGTCGGCGGGACGTTGGACGACGTCCGCCTCAGCAACAAGGGTGACCTGTTCATCCTGCTGAGCGGTGGCGCGTACTCGGCCTCGGAGTACCTGGACCAGGTCCGCGGCAGCCGACGCGCCGACCCGGCGACGCCGGTCGCGGTTCCCGGCGACGGCGCCCGGGCCCGCTATCGCAACTCGGTCGCCGACGGCATCGATGTCGCCGACGACCTGTGGCGCGAGCTGACCGCTCTGCAGGCAGCCCGGCCCGAAGCAGTGCTGGCCGAATGACCCCGCCCCGACCAGACAAGGACCCCTCACGATGACGATCACCACCCCCTCCTTCGGCGTGCAACGAGCGCCGCGAACCGTCGTCTTCGGCGCCGGCCAGCGCGCGCTGCTCGGCAGCCTGGCCGCGGAGTACGGGCGCAAGGCACTCGTCTGCACGGATCAGCGGCTGGCCGCTTCGGCGGAGTTCACCGAGCTGATCGCGGATCTGAAGGATCACGGCCTCGAGGTGAGCGTGTGGTCGGACACCGCCGCCGAACTGCCGACCTCCGACATCGACGCCTGCTACGGCGCGATGAAGGACGCCGGGATCGAGGTGGTGATCGGGATCGGCGGCGGCAGCTGTCTCGACCTCGGCAAGGCACTGGCGCTGCTGCTCAGCCATGGCGGCCCGATCGACCGGTACTACGGGGAGAACGCCGTACCGGGACCCGTCCTGCCGATCGTCGCCGTTCCCACGACCGGCGGGACCGGGTCCGAGGTGACGCCGGTCTGCGTGCTCAGCGACAGCCGGCGCGAGCTGAAAGCGGGGATCTCCTCGCCCTACC
Organism: Kribbella sp. CWNU-51; assembly: GCF_054073265.1. Taxonomy (NCBI): domain Bacteria; kingdom Bacillati; phylum Actinomycetota; class Actinomycetes; order Propionibacteriales; family Kribbellaceae; genus Kribbella; species Kribbella sp. CWNU-51. The sequence continues at coordinate 400,402 of NZ_JBSXMZ010000004.1, forward strand.
TGATTCCCTCGGTCGCGATCTGCGACCCGGAGCTGACCTACAGCTGTCCGCCCGGACTGACCGCCAGCGCGGGCGCCGACGCGGTCTCGCATCTGGTCGAGTCGTTCACCGCGATCCAGCGGCCGTCGACAGCGGTCGGCGAAGGCCGGGTCTTCATCGGCAAGAACGTGATCAGCGACTCCTACGCGCGCTGGGGTCTCGGGCTGCTGGCCAAGGCTCTGCCCGAAGCGTTCGAGCATCCCGACGATCGGCAGGCACGCTCCGACGTGATGCTCGCCGCGAACGCGGGAGGCTATGCGCTCGGAGTCGCGGGAACCGCCGCCGCGCATGCCTTGCAGTATCCGCTCGGCGCCCTGACACACACCGCGCACGGTGTCGGAGTCGGCGTCCTCCTCCCGTACGTCATGCGTTACAACGCGCCGGCCCGGGTTCAGGAATTCGCCGAGATCGCGACCATCTTCGGCGTACCGGTGACCGGGGGCGGCGAGGCGCAGGCGCTGGCCGGCATCGAAGCCGTCGAGGGACTGCTCGAGCGGATCGGCATCCCGTCCACGTTGAAGGAGCTCGGCCTCGCCGAGGACCAACTGTCGTACGTCGCGTCGATGGGGCTGAAGTCGGCCCGGCTGGTCGACAACAACCCCCGCCCGCTGGACGCCGACGCGCTGTACGAGATCACTCGTGCCGCGTACGCCGGCGACCGTAGCCAACCGTTCTGACCAGGCATATGGAGCACACCCAGATGATCTCTCCGCACGATCTGTTCATCGATGGTCAGTGGCGGCCGGCCGCTGACGGCCGGCGGTTCCCGGTCCACGATCCGGCCGACGGCTCCGAACTGGCACAGTTCGCAGCTGCCACCGAGGCGGACTGTCTGGCCGCGGTGGACGCTGCAGCGGACGCGCTGGCCGGCTGGGCCGCGACCCCTCCGCGGCAACGATCGGAGATCCTCCGCCAGTGTTTCGACATCCTGACCGCCGAGCGCGAGCAGTTCGCCGAGATCATCGTCGCCGAGAACGGCAAGGCGTACGCCGACGCACTCGGTGAGGCCGCCTACGCCGCCGAGTTCTTCCGCTGGTTCGCCGAGGAGGCGGTCCGGATCGGCGGCGACTTCCGGCTCTCCCCGTCGGGCGACAAGACGATCGTGGTCCGGCGCGATCCGATCGGGGTGTCGGTCCTGGTCACCCCCTGGAACTTCCCGGCCGCGATGGCGACCCGCAAGATCGCCCCCGCGCTGGCGGCCGGGTGCTCGGTGGTGCTGAAGCCGGCCAGCCAGACACCGCTGACCGCCGCCTATGTCGTCGAGGTACTGCGTCGCGCCGGTGTGCCGGCGGGGGTTGTCAACCTGGTGACGCCGGTGCCGGCCGGTCCGGCGGTGAGCGCGATGCTGCACCACCCCGCCGTACGCAAGCTGTCCTTCACCGGCTCGACCGAGGTCGGACGGGTGCTGCTGCGGGAGGCCGCCGACCAGGTGGTCAGCTCGTCGATGGAGCTCGGCGGCAACGCGCCGTTCGTCGTCCTGCCCGGTGCCGACCTGGACGCCGCGGTCGAGGGCGCGATGGTCGCGAAGCTGCGCAACGGCGGATCGGCCTGTACGGCGGCGAACCGGTTCTACGTGCACGACTCGCTCGTCGACGAGTTCGCCGTCCGGATCACTGCGGCCATGAAGGGCGTCACGATGGGCCCGGGGGCCGATCGGTCGAACGAGCTCGGCGCCCTGGTGTCGCCGGAAGAGCGCGACAAGGTGGCCCGGCTCGTCGAGCAGGCCGTTGCGGACGGCGCCACGCTGACGCTGGGCGGTGAGACTCCGAAGGTCGGCGCCTTCTACCCGCCGACCGTGCTCACCGATGTCCGGCACGGCAGCGAGATCAACCAGATCGAGATCTTCGGACCCGTCACCGCGATCGTCTCCTTCAGCGACGTCGACGAGGCGATCGCGATGGCCAACGACACCATCTACGGCCTGATCGCCTATGTGTACGGCGATCCGGCGCAGGCGCTCGCGGTCGCGCAGAAGATCGACGCCGGCATGGTCGCGGTCAACCGCGGCGTGCTCAGCGACCCGGCGGCGCCGTTCGGCGGGACGAAGCAGTCCGGACTCGGGCGCGAAGGCAGCTCCGAAGGCATCCTCGAATTCCTCGAGGAGAAGTACATCGGGATCGAGGTGTGACCGATGGCCAACGCAGTCCTCCTGAAACCCCCGGACGTCGACGGCAGACGACCGGCGCGCAAACGGGTCAAGGTCAAACCGAAGCGGCAGAACCTGGCCGGCTGGTTGTTCGTCGGACCGGTGATCGCCGGCGTGCTGTTCTTCCAGTTGGCACCGGTCGCGGCCTCCCTGGTGGTGTCGCTGACGAACTGGTCCGGGCTGAACGCACCGAAGTTCCTCGGCCTGGAGAACTACAAGGAGCTGTTCACCGCCGACGACACGTTCTGGCCGTCACTGAAGAACACGGTGATCTTCACGGTGGTCGTCGTCGTACTGACCATCTTCATCGGGCTCGGTCTCGCCGTCCTGTGTAACCAGAAGGTCAAGGGCATCGGCATCTTCCGGACGCTGTACTACTCGCCCGCAGTCACCAACGTCGTCGCGATCGGCTTCGTCTGGTTCTGGCTGTACAACCCGGACAACGGACTGTTCAACTCCACCTTGAAGATGATCGGCATCGACGGGCCGGCCTGGCTGTCCGACACCAAGACCGCGCTGATCGCGGTGATCATCGTCGCGCTCTGGCAGGGCGTCGGCTATCCGATGGTGATCCTGCTGGCCGGGTTGCAGAGCATCGACCAGTCGCTGATCGAAGCGGCGACGGTGGACGGAGCGTCGGCCTGGCGGCGGTTCTGGTCGGTGGTGTTCCCGCTGCTGACGCCGAGCCTGTTCTTCCTCACCATCACGCAGTTCATCACCTCGTTCCAGGTGTTCGGGATCATCTACGTGATGACGTCCGGCGGGCCGAACAACGCCACCTCGGTGTTCATCTTCCAGATCTACGAGGCGGCCTTCGGGCACGGCCGGCTGGGTTACGCGTCCGCCATGGGCTGGGTGCTGTTCGTCATCGTCGGTGTCGTCACCGCGATCCAGTGGAAGATGGAGAAACGGTGGGTGCACTATGACAGCTGAGGCTCTTCGGATCCCGGTCAACCGGCCACCGAGGCACATCCCACGCCGCGTCGTGCTGATCGTCGTACTGCTGTTCTTCGCCGTGGTGTTCGCGATGCCGCTGCTCTGGATGATCAGCGCATCGCTGAAACCGGAGAACGAAGTACTGCAGTCGCCGCCTACGTTCTTCCCGTCGGAGTTCCAGTGGGGCAACTACTCGCAAGCCGGCCACGGCCTGCTGCCGTTCTTCCTGAACAGCTGCAAGCTCGCCGCGCTGAACGTCGGTTTCCTGCTGCTGTTCGCGTCGCTGGCCGGGTACGGCTTCGCCCGGCTGAACTTCGCCTTCAAGAATCTGGCCTTCGCGCTGTTGTTGTCGACGGCAATGATCCCGGGCATCGTCTACCTGGTTCCGCAGTACATGCTGTTCCGCCAGATGGGGTGGATCGACACCCACTACCCGCTCTGGGTGCCGAACGTGCTGACACCGGTGTTCGGGACCTTCCTGCTCCGGCAGGCGTTCCGCGGCGTACCGATGGAGCTGGAGGAGGCGGCCAAGCTGGACGGCGCGTCCACCTTCGGCACCTTCTGGCGGATCATGCTGCCGCAGGTGAAACCGGCTCTGGCCGCAGTCGGCGCGCTCACCTTCATGGGCTCGTGGAACGACCTGTTCGGGCCGTTGATCTTCCTCAACTCGACGCGGTTGCAGACGATGCCGATCGCGCTCGCGCTGTTCAAGGGTGAGTTCTTCACCCAGACCAATCTGATGATGGCGGCCGCGACGCTGACGATCCTGCCGCCGCTGCTGCTGTTCCTGCTGGCCCAGAAGTACTTCGTCCAGGGCATCACGATGTCCGGCCTGAAAGGTTGACCATGCGGATCACCCGGATCGAATCGATCATCCTGCTCGACAAGCTGCACATCCTGAAGATCCACACCGATGAGGGCCTGGTGGGCGTCGGCGAGGTCAGCCCGATGAACGCCCACGTCACCCACAGCGTCGTGGAGCAGGCACTCGCGCCACTGCTGGTCGGCGAGGAGGCGACCGACATCGAGCGGCTGTGGCGCCGGCTCTACACCAAGCCCTACAAGCTCGGCCCGGGTGGCGCCCAGCTGAACGCCATCGCCGGCATCGACATCGCCCTGTGGGACCTGCTCGGCAAGGCGGCCGGGCTGCCCACCTACCAATTGCTCGGCGGGAAGTACCGCCCGAGCGCCAAGGTCTACGCGAGCTCCATGGCACGGGGGATGAGCCCGCAGCAGGAGGCCGAACGCGCGCAATCCTTCCAGGAGAAGGGCTTCCACGGCTACAAGATCCACTCGTCGACGCCGTGGATGCACGACGACGGCTTCGACCAGACCATCGCGACCGTGACAGCGGTCCGGAAGCTGGTCGGGGACGACTTCCCGATCCTGGTCGACGTCAACAACGCGTACTACGAACACACCGCCATCAAGCTGGCTCACGCGCTGGAGGACCTCGGCGTGTGGCACTTCGAGGAACCACTCGCCGCCCACGACTATGCGGCGTACGGACGGCTGGCCGACGCGGTCGACATCCCGATCGCGGTGGGGGAGCAGGAATACACCACCTGGCAGTTCCGTGACCTGATCCTGACCGGGCGGGTCGACATCCTGCAGCCCGACGTCATCAAGTGCGGCGGGATCACCGAGTTCAAGAAGATCGCCGTCCTCGCCGACACCTTCACCAAGCCGATCACGGTGCACAACACCCAGCAGACGATCGGTACGTCGGCGCACGCCCACCTCTGGGTCAGTACGCCGTCCTGCGTGTACCCGCAGGAGTACAACATCGAGCACAACCCGATCCTCGACGACGTGCCGATCTGGCAGAACCCGCTCGTCCCCGTGAACGGCGAGATCACGCCGTGGGAACTGCCCGGTCTGGGCATCGAGCTGGACGACGACGCGGTCGCGAAACTGCGCACCAACTAACCCCCTGACAGAACAGGAAAGACCATGACCGCATCACAGTTTTCCCGACGGTCGGTGCTCAAAGCCTTCGGCCTCACCAGCGGGGCCATCGCTGTCGGGTTGCCGCTCGCCGCGTGCAGTGGCAACAGCAGCGCAGGAGGCGAAGGCGGCAACGCCTCCTTCCTCACCTGGGACACCAACAGCGGAACCCCGCTCTACACGGTCGCCGAGAACTGGGCCAAGGGCGCCGGCAAGACGCTCGACATCCAGTCCGTACCGGGCGACGACTACGACACGAAGCTGCGCACGGTGCTGTCGTCGGGGGCAGCCCCGACGGCGATCCGGATCAACGACGACTACGTCAAGGGGTACTACGCCGAGGGGTCCCTGCTCGACCTGAAGCCGTACCTCGAGAAGGACGGCATCAAGCCCGAGGACTACTTCCCGGTGGCGTTCAACTTCCCGAAGCAGGAAGACGGCGCGCACGCCGCCTGGCCCATCATGACGAACCCCGGCGTCATCTACTGCAACACCGACGCGTTCGCCGAAGCCGGCGTCGAACTGCCGCCGAAGGACTGGGCGAAGAGCGGCTGGACCTGGGACGACTTCCTCGACGCCGCGAAGAAGCTCACCAAGCCCAATGGCGAACGCTGGGGAGCACTGGTCTTCCCGGACACCTCGCTGGAGACTGTCTGGCCGGTCAGCAACGGCGGCGACGGGATCTACTCCAAGGACGCCACTCGCTTCACGCTGGCCGAGCAGCAGGGCGCCGAGGCGATCCAGTGGGTCGCCGACCTCGCCCTCGTCCACAAGGTCCACCCGGACTTCGCTACCGTCACGGCCGGCCGGCAGACACCGAACTGGGCGCTGGCCCAGCTGGGCACCGGCAAGGTCGCGATGCTGCTCTCGCTCACCAGCGGCATCCCGTACCTGCGCAGCAACGCGAAGGTGAAGTGGGACATCTTCCCGACGCCGATGCAGGCCCGCCGGACGACCGTCAACACGATGACCGTGCTGGCGATCCCGAAGCAGTCGAAGGACCCCGACGCGGCCTGGGACTTCCTCAAGTACTGCGCCGGCGCGGACGCGGCGAAGCTGCTGGCCGAATCCCGCGGTTTCATGCCGGTCGCGAAGAGCTCGTCTGCGCTGTTCGTACCGGACGACAAGGGCCCCGCCAACCTCGCCCTCGTCACCCAGGCGCTGGACAACGCGGTGAACGAGAACTTCAGCCGCTACATCGAACGCGCCCGGACCATCTACCGCCCGGTCCTCGACGACGTCTGGAGCGGCAAGCAGACCGCGGCGGCCGCGCTGGGCAGCGTCAAGCAGAAGGTCGAAGACGTCCTCGCAGGCAAGGGGTGACATGAAGATCACGGACATCAGTGTCGAGGTCGTCTCGGAGCCGAAGGCACACGCCGTTCGCGATGCGATCCAGTTGCTCGACCGCAACGGGCAGACCCGGGTGCGGATCGACACCGACGAGGGTGTGAGCGGCGTCAGCACCACGTACTTCGGCCGGGTGGCGAGCTCACCGGCGGTCCTGGCCAAGATCATCACCGAGCAACTGGCTCCAGCGATCATCGGCGAGGACCCGGCCCTGATCCGCGGGATCCGGCAGCGGCTGCAGACGCTCACCGACTACCAGGGCACGGCCGGGCTGTCGTCGTACGGGATCTCGGCGATCGATCTGGCGTTGTGGGATCTCCTCGGCAAGTCGCTGGACGTGCCGGTGTGGAAGCTGCTGGGTGCTCAGCGCACCACCATCCCGACGTACGCGATGGTGGGCTGGCTCGAGCTTGACGTCGCGGGTCTGGAGACCGTGTCGGCCAAGGCGATGGAGCAAGGCTTCCGCGGCGTCAAGATGAAGGTCGGCGGCGGCCCGCTCAGCGAGGACATCCAACGGATCAAGGCCGTCCGGGCCGTGATCGGGCCGGATGCCCCGCTGATGGTCGACGCGAACCAGGCCTTCGGGTACGACGAGGCGCTGCGCCGGGGCCGTGCGTACGAAGGGCTCGGATGCCGGTGGTTCGAGGAGCCGTTGCCGGCCGCCGACACCGAGAGCCATGTCCGGTTGGCCGGCAAGCTGGACATCCCGATCGCGACCGGCGAGAACAGGTACGGGCAGGCCGCTTTCCGGGACCTGATCGCCCGGGGCGGGGTGGGCGTCGTACAGCCGGATCTGAGGCGTGCGGGTGGGCTGACCGACTGTCTCGAGATCGGGTTGATGGCGGCTGGGTTCGGTGTGCCGTACGCGTCGCACGGGGGTGGTGCACACATCCACGTGCTGGCCGCACTCCCGAACACAATCTACGTGGAGAGCGGACTGCTGCCGGCGGACGGCCGGGTCGAACTGGTGGACGGCTGCTACCCGCTGCCGCTCGGCCCCGGCCTGTCGTCGTGGAACGACTAGCCGGAAACTCGGCCTACCGGAATCGGCAACTGGCGGTGAATTTCTAACCGGGCCCTTGTGTGTTACTCGCGAGTCAGCAAAGGTGACGTTGAGTGGCTCAGTCGCCACCTCTCGCACACACGCTGTGCTGTCGTGCACAGAAAGGCGGTCCGCCCATGAAGTCCATCGCCAGTCTGCTCTCCGCCGCGGCCCTCGGCGCCGCAATGCTGCTCAGTCCGGGGGTCGCCCACGCGGCGGCGCCGAACTACGTCGCCCTGGGCGACTCGTACGCCTCCGGTGTCGGCACCCGCACCTACATCTCCAGCAGCGGGTCCTGCCAGCGATCCGTGAATGCCTATCCGTACATCGACGCGGCCCGGATCGGGGCGAACCTCACGTTCGTGGCCTGCTCCGGAGCCCGCGTCGCCGACGTCACCGCCAACCAGCTGCCCTCGGTGACGAGCGCGGCCAACCTCGTCTCGGTGCAGGTCGGTGGCAACGACGCCGGCTTCTCCTCGGTCATCACCGAGTGCGCCAAGCCGTCCTGGCTCGGTGACTGCACGAGTGCCGTCGCGAACGCGCAGGCGATCATCAACAACACCCTGCCCGGCCGGCTGAACACCCTGTACTCCTCGATCAGGAGCCGGGCGTCCTCGGCCCGGGTCGTGGTGGTCGGCTACCCGCGACTGTTCAACGGCACCGACTGCAACGCCGGCACTTTCTTCAGTCCGGACGAGATGACCCGGCTGAACGCGACCGCCGACCTGCTCAACTCGAAGATCGCGGCGTCGGCGAGCGCGGCCGGCTTCGCCTTCGTCAACCCGACCTCGCTGTTCATCGGCCACGCCGTCTGCGGCAGCCCGGAGTGGATCAACGGTCTGTCGAACCCGGTCAGCGAGTCCTACCACCCGAACGTCACCGGCCACGCCAACTTCGCCAACCTGGTCCAGCCCGCGCTCTGATCGGCGCAGTCCCGTGGTCCCGCAGTCGGGGCCTGGGGCACCGTTCGGTGACCTGAGACAGGTTGTTTCCTGTCTCAGCTCCCGAGTTGGTGTCCCAGGCCCCGACTGCTGTTCGGGTGGTCGCCGGCATTCGAGATGCGGCTCGGGGTTGTTCGTGGTGTCATGCTGGGGTGGCGGAGAGGTCTGTGGACTGGCTCTTGGCGGCCCGCATGCAGGCCAACTGCCTGGCACGTCCGGTGGACGAGGCCGGCCCCGGAGGGGTGGCCGACGTCGTGCGCCGGACGGGGGGACTCCAGGCTCAGGCGTGGCGCGGTGCCGCGTACGCCGTCCGAGCGCGCTCGACCGCGACCACTTTCGCTGACGTATCGCACGCGCAGGAGACCGACCGGAGCGTCGTCCGTGGCTGGTTCATGCGTGGGACCCTCCAACTCGTCGCCGTTGAGGATGCAGGTCCACTTCTCGGCCTGTTCGGTCCCAAGGTCATCAAGGACACCGAGCGCCGGTACGGCGAACTCGGTCTGACCAAGGCGATCCGGGCGGAAGCCGCCGACCGACTCGAAGCACATCTGCTGAGCCATGGCCCGTCCACGCGCGCCCATTTGGCCGACGTACTCGTGAAGGCCGGACTGATCGCGGAGCCCAAGGGGCAAGCGGTGTATGCCCTGATCCGGCACACCGGGTTGCTCGGGCGGCTCTGTTACGGGCCGGGGTACGACAAGGACGAGACGTGGGTCGCGGTGAGCGACTGGCTGGGCAAGCCGCTCGTATTGGAAGGTGACGTCGAGACGCTGGCCCGGCGTTATCTGACCGCGTATGGACCGGCGACCGCCCGCGACTTCGCGACCTGGTCGGGGCTGCCGGTGCCGATCGCACGCCGCGCTGTGCAGGCGGCGGCAACCAAGTCTTTCGACGTCGAAGGAGTTGAGTTGGCCGCCATCGATGATCTGCCGGGGTGCCGGGACGTGCGGCTGCTGGGGGAGTTCGACGCGTATCTGCTCGGCTATCAGGATCGGCGGCAGGCGCTGGCCGCGGAGTTCCACCAGCAGATCCATCCCGGTGGCGGCATGCTGCGGCCGGCGGTGCTCGAAGCGGGTCGGGTGATCGGTTCGTGGCGGCACGCCGACCGTTCCTACGAACTGTTCGACGCAGGCGCCCGCACGGACCTCGCCGGAGAGCTCGCGGATCTGGCCCGGTTCGCCGGTTGATCGTATATGCCGGGTCGGGTATATATGGAGTCATGACCGAGACCTTGAGCACCGAGAACGGCCGGACGGTTCTGCGGATGCGGCGGGAGCTGCGGCATCCGGTGGAGAAGGTCTGGCGGGCGATCACCGAGCCCGGACAGCTGGCCGGATGGTTCCCGGCCGCGGTCGAGTTCGACCTGCGGCTGGACGGTGCGGTCACCTTCACCTTCGAGACGGATCCGGGCGCGCCCGTCGACGTCCAGACCAGCGGCGTGATCCGCGCGTACGAACCGCCGAAGGTGCTCGAATACACCTGGGGCGTCGAGGTGCTGCGCTGGGAGCTGGACCCTTCGCCGGACGGGTGCACGTTGCAGCTGACCGCGACGTACGACGATCGTCCGGGATCCGCGAGCTTCAGTGGCGGCTGGACGTTGTGCTTCGACGCGCTGGATCGCGTGCTGGGCGGGTCGGTGCCCGAGCGCGATTACGCCGTGCTGCATGAGCACTTCGTCAAGGTGTACGGCCTGGACGAAGGCGTCGTGACGGATGACGGCGGGGTGCGGTTCGAGCGGCAGTTGGTGAAGCCGAAGGAAGCTGTCTGGCAGCTGCTCACCGGCGCGGAGCGGGCTGCGGCCGGGAGCGCGCCGCCGGCCGGGTTCGTTGCGAAGGGCATTGATCCGGGTCCGGTCCTCGACCTGGAGGAGCCAGTGCGCCTCAGCTACGGCTGGAGCGGCGGCGAGGTGACCTGGACGCTGCGGGACGGCAACGGCGGAGCCCGTCTGGTGCTCACCCAGACCGGCCCCGCCGCCGGTTACCTCAACGCCTGGCACGACCTGATCGAGACGCTGGCCGCCGAGCTGTTGCCTTAGGCCACGACCTGCGGATCCGGTTCGGCGCCGACGTACTCGCGCAGGTGCTCGGCGGTCACGGTCGGGCTGCTCTCGACCAGGTCGGCCGGGGTGCCGGTGAAGACGATCCGGCCGCCGTCGTGACCGGCGCCGGGGCCGACGTCGATGAGCCAGTCGGCGTGGGCCATCACGGCCTGGTGGTGCTCGATGACGATCACGGTGTTGCCCTGGTCGACCAGGGTGTCGAGCATGCCGAGCAGTTGGTCGACGTCGGCCAGGTGCAGTCCGGTGGTGGGTTCGTCGAGGATGTAGATCGAGCCGGTCCGGCCCATGTTGATGGCCAGCTTGAGGCGCTGCCGCTCACCACCGGACAGCGTGGTCAGTGGCTGACCGAGGCCGATGTATCCGAGTCCGACCGTCGCGAGCCGATCGAGGACGGTCCGCGCCGGGCCCTTGGCGAAGAATTCCCGGGCCTCGGTCACGGTCATCCGCAGCACCTCGCTGATGTTCTTCCCGCGCAGCCGGTAGACGAGCACCTCCGCGGTGAAGCGGCCGCCGTTGCAGTCCTCACAGGTCGAGGCGACCTCGGCCATCATGGCCAGATCCGTGTAGACGAGTCCGATGCCCTTGCAGGTCGGGCAGGCGCCGACCGAGTTCGCGCTGAACAGCCCCGGTGACCTTGTTCGCCTTCGCGAACTCGGCCCGGATCGGATCGAGAAGCCCGGTGTAGGTCGCGGGATTGCTGCGTTTCGACCCGCGGATCGGCTCCTGCCCGGCGATGATCACGCCGTCCCGGCCGGCCAGCTCCGTGGATCAGTGAGCTCTTCCCGGATCCGGCCACCCCGGTGACGACCGTGAGGACGCCGAGCGGGAGGTCCACACTGACGTTGCGCAGGTTGTGCAGGGTCGCGTTCTCGATCGCGAACTTGCCGGTCGGACGGCGTACGTCGTCTCGCAGGGCGACCCGGTGATCCAGGTACCGACCGGTGAGCGTGCCGGAGTTCTTCAGGCCGTCGAGATCGCCGGCGTAGCAGAGTCGTCCGCCGGCCAGACCGGCACCCGGACCGAGGTCGACGACGTGATCGGCGATCCGGATCGTCTCCGGCTTGTGCTCGACGACCAGGACGGTGTTGCCCTTGTCCCGCAGTTGCAGGAGCAGGTCGTTCATCTGCTGGATGTCGTGCGGATGCAGCCCGATCGTGGGCTCGTCGAAGACGTAGGTGACGTCGCTCAGGCTGGAGCCGAGATGACGCACCAACTTGACCCGCTGGGCCTCGCCGCCGGACAGCGTCGTCGACTCCCGGTCCAGGCTGAGGTACCCGAGGCCGATCGTGACGAACGAGTCCAGCGTCTCCCGGAGTCCCTCGAGCATCGGCCCGACTCCCGGATGGTTGATTCCGGCAACGAACTCGGCGAGGTCGCTGATCTGCATCGCCGAGCACTCTCCGATGGTGCGCCCGTTCACGGTGGTCGTCCGGGCGGCCCCGTTCAGCCGGACGCCGGCGCACTCGGGGCAGGTCGTCTGCCGGATCGCGCGCTCCGCGAACGCGCGGGCGTGGCTCTGCATCGACTGCGGATCCTTGCCGAGGTACTGGCGCTTGATCTTGACGATCAGGCCCTCGAAGGTCAGGTTGCTCTTGCCGACCTTGATCTTGGTCGGCTCCTGGTAGAGGAACCGCTCCCAGGCCTCGGCCGGGTAGTCCTTGAGCGGCAGGTCCGGATCGAACAGCCCGGAGTTCGCCATCAGCTGCCAGTGCCAGCTGTCGATCGCGTACCCGGGTGCCTTGATCGGGCCTTGGTTGAGGTTCTTGTCCCGGTCGACCAGCTCGTCGAGGTCGAACTCGGTGGTCCGGCCGAGACCTTCGCACTGCGGGCACATGCCCTCGGCCCGGTTGAAGCTGAACGCCGACGGCGGCCCGACGTACGGCGTACCCGCGCGGCTGAACAGGACCCGGAGCATGGTGTGTGCGTCGGTCGCGGTGCCGACCGTGGACCGGGCGTTGGCGCCGATCCGCTCCTGGTCGACGATGATCGCGGCGGACAAGTTCCGCAGCGAGTCCACGTCCGGGCGGCCGAGGCTCGGCATGAAGTTCTGCACGAAGGCGGTGTAGGTCTCGTTGATCAGCCGCTGCGACTCGGCGGCGATGGTGTCGAAGACGAGTGATGATTTACCGGAGCCGGAGACGCCGGTGAAGACGGTGAGGCGACGTTTCGGGATGTCGAGGGAGACGCCGCCGAGGTTGTTCTCGCGGGCGCCCCGTACCTGGATGAAGTCGTGGCTGTCGGCAACAGGCATCCTTCAATTGTGACATTGAAGCGGTCGTAGGAACTTTTCATGCACACCCAGCCAGAGCCCAGCGCGCAAAGCTTATACGCCGTGACGAAGGTTTCCGATCCGCTTCGCAACCTCGTCGAGGAGTTCCTGCAGTTGGGCGGCCAGTTGCGCGCGACCGGTGGGGGACAGCGACGCGACCAGCTCGGACTCGCGGGTCAGCACCTGGTCGACCGTCCGCTCGATGAGGTCGTGGCCGGCCGCGGTCAGGGTCACGACGACCGCCCGGCTGCCGTCGTCGGCGGTCCGGCGGGTGACCAGGCCGGCGTCCTCGGCCCTCACGACCCGCTGCGAGATCGCTCCGGCGGTGACGAGCGTACGGCGGCTCAGTTCGCGCGTACTCACCTCGTACGGCGCACCCGCCCGGCGCAGCACGCTGAGCAGATCGAGCGTGGCCGGATCCACTCCGGCATCGGCGAGCACCCGCCGGCGGTCGTCGGCGAAGAGCTTGGCGAGCCGCCACAGGGGAGTGACGATCTCGATCGAGTCCGTCGGCGTACCGGGCCGCTCGCGTTGCCAGGCACGGGCGATCTCCGCGGCGGGATACGGGCTGGGTGTGTCGAGGGGATAGGAGTCGGCCACGGGATGATGATACGTTTAGGTCTAAACATTTAGACCTAAACGTGAGGATTCGACGATGACGCGGGTGATCGTGGTGACCGGCGGAGCGACCGGAATCGGGCGGGCGACCGCCGAGCGGTTCCGCGCGGACGGCGACGAGGTGGTGATCACCGGCCGCCGGGAAGACGTGCTCGCCAAGACCGCGGCCGACCTCGGAGCCAGGGGAGTGGTGTGCGATGCGACCGATCCGGCGCAGGTCGAGCGACTGCTGGACACGCTCCCGGACCAGGTCGACGTACTCGTCAACAACGCCGGCGGGAACACCGACTTCGGCCGGCCCGACGCAGGCCTGGGGCAACTGAAGGCGAACTGGCTGGCCAACCTGGAAGCCAATCTGCTCAGCGCCGTCCTCACCACGACCGCCCTGGCACCGCGGCTCACCACCGCCGTCGTGCACCTGGGCTCGATCGCCGGCGCCCGCGGCCCCGGCTCGTACGGCGCCTCCAAGGCAGCGCTGGCGTTGTGGAACCAGGACGTGGCCGCCGAGCTCGGACCGCGCGGCATCACCTCGAACGTCGTCGCCCCAGGCTTCACCGCCGAGACGGAGTTCTTCCAGGGCCGGCTCACCCCGGCGCGCCGCGAGACGTTGCTCGCAGCAACAATGACCAAACGGGAAGGCCAGGTCGAGGACATCGCCGGCACCATCCACTTCCTCGCCTCGCCGGCCGCCCGGCACCTCACCGGTCAGGTCCTGCACGTGAACGGCGGCGCCCTCGTCACTCGCTGACTTGTGACAACGCGGCCAGGTGTGACAATGGCGACATGCGTGCCACCGTCAAAGACGTCGCCAAGCTGGCCGGGGTGTCCCCGAAGACGGTGTCCAATGTCATCAACGGCGTCGTGTTCGTCCGCCCGGAGACCAAGGCGCGGGTCGAGAGCGCGCTGGCCGAGCTCGACTACGTGCCGAACATGAGTGCGCGGGGGCTGCGCAACGGCCGCACCGGCATGATCGCGCTCGCCCTGCCCGACCTGCTCCGGCCGTACTCCGCGGAGGTCGTCCATCTGGTCGTCGAGCTCGCCCACGAGCGCGGCTGGGGTGTGCAGATCGAGCAGACCGCGGCCGAGCCCAGGCGTGAGTTCGAGCTGCTGTCGAAGGCCCGCGCGTACCTGGTCGACGGCCTGATCCTCAACCCGGTGAACCTGGACGACAGCGCGGTCACGACGGCCGGGCCGCTGCCGCCGCTGGTGCTGATCGGCGACGTCGACCAGGACCTGGTCAGCCAGGTCGCGATCGACAACGTCGCCGCCGCCCGGGACATGACCAAACATCTGCTCGCACAGGGCTGCCGCCGCATCGCAGCGGTCGGTACGCCGGAGATCCCGCGCGGCTCGAGTGGCACCGGCATACTGGCCGGATCGGCTGAGGCTCCCGGTACGGCGGCCTCCCGGTTGCGGACCGCCGGTTATCGCCAGGCGCTCGAGGAGGCCGGCGTACCGAACGATCCCGCCCTCGAGATCGGCCTGGATCGCTGGCGGCCGGAAGGCGCGGCGACCGTGGTCGGGAAGTACCTCGCCGAGCACGAGTTGCCGGACGCGTTCTTCTGCTTCACCGACTCGCTCGCGTCCGGTGCCTCGTCGGCGCTCTGGAGCGCGGGCGTCGCCGTCCCCGGGCAGACGTTGCTGGCGGGGTTCGACAACATCCTGGAGAGCCAGTTCATGATCCCGCCGCTGACGACGGTCGACTTCGACAGGCGGGCCTTCGTGGCGGCGGCCCTCGATCTGCTCGGCGAGCGGATGGCCGACAAGTTCGCGGCGCCGCGCCGGGTGATGATCCCGCACCGGATCGTCGAGCGTGCCAGCACCACACGCTGAACGCAGGCGTTCGCGCCCGCGATGGTGCTGATACTCAAACGATTGCTACCAGTGGCTTCGGTGGTCAGTAGGAGCTCTGACAGCAAACGTGGACAGGGGTTCCGGACAGCGGGATTCCGGTTACGATCCCTTGCAAACGCGGTCACTCTCAGCAAGGGTTGCATGATCACTTCCGCGTCGTTTCCGGGTGCGGGAAGGACGGGGGAGTGTGCGGTCGTCGCGTCGTACTGCGACGTCGTTACGGCCGTGTCTACCGTCACTCGGGGGTAGTACAACGAGAGAAGGGGGAAGTGTGTCAGCGATGACAAGGCTCGCCGAGCAGTGCCGTGATGTGAGGAGTCACGGCAACGCAGGTCTCGGACGGGCCGCGATCCAACCGGCGGTGTGTACGGGCATCCACGAGGTGAACTCGTCGATGTCACCGGTGCGCCCGCGACGCGTGGCGGTGCTCAGACTGAGCAACGGCATGACCACCACGCTGCGACTCGGCGACGATGCGCGGGCACCGGAGCGAGGTGCCACCGTGTTCGTCCGGGGTGGCCGGGGCATGGGGGATCAGCCTGCCTCAGGTGGGGTCATCCTCGCGCCCGGCAACCCCAGCCGGCACGGATGAGCTGAGTCAGTGACTCGCCGGTCTCAGGTCCCAACGCCGAGCTGAGGCCGGCAAGTCCCTGGAGCAGCTCCCGAACCTGCCGACGCACCCGGCAGTGGGGTCTACGAATCCTCCGGCATCGGATCCGTGAACGAGCGGATCTCGATCGGTGAGAACCGCGCCTCCGGAAGCCGGGCCGCGATCTCGGTCGCCCGCTCCAGACTGCAGTCGAGCAGGTAGTAGCCGGCCAGCACTTCCTTCGCCTCCGTGAACGGACCGTCGGTGACCGCCGCTACGCCGTCGTTCACCCGGACCACCCGGGCGTTCGCCGTGGTCAGGCCGAGACCGTCGAGGTACTCGCCCTTGGCCTTCAGCTCCTCAGTCAGCTGTCGATGACGATCGAGCACTTGCTCGATTCCCTCGGCGTGCAGGGCGTTCCAGGTGTCGTTGTTCCCGTAGATCAGCAGCATGTATTTCATCGCGTGCCTCCATTCACCGGGTACGTCGGAGCGCCAGTGCCATCCTCGACACTGCGCTCAATCCTGACCCGCCCCGCCGCCCCGGTCAGGCGGCCCAGGCTACTCGGCCTACCAGGTGGCCCCGGCGGGCTCGCGAACCGTGGTGTTGATCCGGTTGAACATGTTGGTCAGCGCGATCATCAGGACGATCGCGGACAGTTCCTTCTCGCCGAAGTGGTCGGCCGCCGCGGCCCAGATCTCGTCCGTGACCGCCTCCGGCCGATCCGCCAGCCGGGTCGCGGCCTCGGCCAGCGCGAGCGCCGCCCGCTCGGCGTCGGTGAACAGATCGGACTCACGCCAGGCCGCGACCTGGTGCAGCCGCTCGTCGGTCTCGCCGTTCTTCAGCGCCGACTTGATCCCGCCGAACACGCACGGCGCGCAGCCGTTGATCTGGCTCGCCCGCAGGTGCACGAGCTCGAGCGTCGCACCGGGCGCGCCGGACTGCCCGATGGCCTTGTAGATGTTCTGGATGCCCTTGGTGGCATCCGGCAGGATCGTTGCGGGGTTGGTCATCCGTGCTGCGTTCATGGGAGGTTCTCCATCAAGTGAGTGTGTCGATTTCACTCCCTTGACGGATGCTGCGCCGCCGATGTGACAGCGGCGTGGAGATCATTTTCGAGCCGCTCCCCGACAGGTACGGCGGGGTCGGAGTACTGCCCGGTCAGGCAGATCGGGCCTGCGTACTTGACCTTCTGCAGAGCCGCGAACACCGCGGACCAGTCGGACAGTCCTTCGTCGGCCTGCACGAAGTACGGCTTCCAGACGCCGTCGGTCCGGGTGTACTGCACGTTCTTCAGGTTGACGATGCCGAGTCGCTCGGCGCCGAGCTCGAGCGTCACTGCCGGATGGTCGCCGGCCAGTGCATCGTGCGCCGCATCCCAGACCAGCTTGAACTGCTCGGGCAGTCCGTCGAGCAGTTGCAGTACGCCGAGAGTCGACGCCACGAACCGCCCGTGATGCGGCTGCACCCCGACCTGCACGCCGTACCGCTCGGTCAGTACGGCCGCTGCCTCGAGCAGCATGCGAGTACGGCGTACTGACGCGGCGTACCCGTCGAGACCGAGCTCGGCCATGATACGGATCATCGGCACACCGGCCTCCGCACATGCGGCGAACACCCGCTCGGACAGGTCACTGGCAACGCTGATCGGTTCGACGCCCTCGGCCCGCAACTGCGCGGTGAACTTCGGCAACTCAGCCTCGGCCGTAGCCGGGCTCACGTACGCGGCCTCGCGGACCGGGACCTCCGCTCCGGCGAACCCGAGACCGGAAACGAGCCGACCGAGCTCGTCACCCGGGAACGCCAGCCAGGGCTTGGTGAAAACAGACCACAGATAAGTCATTCAGCGGCCTCCCAGCCCACTCATGGTGATACCTCGGACGAACCAGCGTTGGGTCAGGAAGAACAGGATGATCAGGGGGATCGTGGTGACGGTGGCTGCCATCAGCAACAGGTTCCACTGGGTGCCGTTCGTGTCCTGGAACACCTGCAGGCCGACCGACGCGGTTCGGGTGGCATCGCTGTTCGAGATGATCAACGGCCACAAGAAGTTGTTCCACTGGCCGATGAATTTGAACACGGCAAGCGTCGCGATCGCCGGGATCGCCAGCGGCACGATCACCCGGACGAACGCCTGCCACCGGTTCGCGCCGTCCAGCCGGGCGGCCTCCTCGTAGTCGCGCGGGATGCCGAGGAAGAACTGCCGGAGCAGGAAGACGCCCAGTGCGGTAAACGCATGCGGCAGGATCATCCCGGGCCAGGTATCGATGCCGTGCAGCTTCGCGACCAGCACGAACTGCGGGATCAGCGTCACCTGCGACGGGATCATCAGCGTGGCGAGGTAGATGCCGAACAGCCAGCTGCGCCCGGGGAAGTTCAGCCGGGCGAACGCGTACGCCGCCAGCGCGGCCGTCACTGTCTCGAGCAGAGTCGTACCGCCCGCGAAGTACACGGTGTTGAGCAGGTACTTGCCCAGAGGCACGAGGTCGAAGGCTCGGGTCAGGTTCTCCGGGTGCCAACTGCTCGGCCAGAACGACGGCTTGGCCGCCATCGACTCAGCGTCGGACTGGAACGCGACCAGCACCATCATGACGACCGGGATGAGAGTGAGAGCGGTGACCAGGAAGCAGGCGAAGACAATCAGCCTCCGCTGGAGAACCTTGTTGGAGACCAAGGGGAGCGCCTCAGTTGTCATAGTGGACCAGCCTCCGCTGGAAGAGGAACTGCGTGGCGGTGATCATCACGATGAACGCGAACAGCACGAGCGACTGCGCTGCGGCGTACCCCTGGTCGTAGTTCTCGAAGCCGGTCCGGTAGATGTACATGACCAGCGTGGTGGTGCGGGTGCCCGGTCCGCCGTTCGTCATGATCAGCGCCTGGTCGAAGACCTGGAACGAGCCGATCACCGAGGTGACGATCACGAAGAACAAGGCCGGTGACAACATCGGCAGGGTGACGTTGCGGAAGCTCTGCCACGGCGACGTGCCGTCGACGCGAGCGGCCTCGTAGAGCTGTTGCGGGATCGCCTGCAACCCGGCGAGGAAGACGACCATGCCGAAGCCGAAGCTCTTCCACACGCTCATCAGGATCAGGGCCGGCATCGCCCAGTTGTCCGAGATCAGCCAGGTCGGCCCGTTGATGCCGAACACCCCGAGCACGGCGTTCACCAGGCCGTCGTGCGGGATGTAGAGCCAGATCCAGACGAACGCGACCGCCACCGTGATCGTTGCGTACGGCAACAGCAGCAGCGAGCGGAAGACCGCGACCCGGCGCAGCCCCTGATTCAGCAGCAAGGCCAGCGCGAGGCTCACCACGATCGTCAGCGGCACGCTCACGAAGGTGAAGTACGCCGTGTTGCCCAGCGCGAGGCTCACCACGATCGTCAGCGGCACGCTCACGAAGGTGAAGTACGCCGTGTTGCCCAGCGCGGACCAGAACGTCGGATCCGGGCCGAGGCGGGCGAAGTTGCGCAACCCGGCCCAACGCGGCGGACTGAACAGGTTCCAGTCCAGCAGCGAGATCACGCCGGCGGCGACGACCGGTCCGGCGGTGAAGATCAGGAATCCGATCAGGCTGGGCAGGATGAACAGCCAGGCGGTCAGGGTCTCCCGGTTGCGCCAGCGTGGCGTCGGCCCGGAGGACGGTTGTGGTGATGCGGTGGTGGCCGGGGCGGGCAGAGTGTCGACAGCCATGGTGGATCACCCCTTCCTGGCGGTGGCTTGGCGGATGTTGTCCTGGTGCTGCCGCATGAGTACGTCGAGACGCGGGGTCAGCCCGGCGATTGCGTCGGGGACCGAGACCTGGCCGAGGAACGTCCGGGGCAGGTCCTGGCCGAGCAACTGCTTGACCTGGTTCCAGTTCGTCGTGACGTCGAACGCGTGCCCGCCGGCGAGCTTGCCGGCCAGGATCTGCTGGACGATGCCGAGGTTGTCCGGCGGTGGCTGGAACGCACTGCCCGCGCTCAGCCGGGCCGGGTTGTTGCGGCCGGCCTTGGCGTAGATGTCGAGCGCACCGGTGCTGGTGAGCGTCTTGAGCAGCTTCCACGCGAGGTCCAGCTCGGCCCCATCGCGCACCCCCGACGGAATGGCGAAGCTGGATCCCGACACCCGCGGAGTGCTGCCGACTGCCCCGGCCGGGAACGGGATCACGTCCCAGTCGAACTTGGCCTTGCGCACGTTGACCACCTGCCACGGCCCGTTCTGCATGAAGGCGACGTTGCCCTCCATGAAGTTGGACAGCGAACTCTCGGTGACCAGGTTCTTGATCGGCGGGGTGACCTTGTCCTTGACGAACAGGTCGATGACGTACTGCAGTGCCTCCATCGCCTCCGGATCACCCAGCGTGCTCCGGGTGGCGGCGTCGTCCATGACGTTCCCGCCCGCGCAGTAGATCCACGACACCAGGTCGTCGATCGCCGGCGCACAGGTGAAGCCGTACTGCTCGCCGGGTTTGGTGAGCTGCTTCGCCAGGTCCCGGAAGGTTGCCCATGGCATCGGCACCGTCCTCGAGGGCGGCTCGATGCCCTGCTTCTGCAGCAGCGACTTGTTGTAGTACATGACCGTCGGTGCGACGTCGAAGCCGATCGCGTAGGTCTTGTTGTTGAAGCTCGAGATCCGGCGGCTCGACTGGTAGAAGTCGTCGAGGTGGAAGTCCGGGTCGGCCTCGATCAGGTCGTCGAGTGGACGGTGCGCGCCGCGGGCGGCGTACGTCGGGATCAGTGTGCCGTTGAGCGCGGTCACCAGGCCGGCCGTGCCACTGACCAGTTGCAGGTCGAGTTTGGTCGGGTAGCCGTTCGACGGGGTCAGGGTCGGGACGGACTTCACCCCGAGCTGTTGCTCGACGTACGTGCTGAAGTCCTGCCAGACCTTCTTCTCCGCGGCACTGCTCGACCACATCGCCCAGGTCGCGGCACCGGCAGGGGGTCCTGATGAGCATCCGGCCGCGGCCAACCCGAGTCCGGCGAGACCGGTCAACTCGAGAAAGCTGCGGCGGGACAGGTTCGTTCCCATGGTTCTCCTCACCGATAGAGCAGGTCGATCGACTCGGCGCGGATCCGCTCCTCGTCGACCTGAACGCCCAGTCCAGGGGCGGTGGGGACCGTCGCGACGGCCTTGGTGATGCTCAGCCCCTCGACATACAGATCGGACAGCAGCTCCGGCCCGTTGAGCTCGGCGGGCAAGGCGAGCTCGAGTTGACTGAACACGTGCAGCGCGGCGGCGAACGCGACCCCGCAGTCGGTCAGGCCGCTGGCGAGGACCTCGACACCGCCGGCGATCGCGGTCTGCGCGGTCTTCAGGGCGTTGCGCAGCCCACCGGATTTGCAGACCTTGACCACGACGAGGTCGGCGGCGCCGAGCCGGATCGCCCGGGCCAGGTCCTGGGCGGAGAAGCTGCCCTCGTCGATCGCGATCGGCAGGTCGATCAGTTCGCGCAGCCGTTGCATGGCAAGCGTGTCGGTGCTCGGTACAGGCTGCTCGACACAGTGGATCGTGCGGACGCCCGCCGTACGGTCGAGGAGTTGCCTGAGTGCGGTCGGCCGGTAGGACTGGTTGGCGTCGAGCCACAGCGGCTTGCCGCCGGCGACCTCGGCCACGGTCTGGATCGCCGCGGCGTCCGCGTCCAGATCGCCACCGATCTTGACCTTGCACGCCGGATAGTCCGACGACTGGAGCGCATGTTCGCGGACCGCGTCCTGGTCGCCGACTCCGATCGCCGAGCACAGCGGGATCTCGTCGTACACCTTGCCGCCGAGCAGGGCGTGCACCGGGACGCCGGCGAGCTTGCCGGCCGCGTCGTGCATCGCGACGTCCACGGCGGCGCGGGCGAACGGGAAGCCGTTCGACACCGCGGGGCTGAGGCGCTTGGCGGCGCGCTGGTGGAACAGCTCGACGTCGAAGGGCGTGAGTTCCAGCAGGATCGGCGCGAGGTGCCGCCGGATCACCACCGCCATCGTCTCGGCGGTCTCGTAGCTCCAGCTCGGCAGCGCGCGCTGCTCACCCCAACCGACGACCCCGTCCTCGGTGGTCAGCTTCACGAACACCACCGCGGCGGCCTGGTCCGGCGCGTCACCGGGGGAGCCGACCGCGCCGCTGCCGAGCACGAAGCGGCGCGCGAACGGGACTGCGACCGGAAACACTTCGACTTGCGTGATCCGCGACATCGGCTGTCCTCTCAGGCCGCGATCGACCAGGCGGCCGGGTCGACGAAAACTCGGCCCGCGGGTGCCGTTGTCGAGCCACCGGATCACGTCCTTCAGGACATAGCCGGCCAACGCGAGGTGGCCTTCAGCGGTGTCGCCGGCGACGTGCGGGCTGAGCAGCAGGTTGGGCGCGTCGAGGATCGTGCGGTCGAAGGTCGGCGGCTCCGGGTCGTAGACGTCCAAGGCGGCGTACACGCGGCCGTCGAGGACGTGGTCGAGCAGGGCCTGCTGGTCGATGGCCGGACCGCGGGACGAGTTCACGAGGACCGCGCCGTCGGGGAGTTGCTCGATCAGCGCGCGAGTGATCATGCCCTTGGTCTCCGGCACGTTCGGCACGTGGATGGTGAGGAACGGGCTGCTCGCCGCCTCTTCGAGCGTCGTCGTGCGTACGCCGAGTTGGCCGGCGCGCTCGTCCGTCAGGTACGGGTCGTAGACCGCGAGGTCGCAACCGAAGGGCTTCAGCAGAGTGATCAGCGCCCGGGCCGTGCTGCTGGCGCCGATGATCCCGACCCTGGCTCCGGCGAGCTCGTGGCAGCGGAAGGCGGTCTGCTTCCAGCCGCCCTGCCGGATCGCTCCATCGAAACGGGGAAGGCGCCGGGCCAGAGTGAGCATGGCGGCCAGGCAGTACTCGCCGACCGACCAGGCGATCCGCGGACCGGCGGAGAAGACGGCGACGCCCTGGTCGAGGACGACCGGGTCGATGAGGTTCTTGACCGAGCCGGCCGCGTGGGCGACGACCTTGGGGCCGTTGCCGTCGGACCACAGCTCCTTGCCGAGGTGCGGCGTACCCCAGCTGGTCAGCAGGACGTCGGCGCCGGCGGCCAGCTCGGGTACGGCGGCCGGGTCGAGCGCCGGCGGCTTGCCGGGTGATCCCGGTCCGGCCGCGTGCGCCGCCTCGGCCCAGACGACCTCGAAGCGGTCCTCGAGCAGCCGGCGGGTCGCGGGGTCGACCACGTCGGCGGCACGGTCGGGGGAGAACATGGCAGCGAGCTTGGGCACCGTGGCTCCTTTGGTTCGGTAGTGCCTCGACGGTAGGCGCTTTCCGTTATGCAGGTCCAAACCCTATTTCGCATGAACCGATACCGTGCCGGTATGGACTTGTCGCTGCAGCAGCTCCGGGGGTTCGTCGCCGTCGCCGAGGAACTCCACTACGGCCGGGCCGCTCAGCGGCTGAACCTGACCCAGCCGCCGCTCACCCGGCAGATCCAGGGGCTGGAGCGAACCCTCGACGTCCGGCTGTTCGACCGGACCGGCCGGGGAGTGCGCCTGACCGCGGCCGGTGATGTCTTCCTCGAACACGCTCGCCGGGTGCTCGCGCTGCTCGAGGTCGCGCCGGACGCGACCCGCCGGGCCGCCGACGGCCAGACCGGGACCCTGCGGATCGCGTTCACCGCCATCGGTGCGTACGCCGTACTCGCGGACTTCCTCACCATGGTCGGGAAACGCACGCCGGCGGTGACCTCAGAGCTCACGGAACTCGTCAGCCCGGCGCAGTTCGAGGCGCTGGCGAATCTGGAGATCGACATCGGCCTCGTGCGGCCACCGATCCCATCGCAATTCGAGTCGGTGCTGGTGCATTCGGAGGATCTGGTGCTCGCCGTACCGGCCGATCATCCGCTGGCAACCGGCGATACCCCGGTGACTCTCGCCGACGCCACCGACGACTACATCGGCTACAGCCCCGAGGGTTCGCAGTACCTGCACGACATCTGCGCCGCGATGATCGGCATGGATCGGTACGCCGTCAGTCAGCTGGCATCGCAGGTGCCGACGATGCTCGCGCTCGTCCGGGCCGGTCTCGGCTGCGCGCTGATCCCACGCTCGATCATGGCGATGCGGGTCGAGGGCGTCCGCTACCGCGAGCTCGACGCGGCCGACGCGCACTCGGTCACGTTGCACGCGTGCTGGAGCCCGGACAGTCCGAACCCTGCTCTGCAGCGGCTGGCGGAGTCGCTGCGGCAGAACCCGCACCTCGACGCTTGACCTAGAGTGTGCTCGAACTCGTAGAGTCCGAGGCATGACTGCACAGCACAAGATCGGTTCGGGGTTCGGGCACGACAGCACCGCGGACGACGTCCTCGCCGGGATCGACCTGACCGGCAAGCTGGCCGTCGTCACCGGCGGGTACTCCGGTCTCGGCCTCGAAACGACCCGTGCGCTGACCAAGGCCGGTGCGCACGTGGTCGTACCGGCTCGGCGGCCGGACGCCGCACGCGCGGCGCTGGCGGGGATCTCGAACGTCGAGATCGACGAGCTGGATCTCGGGGATCTGGAGAGTGTGCGGGGGTTCGCCGATGGGTTCCTGGCGTCCGGGCGGTCGATCGACATCATGATCGACAACGCGGCGATCATGGCCGCGCCTGAGACGCGGGTCGGGCCGGGCTGGGAGGCGCAGTTCGCGACCAATCACCTCGGGCACTTCGCGCTGGTGAACCGCCTCTGGCCGGCGTTGGTGGCCGATGGTGATGCGCGTGTGGTGTCGGTGTCGTCGACCGGACACCGGCGCTCGGACATCCGCTGGGACGACCTGGAGTTCCGGCAGGGGTACGACAAGTGGCAGGCGTACGGGCAGGCGAAGACGGCCAACGTGCTGTTCGCCGTGCAGCTCGATGCCCTGGGCAAGGACTCCGGTGTGCGCGCGTTCGCGCTGCACCCGGGCGGCATCCTGACGCCGTTGCAGCGGCATCTGCCGCGCGAGGAGATGGTCGCCTTCGGCTGGATCGACGAGGACGGCAACCCGCTGAACCCCGGCTTCAAGTCCCCGGAGCAGGGCGCCGCGACCCAGGTGTGGGCCGCGACGTCGGCACAGCTCGACGGGCTCGGCGGCGTGTTCTGCGAGGACTGCGAGATCGCCGAGGTGTCCACCGACGACAGCCCGGGCGTCCGGCCGTACGCGATCGACCCGGCGTCGGCCGCCCGGTTGTGGACGGTCTCCGCGGAGCTCACCGGAGTGAACGCTTTCGGGTAAGGTGGATCGCACCAGGAACGACGGATTGAGGAGGTGGGACCGATCACCGGACAGGCAGGTTGGTTGCTCCCGCCTCGAGTGGTCAGCTTCTGAGACTGACTGCGGGAGCCTCGGTTCTAAGGGGTTCTGTGTCTGTATCTTCTGTTCCTTCTGTTGAGCTCGGCGCTGTCGTCGAGCGGCTGCGCGCGTCCGGGTGCGTCTTCGCCGAGGACGAGGCCGCGCTGATCGTCGAGACCGCCCGGGACGCGGCCGAGGTGGCCGCCATGGTCGACCAGCGTGTCGCCGGGCTGCCGCTCGAACACGTCCTCGGCTGGGCGTCGTTCCGCGGGCTGCGGATCGCGGTCGACCCCGGTGTGTTCATTCCACGGCGCAGGACCGAGTTCCTCGTCGCCGAGGCGCTGGAGGTGACCACACCGGGTGCCGTCGTACTGGACCTCGGCTGTGGGTCGGGTGCGTTGGGTGCGGCGATCGCGGCGGAGCGCGAGGTGTCGTTGTACGCCGCCGACATCGAGCTGGCCGCGGTTCGGTGTGCCCGGCGCAATCTGGTGCCGTGGCGTGGGTCGGTGTATCAGGGCGACCTGTTCTCCGCATTGCCGGATCAGTTGCGGGGGCGGATCGACGTACTGCTCGCGAACGTGCCGTACGTGCCCACCAACGAGATCCGGCTGCTGCCGCCCGAGGCCAGGCTGTACGAGCCGCACGTCACGCTCGACGGCGGCCCGGACGGCCTGGCCACATTACGCCGGGTTGCGGCGGGGGCGCTGAGCTGGCTGGCCCCGGGTGGGCACCTGTTCGTGGAGATGAGCGAGCATCAGGCCCCGCCGGCCGCAGCTGTGCTGACGGATCAGGGCCTGACGGCTCGCGTCACGTCCGACGACGAGCTCGGTGCGACTGTTGTCCACGGCATCAAACCCGGCGCTGGACGTGCAGGAGGTAATCCCGCCGGTTGAGGGGGTCGTGGTCGGTCCGGGCGCGTTCCGGGATCGGTCCGGTGACGGGTTGGTAGCGCTCGAACGCGGACTCCAGCACGCCTTCGCCGCGGGTGAGGGCGGGCAGCAGTTGCTCGAGCTCGTAGACGGCGGCCGCGGGGATTTCTCCTTCCAGGGTTGAGGTTTCCGCGGCCAGCGCCGGCACCTGCGGGATCGCGCGCAGTCGGGCGAGAGCCGCGAGTACGGCGCGAGTCGTATCGGTCGGGATCTCCAGCCGGAAGCGATGCATCGGCTCGTGCACCGTCGTACCGGCCTGCTGGAGGGCCGTCATCAGGACCAACGGGGTCAGGAAGCGGAAGTCGCCGGCCGTGCTCGACATGCTCTTGTCGAAGACGGCGTGGGCGTGACTCTGCCGCGCCGAGTAGCCGGAGTGCGTCATCACGACCCGCGCGTCGGGGATCTGCCATCCGTGGATGCCCTGATCGAGCGTCTCGCGGACGGTCTCCTCGACGGCCTTGATGAACGCGTACGGCATCGAGCCGAGCTCGACCTCCAGCTCGAAGCTGACGCCGGCGTTGACCGGGGCTGGCGCGAGCCGGAGACCGACGGTGGCGAGGAACGGGTTCGGGTCCTTCTTGTTGAACTCGACCGCCGCGCCGGTGCCGTCGAGCCGCTCGATGCAGATCGTGGTCGTCTCGCGGAAGCCGGCCTCGATCCCGAACTCGGTCGCGAGGGTGGTCTGGATGACCTCCTTCTGGATCTCGCCGTACAGGGACACCGAGATCTCCTGGCGGAGATCGTCCTGGCGCAGGTTGATCAGCGGGTCCTGCTCCGCGAGCTGAGTCAGCGCGACGCGAAGGTTGCCCTTGTCTCTGCGCTCCATGGGGTAAACCACGGTCTCCAACGTCGGCGGCGCGAACATGACCGGGTTTGGGGTAACAAATGGTCGCTCAGTGGCAGTAATGTTCCACAAATCGCTCAGCCGGTCGCCGATCTGGACATCGGCGAGGCCCCAGACCCGCGCGATCTGCCCGGCGCGCACCTCGGCGGCCGGGGTCGCGCCGCCCTCGCCGAAGACGCGGAGCGCGGTGACCTTGACCTTGGCCTCGGCGCCGGCCCGGAAGCCCAGCCGCTCCCGAACTCGCACCGTGCCGGAGAACATCCGGACGTAGGCGATCTTCTCGCCGGCCGGGCCACGCTCGACCTTGAAGACCGCTCCGTCGACCGGTTCCTCCTGGGTGCCGGCCAGGGGGAGCAGCTCGCGGATACCTTCGGTCAGCGCCTCCGTGCCCGCACCGGTGATGGCGGAGCCGAAGTACACCGGATGCACGAGCGCCTGCTTCGTCTGCTTGGCCAGCGCTCGCTTGAGGGCGTCACGGGAGAGCGGCTCGCCGTCCACGAACATCCGGAGCAGGTCGTCGTCGCGCTCGGCGAGTACTTCGAGGAGGGCGCCGTACGACTCGGTGAACGTCGCTTCCGGGGTGCCCAGGTGGGTGGCCTCACCCATCGGGACGATCGCCGGGGTCAGCTTGTCGGCGATCGATTTGAGCACGGCGTCGTACTGCGCGCCGGCCCGGTCGAGTTTGTTGACGAAGATCAGCGTCGGGATCTTCAGGCGCTGAAGGGTCCGCATCAGCACCCGGGTCTGCGCCTGCACGCCTTCGACGGCCGAGATGACCAGCACCGCGCCGTCGAGCACGCTGAGCGCCCGCTCCACCTCGGCGATGAAGTCCGGGTGGCCGGGAGTGTCGATCAGGTTGACCGTGACAGGGTCGGCCGCGCCGATCGTGAACGACACGACCGCCGACTTGATCGTGATACCGCGCTGGCGTTCCAGCGCGAGGGAATCGGTCTGGGTGCTGCCGTCGTCGACGCTACCGATCTCGTCGATGACCCCTGCGGCGTAGAGCAGCCGCTCGGTCAGGCTCGTCTTACCGGCGTCGACATGCGCCAGAATCCCAAGGTTCAGTACTTTCACGCAGCTTCATGTCCCTTGAACAGGTGTCAATTCCTTCCGCGACAGACATGAAGCGAGGTCGCATGACAGAACTCCTTGACTAGACACCTGCGGGTACGCCCACGAGTACACCAACCCTCCGTGCGGCCCGGCAAACCATTTAGCCGACCGCTACACCGTCACTAGGCTGCCCCCCGTGCCGCACCTCGAGGCGATCGGGCGGGAGTTGGTCAGTTGATCAAGGTGCCGATGGGGGTGCCGGTGGTGATGGAGGCGGCGGCGGAGGGGCGGTCGATGTCGAAGACGTGGAGAGGGAGGTGGTGGTCGCGGGCCAGGATGAAGGCCGTCTGGTCCATCACGCCGAGGCCGCGGTCGATGACTTCCTGGTAGGTGAGGTGGTCGAAGCGCCGGGCGTCCGGGTGCTTGTTCGGGTCGGCGTCGTACACGCCGTCGGTGCCGTTCTTGGCGACCAGGAGGGCGTCGGCGTCGAGCTCGATCGCGCGCTGGACGGCCGGGTAGTCGGTGGTGGTGAACGGCTGTCCGTTGCCGCTGGCAAGCAGGACGATCGAGCCCTTCTCCAGGTGCCGGAGGGCGCGCAGCCGGATGTACGGCTCGGCCAGGTTGTTGATCGGGATCGCCGTCATCAGGTGGACGTCGTCGGCACCGAGCGCCGTGAGCCGGCCGCGCAGGAGGACGGCGTTGATGACAGTGCCGAGCATGCCGATGTTGTCGGCCTCGACGCGGTCGATGCCCCACTCGTCGGACCGGTTGCCGCGGAAGACGTTGCCGCCGCCGACGATGACCGCGACCTGGATGCCGGTGGCGTGCAGCGCGATCACCTCGTTCGCGAGGTGGGTGAGCCGGTCGCTGTCGAAGCCGAAGTCGTTCGAGCCGGCGATCGCCTGCCCGGACAGCTTGAGGACGAGCCTGCGGTACATGCCGCTCCATTCGATCGGAAGGCGGGACGGGAACTCGCCTGTGCCCGCCATTGTGGCCCCGCACGGGCTCACGCCAAGCTGGGCGGGTGACCGAGTTCAAGGACCAAGACCTCGCCGCCGCACGGTTCGAACGGTCGTCGCTGCGGGAGGCGGTGTTTCACGATGTCGACCTGCGGGGTGCCCGCTTCGACAACGTCAACCTCAACGGCGCCACCATCCGCGGCGCGGCGCTGTACGACGTGTCGATCGACGGCGACATCCGCAACCTGCGCGTCTGGGGCATGGACGTCGTACCGCTGCTCGACGCCGAGCTCAACCGTCGTTACCCCGGTCGGGAGAAGATGCGCCCCGCGGAGGCGGACGGTTACCGGGAGGCGTGGGAACTGCTCGAGCGGCTGTGGAGCGAGACCGTCGAGCGGGCCCGGCAGCTGCCACCGGAGCTGTTGCACGAGTCCGTCGACGGTGAGTGGTCGTTCATCGAGACGCAGCGGCACCTCGTCTTCGCGACCGATGCCTGGGTACGGCGTGCCGTCCTCGGCGACCCGGCTCCGTGGGACCCGCTGGACCTTCCGCACGACGAGATGCACGACGTACCGCCCGTTCCGCGCGATCGCGCCGTACGCCCGTCACTGGACGAGGTGCTCGTGTTGCGGGCCGACCGGATGCAGACCGTTCGGGACGTCTTCGCTGAGCTCACCGACGAGCGGCTGAGTGAAATGACAGTGCCAGTGACCGAGCCCGGGTATCCGGCGTCGGAGAGTTACCAGGTCAGCGACTGTCTTGGCTGCATCTTGAGCGAGGAGTGGGAGCACCGGGTCTTCGCCGAGCGAGATCTCGCCGTACTGCGTGTCGAGTCCGGCGGGAGCTGATCGACGCCTGGGTGAGAGCACCTCTACCTAGGGAGACAGTCATGGAGCTCAGCGTCAACGTCTTCGTCAGCCTCGACGGTGTCATGCAGGGGCCGGGCGGACCGGACGAGGACCGAAGCAACGGGTTCGAGTACGGCGGTTGGCTCGTGCCGCACGCGGCCGACGGCCAGCTGGACCCGGTCGACGGGTGGTTCCGGGAGGCGGACGCGATCCTGCTCGGCCGGTCGACGTTCGAGATGATGCGCACGTTCTGGTCGCAGGTGACGGTGACGCCGGACAACATCGTGTCCACCGCGTTGAACACCTGGAAGAAGTACGTCGTCAGCAACACGCTCTCCGACGAGGACGCGGCGTGGGGCGACACCACCGTGCTCCGCGGTGACGACATCGTGGAGCAGGTACGGCGGCTGAAGGAACAGCCCGGGCGTGAGCTGCAGGTGCACGGGAGCTGGCAGCTCGTGCGGACCCTGCACGACGCCGGTCTGGTGGACACCTATCGGCTGATCCAGTTCCCGGTCGTGGTGGGGACGGGGAAGCGGCTGTTCGAGGCCGGCGCCGTACCGGCGACCTACAAGATCGGCCACGGCGAGGTGCTGTCCGGCGGGGCGGTATCGCTGACGCTGCGGCAGGACGGGTTCGGGTCGCTCGGAACCGGGGACATCGTGGTCGAGGACGGCAAGGAAGTCCTGATCTGAACTGTCGGCCTGGTGTCCTAACCTCTTCGGAACCGCAATTTCTTGGGGGTTGGCGATGGACATGCTGAGCTGGCAGACGATCCGGGACGCCGAGCTGGCCGACTGGCGCAAGCTTGGCCAGGGCTTGCACGCGCGGTTCCTGATCGGGTCGTTCGCCGACGGCGCTCGCTTCGTGAGCGCCGTCGGCGAGGCCTGCGCCTCGAGCGAGCATGCGCCGGAGGTCCGGCTCGGCAAGGGCTTCGCGGACCTGCGGCTGCTCAGCGACGACGCGGTGAAGCCCGGCACCGACGAGGGCTATCCGAACGTGACGCAGCGGGATGTCGACCTGGCGCGGCGGATCAGCTCGATCGCTCAGTCGCTGGGCCTCACAGCTGACCCGTCGGCCGTGGCTGAGGTGGAGCTCGGCCTGGATACGGCCGACGAGGCCGCGATCGGTCCGTTCTGGGCCGCCGTACTCACCGGCGACCCCGGCGTCTACGACCGGCTTGACGTCTGCGACCCGACCGGACGGGTGGTGACCCTGTGGTTCCAGGGCACGGACGCGCAGGAGACTCCTCGACAACGGTTCCATCTGGATCTGTGGCTTCCGGCTGAGGTGGTCCCGGCCCGGATCGAGGCGGCGCTGGCGGCCGGCGGGACGGTGGTGGCCGACGACAAGGCGCCGTCGTTCACCGTGCTGGCCGATCCGGAGGGCAACAAGGTCTGCCTCTGTACGTATCTGGATCGCTGAAAATCAGGCGCGGAGTTGAGGTGCCGTTGGATAGAGTCACCGTTGTTCTGTGATCCGAGGAGGTGCGTGATGGCTTGCATGGTTATCCGGTTCCGCGCCAATCCCTCCTTCTCTGCTGGCTTCTGACAGCTTTCCGGACCGGTTGGTGCGTCGCGGCGTCTGGCCGCGGGTCTCGTGCGCCCTGCGCACTCCGTGCCGACCGAACCGGAGTTCCCTCATGTCCTTCGTGGACACACAACTGCATGCTGCCCTTGTCCGCGTCCTTGCCGGTGTCCAGCACGACGTGCTGCGCCGCCGTGTCATCGCTTTGTCCGACCGCTATCGGGGTGAGCGGGTCGACGACAGCACACCGGGGATGCGCGACGACCTCGACTGCCTCGCGTACGCCGTCGTACGAATGCCGGCGACGTGTCGTGCGCTTCACGCCGCCTTGCTCGCGGCTGATCGACACGTCGTCAGCACCTTCACGACTCACCTCGACCTCGGCGGAGGAACCGGCGCGGCCGCCTGGGCGGCTGCCGCGATCTGGCCGGGGATCGCCACCGAGACCGTCGAACGCGAGCCCGCCGCCATCCGCCTCGGCCGACGACTTGCCGATGGTGAGCAGGGCCTCCATGGCGACCAAAGCGGGCCGCTTGTCGGCGCAAGATGGACGGCGGCCGACCTCCGCCACTGGAGCCCGCACCGCCAGGTCGACCTGATCACGATCGGCTACGTCCTCAATGAACTGTCCGACGCCGCCCGCCG
The DNA here is from genome assembly GCF_054073265.1 of Kribbella sp. CWNU-51. NCBI lineage: Bacteria > Bacillati > Actinomycetota > Actinomycetes > Propionibacteriales > Kribbellaceae > Kribbella > Kribbella sp. CWNU-51. The sequence continues at coordinate 432,221 of NZ_JBSXMZ010000004.1, forward strand.
CGACCTCATCGACACAGCGGCGCAGACCGCCGGCACCGTCGTGATCGTGGAGCCCGGGACTCCGCGCGGACATCGCCGCATACTCGATGCTCGTGCTCAGCTCAGCGAGCAGGGTCTGACGATCGCGGCTCCCTGCCCGCATCAGGTGGAGTGCCCGCTCGTCCCCGCCGACTGGTGCCACTTCGCCGTACGACTGCCGCGGACCGAACTGCATCGGGTCCTGAAGGACGGCACGCGCAACTTCGAAGACGAGAAGTTCAGCTACCTGGTCGCCACCCGCGCACCGGCACATCCCGCGTCGGCCCGTGTGATCGGCAGGCCCGCGCGGCCGAAGGGCCGGGTGATCCTCGACCTGTGCACCACCGCCGGTTCACGTGAACAGGCGGTGGTGCCGAAGTCGTCCAGCAGCTATCGGGCCGCCCGAACCACAACGTGGGGTGATGACTGGAGTGGTCAGAGGTCGTAGCCGCCCGAGGCTTCCAGGGTCTGGGCGGTGATCCAGGCACCGTCGGGGGAGAGGAGGAACGCGATCACCGTGCCGAGGTCGTCCGGTTCGCCGATGCGGCCGAGGGCGGTGCGGTCGGCGATCGGCGGGATCAGCTCGGGGTAGCGGGCGAACGCGTCGTCGCCGAGGCGGGTCCGGGTCACGCCAGGAGCGACGGCGTTGACCCGGATGCCGCGAACGCTGAGTTCCTTGGCGAGGTAGCGGGTGAGCACCACCTGTGCGCCCTTCATGCTCGCGTACACCGAGTACCCCGGCTCCGGTCGCGTGGTGGCCAGGGCTGAGGTGCTGCTGGTGTAGACGATCGATCCGCCGTCCGCGACCAGCGGCAGGAGCGTCTGGGTGAGGAAGTACGGACCCTTCAGATGGATCCGCAGCATCTGATCGAACAGTTCCTCGGTGGTGTCCTCGAACATCACCGGCTGTTGCCCGACGCCCGCATTGTTGACGAGGAAGTCGAACGATGTCCGCCCCCAGCGCTGGAGCACGTCTCGCACGTCAGTCGTGAAGTCGGCGAACGTGTCGGGTCGACCGACATCCAGGGGCAGTGCGACCGCCGTACCGCCGTCCTTCTCGATCCGTTCGGCGGTCTCCAGGCCGCCGTCGCGGTTCCCGTGGTAGGTCAGGATCACCCCGACGCCGCGCTTCGCGACCTCGAAGGCCGCGCTCTGCCCGATGCCGGAGCTCCCGCCGGTGATCACAGCTATTTGCATGATCGTGTCAATCTCCTAGAACGTCTTGAACAGGTACTTGTCCAGTAGACGCGTGTTCACAGGGGAGTCGCTAGACCATTGCTCGCCGCCACTTGCACGATCCTGCTCTATGGCAGGGAAGCTTCCGCGCGGATCAGGCTGGTGTCACGGCTGGGCGGCGTACCGAACTCGCGCCGGTACTCGCGGCTGAACTGCGACGGGCTGTCGTAGCCCACGGCGTACCCGGTGCTCGTCACGTCCTCGCCCAGCCCGACCAGCCGCAAGCGCGCCTCCTGCAACCGGATCTTCTTCTGGAACTGGATCGGCGTCATCGCCGTGACTGTGCGGAAGTGCCGATGGAACGCCGACGTACTCATGCCGGCCTGCGCGGCCAGCTCCTCGACCCGGAATGGTTCGGTGTAGTGGTCACGGATCCAGCGGATCACCCGGGCGACGTGCGAGAGACTGCTGTCCGTGAGCCCGATCTCGCGTACGGCGGCACCCTGCGGACTCCGCAGCAGCCGCCAGAGGATCTCGCGCTCGACAAGCGGCGCCAGCACCCGAGCATCCTCGGGTTCGTCGACAAGCCGAAGCAGGCGGATCACGGCGTCGATGAGTTCGTCGGGCGCCCGGCTGACGGTCAGAGCTTGAACCGAGCCACCAGGCACCTGACTGTCCGCCGCATCCAGCAGCAGCGAGGCGATCAGCTCGGCCCGCAGCGACAACCCGACCCCGAGGCACGGCTGATCTTTGGAGGCCTCGACGAAGTGCCCGGTCACCGGCAGATCCACCGAAACGACGAGGTAGTCGCCGGCGCCGTACTCGAAGACCTGGTCGCCGACCGCGAGCCGCTTCCGGCCTTGCGCAACCAGCGCGAACGTCGGCGTCGCCAGGGAGGACATCGGCGGTGTCGGCGCGTCGACGATCGACAAGAGCAACCCGTCGACCGCATGCTCGCGCCCGGCCGCGGCGACGATCCGGGTTCGCAACTCCGCCAGTGCTTTCTGCATAACAGGTTCAGGCTATGACGAGCCTGGTGATCACGTTGTCTTCGAGGGTGAACGTGAAGTCGAGGTCGACGGTTCCGCCGGGGAAGTTGCCCTCGAGGTGATGGGTGGCGACGTACGTGTGGTCGTCGACCTGGCGTGCGCCGGTCAGTTCGGTGGTGTAGGTGTAATCGGCGGCAGACCGGGCCATCCAGGCGCGGATCTCGTCGCGGCCGTGGTAGGTCTTGCCTTCGTCGGTGACTTCGGCGTCGGCGGCGTACCACTGCATCGCGGCGTCGAGATCGCGGGCTGTGTGGCTGGCCAGGTACGCCGTGATGGTGGTGGGCAGTTGGTCGAGGGAGATGTTCATGCCGGTCAGCCTGATGCCTCTCGGCGGGAGAGGGGCAAGGAATTGACTCTCTCGTAGGGGGAGGGTGCACAGTGGCGGGGTGAGTCGGGGACTGACGATCGGCGAGTTCGCGCAGGCGACGCAGCTGAGTGTGCGGACACTGCGGCGGTATCACGAGAGCGGTCTGCTCGAGCCCGCGTCGATCGATCCGTCCAGCGGGTACCGGTACTACACGACCGGGCAGATCCCCTCCGCGCAAGTGATCCATCGGCTGCGCGAGCTCGACGTACCGCTGGCTGAGGTCGGCAAGATCCTCGCGACCGACGATCCGGAGATCCGCGCCGAGCTGATCGCCACGCACCTCGACCGGCTGCAGGACTCGCTCGATCGGACCCGCGCGGCGGTGACGTCGCTGCAACGCCTGCTCCGGCCTGACCCTGGCGAGCTGGCCGTCGAGCTGCGTTCTGAACCGGCCCGAATGGTTGCCGCGATCACCGATGTGGTCGACCTGGCCGACGTCTTGCCCTGGTACGACGGCGCCATGGCCGAGCTGGACTCCGCCGTACGCAGTCACGAGCGCCTAGGTCCACCGGGCGGCCACTACGACAACGAGCTCTTCACCACCGGCCGCGGCACGGTCGTCGTCTACTACGCGGTCGCCGCCCCACCGTCGTACGGCCGGGTGCGCCCACTCGAACTCCCCGCCGTCGACTTGGCCGCTACCATCCACCACGGCGCCCACGACGACATCGACGTAACCTACGGCCGCCTCGCCACCTGGGCCTACAACCACACCCTGACCGTCACTGGCCCAGTCCAGGAGACCTACACCGTCGGCCCCCGAGACGCCCCGAACCCAACATCGTGGCGCACGGAGATCGCCTGGCCGGTCTTCCGCCTGAGCTCCCAGGGATTGTTTCAGAAGTAGCGGCAGGCGGGGCTGACAGTGGGGCTGCAAGGATGCGGCCATGGAACAGATATTGAGTCGGCAGGAAGCGTCGGAGGCGGTCCAGGACTCTGGGTGGCGCTTCCTGCTGGGCACTTTGCGAACGTCGGTCCCGGTCGGGTCGTTGGCTCGGGCGATCGGCTTGGCAGCGGACGCTGTCGCGGTGTGCGGCGACGACGCCGACCAGCACCTTCGGGTCGATGCCCGCCCCGATCGGGTCGTCTTCACTCTGCAGTCGTTGGAGCGCGCGGCGGTTACCACCCGGGATGTCGAGCTCGCGCTTCGGATCTCTGCCACCGCGGACAGGTCCGGGGTGTTGGCGGAGCCCGAAATCGGAACGGGGGCACGGCGGTCCGTCCAGATACTGGAGATCGCGATTGATGCTTTGGACATTGCCGGGATTCGGGCGTTCTGGAAGGCGGTGCTGGGCTATACGGATGAGGCGGGTGCCGAGGGGCCGGAGGATCCGCTCGTCGACCCGGTCGGGCAGGGCCCGGCCATCTGGTTCCAGCAGATGGATCGGGCGCGTCCGCAGCGCAATCGCATCCACTTCGACATCTGTGTCCCGCATGACGAGGCACCACGGCGCGTCGAGGCCGCACTGGCGGCTGGGGGCCGACTTGTGTCCGCGACGCGTGCCCCCGCTTTCTGGGTGCTTGCCGACCTGGAGGGGAACGAAGCCTGCGTGACCACATGGCAGGGCCGAGACGGCTGAAACCTTCGTCCAACCTGCTGGTCACAGCCACCCGTTGATGGCCGCTACCTAGTCGGCGTCGAGGAAGGTGGTGACCACGTCGTGGACGAGGTTGGTGCGGGACAGGCCGTTGAAGTGGGTGGTGCCGGGGAAGACGGCTAGTTGGGAGGTGGGGACGCCGGTGAAGTCGCCGTTCACGTCGCCGCCGCGAAGTTGGAGGAAACGGACGGCGTGGTCGAGTTTGACGGCGTCGCAGTCGCCGACGGTGATGAGGGTGGGGGCGGCGATGCCGCGGATGTCGTCGTCGGTCCAGCCGGCGGTGCCGCGGTCGTAGCCGCCGAGCTTGGTGAGCAGGGTCTGCAGGTGCTCGAGGTCGGGATGCGGCGATTTCGCGAGGTATTCCGCTTCCATCGGCGTACCGGCGATCATCTCCACCTTCATTTCACCGACCGCCTCGGCGTTCTCCGCGCGCTCGCCGTCGCGGTCGAACGACACCGAGGAGATGACCGCCTTCCGGACCAGCTCCGGGTGCTTGATCGCCAGGTACAGCGCGACCGCACCGCCCACGCTGAACCCGAACAGGTCCACCTGAGGTACGTCGAGCTCCGTCAACAGCCCGACCACGTCCGACGCCAGGCCGACGGTGCCCAATGGACGGTCGGCGTCATTGGTGTAGCCGTGTCCCTGGAAGTCGGTCGCGATCACCTTTCGCTTCTCGGCCAGTCCAGGCAGCAAAGCACCGAACTGCAGGTCGATGTTGAACAGCCCGCCGTGCAACAGCAGCAACGGGGTCCCGCCCGAGCCGTGGATCTCGTAGTACATCCGCAGCCCGTTGACGTCGGCGTACCCAGTCTGCTTGCTCACAAGACCCCCACGAGGAGACAGAACGGATGCCCGGCCGGGTCGGCCAGGACATAGAGCGGCTCGGAATCCTCGGATGTGCGGTCCAGGAGCAGCCTGGCGCCGAGCTCTTCGGCCCGCTGCCGGTGCCGATGCAACTCTTCGACCGAAGGTACGGCGTAGTCGATGTGGAGCTGCATCGGTACGTCGTGAGACGGCCAGGTGGACGTCGGCAGCACATCCACCCCTTGGATCGCGAGCTGCCGATTCCCGTCGTCGTCGACGAGCACGAGCCAATCGGCGTCATCCGCCGTACCGTCACTCGGCGGCTCGTCGCCCGCCCGGTACCGCAAGCCCAGCAACACGCGATAGAACTCCGCCAGCCCGCGCGGGTCCGTGGCCTCCAACGCCGTGTGCATCCGTCGCGGGTAGGTCGCCATGGTCGCAGCCTACGTGCTGTGGAAGGTGCGTCTGTAGGTGTCGGGCGGTACGCCGACGACACGCTTGAACTGGCGTCGCAGGGTCGTGGCGGTGCCCATTCCGGTCGCGACGGCGACTGTCTCGATGCCGTCGTTGGTTGCCTCTAGCAACTGTTGGGCGCGGCGGACGCGCTGAGTCAGCAGCCATTGGAGTGGTGTCTGGCCGGTCACCGCGCGGAAGGTCCGGCCCAGGTGGCGCGGACTGGTGTTCGCCTGCCGGGCGAGGTCGGTCACGGTCAGCGGCTGGTCGAGTCGCTCCTGGGCCCAGGCCAGGAGGTCCGCGAGCGTGTGGTCGCCGCTGACCTGAACCGGCGTGTCCACGAACTGCGCCTGACCACCGGCCCGATGCGGCTGTACGACGAGGCGCCGCGCGACCGAGTTCGCGATCGTCGCGCCATGGTCGAGGTGGATCAGGTGCAGGCACAGGTCCATGGCAGCCGCCTTGCCCGCAGACGTCAGTACGCTCCCGTTGTCGGTGTAGAGCACGTCCGGATCGATCTCCGCCCGTGGATAACGTGCGCTCAACGCGGCGGCGTGCCCCCAATGGGTGGTCGCCCTCCGACCGTCCAGCAGCCCCGCGGCACCAAGCACGAACGCACCCGTGCACAGCGACGCGATCCGAGCGCCCGCCGCGTGCGCCGCGCGGACTGCCTCGACCAGCTCAGCCGGCGGCGGCTCGTCGACGTCCACACACGCCGGCACGATCACGGTGTCCGCGCGGGCCAGCCGGTCCAGACCGTCATCGGGCTCGACCCGGAAGGGGCCGACCTGCACGGTTCCCGGACCACAGAGGACGACCTCGTACCAGTCGTCGACGTGACCGAGCGGTGGATTGCCGAAGATTTCGTACGCGATCCCGAGCTCGAGGTGCAGCAGATGCCCGGCGGTCGCCAGCGCGACAGTGTGCATGTCCGAAAGTGTACGCATGGTGTCGTTCCGGACTCTCACGGTCGGGTGCGTCATGCGGCGAGACTCGATATGTCGATCGTCGACAATCGGAGGAGAAGACAATGAATGCAGTAGTGGTCTACGGAGCGACCGGGCACACGGGCCGCTTCGTCGTCGAGGAGTTGCTGCGCCGCGGCCTCCCGACCGTCATCGCGGGACGCGACGCGACCACGCTCGAGACGCTGGCGTCGAAGTGGGGCGACGTCGACGTACGCCCGGCAGCGGTCGGCGACCCCCACGCGCTCGACCAGGCGCTCGCCAAGGCCGCGGCCGTGATCAACTGCGCCGGCCCCTTCGCGGCGACCGCCACGCCGGTGATCGAGGCGGCCGGCCGGGCGCGGATCCCGTACGTCGACGTCGCGGCCGAGATCGAGGCGAACTTGTCAACAATCGACAGGCACGCGGACACGCCGGTCGTCCCGGCGATGGCCTTCTACGGCGGCCTCGGCGACCTGCTGACGACCGCCGTGCTGGGGGAGCGGACCACCGCCGACGAGGTGCACGTCGCCTACGGCCTCAGCAGCTGGCACCCCACTCGGGGTACGCGCGCTGCCGGACAGGTCTCGCACGACCTTCGGGCCGGACGCCGGCTGCGCTTCACGGGCGGCGAACTGCAGTACCACGACGACAAGCCGGTCCAGCAGGACTGGATCTTCCCCGAGCCGCTCGGGCTGCGGCGCGTGATCCCCGAGTTCACCATGGCCGACGTCGTCACGGTCCCCAGCCACCTCGCCGTACCCGAGGTGCGCACCTATATGACCGTCGAGGCGGCGGTCGATCTGTTCAACGCCGACACCCCGGCGCCAGTAGCTGTCGACGCGCTCGGGCGCTCCGACCAGTCCTTCGTCGTCGACGTGCTGGTCCGCACCGATGGCGTCGAGCAGCGGGCGACGGCGCGTGGCCAGGACATCTACGCGATCACGGCTCCGCTCGCGGTGGAGGCCGTACGACGGATTCTCGCCGGGGAGACGCGGACGACCGGTGTGGCGACGGCCGGGGCGATGTTCGACGCGACCGACTTCCTGAAGAACCTGCCGCTGGAGGTCGACCTGCCGTAGTAGCGGAAGGATGTGGTCTACCCAGCAACACGTCACCGCCCGATCGATGTCGAGTTCGCCGGCCGTTCCACGCGCGACTCGGGTTCACCAGGCTCGCCGCTGAGCAGATTTGTTCACGTGATGTCGGTACCGGACCGCCGGAAGGGGGCCTAGCCTGGCTGGTGGAGGGGATCCGGGTGGGGGGAGCCGAAGTGCAGGGGGCTGCGGTAGAAGTGCGTGGCGGGCCGACGCGCGTCCGGCGCTACGGTGGGGTTGCGGTGGCCGCCTTGTTGCCTTGGGCATGGTTCTTGCTGCGCGATCGGCTCGGTGTGGTGACCGATGTGCTGGCGATCGGGCTGCCGATGCTGACCTTGGTGACAGCGTTGATCGTGGGGTTGCTGGGTCGGCGGCACAAGGCCGCCATCGTCTTTGCCGTGTCGACGCTGCTGGTCGGGATCGTGGCGACCGTACTGCCGTGGATACCGGGCGGCGCCGGCACCGTCGACCGGACCCGCGCCGTACGGATCGCGGCGGCGAATATCGGCAGCGGCGAGCTCGAGGGCGCCGACAGTCTGCTCGCGCTGCACGCCGACGTGCTCGTCGTCTCCGAGATCGGGTCTCCACTGACCGCTCGGCTGTCCGAGTCGTACCCGGTGCACGTGGCCGACTGGAACGGACCTGCGGTCGGCATCTTCAGCCGGTGGCCGCTGACGGTGGTCGAACGGCCCGGGCCGGACCTGCCCGGCTTCGTGGTCCGGGTCCAGGCGCCATCGGGTGAGTTCGACCTGATCGCCGCGCATGTACCGCGTCCGTGGTGGACGTCGGGCGGAGCGACGTACCAGTCGCCTCCGGACGACGGAGCGTCGTACCAGACCACCGTCGCCGAGCACCACCGGCTGATGGAGCAGATCGCGGCGCGAGCCGAGCGCGACGACCATCCGGTGATGGTCACCGGCGACCTCAACACCACAGACCGCGGCCGGGATTACCGGGTGCTCAGCAAGCACCTCGACGACGCCATGCTGGACACCTGGGGCCGGCCGTCGGAGATCGGCAACTGGACGGCGTTCCTGGTGCGGATCGACCACATGTTCGTGAAGCCGGGCTGGTGCGCCGACGATGCCGGCTGGTACAAAATCCCCGTGTCGGATCACCGCGGCATCATCTCCACGGTCGGCCCCTGCAGCTCGTCGTGACCACCGAACTCGAGCAGTTGCAGGCAGTGCTCGACGGGCTGCGCGCGGGTGTGCTGAAGAAGCTGGCCGGTCTCAGTGAGGCGGACGCGCGCCGCAGCACGGTCGACTCCGGCACCAACGTCGCTGGGCTCGTGCAGCACCTGACCTTCGTCGAGTCCCTCTGGTTCGAGGAGATCGTCGCGGGCGGCAGGGCAACCCGCGGCAAGCGCTCGATGGAGGTCGACCCCGAGATCACCCTGAAGACCCTGCGCTCCGACTACCGCGACGCCTGGGCCGCGTCCGACGCCATCATCGCCGGCATCGGCGACCCCGACGCCCCCGTGACCCGCAACGGCAAGACCCACGACCTGCGCTGGGCGATCCTCGCCGTCATCGGGGAGACCTCCCGCCACGCCGGCCACGCCGACATCATCCGAGAACAACTCGACGGCACCACCGGCCGCTAGTTGCACGCGGTCAGGAGACGGGTAGCAAACGGGCCGCGATGCCTTGAGGTGCCGATCCCCGGGACCCTGGGACACCATCTGGAGTCCTCGGACAGGCTGTGCCGTGTCCGAGGTCCCGAGTACGGGTCCGAGGTCGCGGCGATCAACACCCCGCGACGCAGGCGTCTGGGCGCTGCTGGCCGGATGCCGGGAGGGCCGCGACACGACGCGATAGGCCTTGGTATCAGGTCCGCGGCCACCACGGCTGTCGGGTGCCCGGTTTCCGTTGACGCCCGAACTGCTCGGGGGAGCACCCTAGGTACGTATGACTTCTTCGGTGGGACGTGGCACGATTTCAGGGATGAGCAACAGTCCGGCCGATGCGCAGCGCCTGGGGGACCTCGCGCGGTTGCGGCGTGTCAAGGACCGGATCGATCGGGAGTACGCGCAGCCGCTCGACGTGGAGGCGCTCGCCCGGGGTGCCCACATGTCCTCCGGACACCTCAGCCGTGAGTTCAAGCGTGCCTACGGAGAGTCGCCGTACGGCTATCTGATGACCCGGCGGATCGAGCGCGCGATGATGTTGCTGCGCCGCGGCGACCAGAGCGTGACCGACGTCTGCTTCGCGGTCGGCTGCCAGTCGCTGGGCACGTTCAGCACCCGGTTCACCGAGCTGGTCGGGATGCCGCCGAGCGTCTACCGCGAGCGGGCAGCCGACGCGACCGTGGGCATCCCGTCCTGCGTCGCGAAACAGGTGACCCGGCCGATCAGGAATCGAGAAGCAACACCGGCGAGCGGCACGTAGCGTGACGTCCATGGACATCAAGATTCTGTCGAGTTTCCTCCCGCACACCGATCCCGAGGCGTCGCTGGCGTTCTACCGCGACGTCCTCGGCTTCGAGATCCGCACCGACGTCGGGTACGGCGGCATGCGCTGGATCACCGTCGGCCCGGCCGGCCAGCCCGACACGTCGGTCGTCCTCTACCCGCCGGGCGCCGACCCGGGCGTCACCGAGGACGAGCGCCAGACCATCGCCGAGATGATGGCCAAGGGCACCTACGCCACCCTGGTGCTGGCGACCAAGGATATCGACGGCGTGTTCGAGCGGCTGCAGGCCACCGACGCCGAAGTCATCCAGGAGCCGACCGACCAGCCGTACGGCGTACGCGACTGCGCGTTCCGCGATCCCGCCGGCAACCACATCCGGATCAACCAGGTTTCCTGAGCCGACCCCGACCCCGACCGTGCCGAACGGAGACCGCGCCGCGGCTCCGCCCGACAGCCAGACGCGATGAGCTGTCCTAAATACGATGGAGACACCCATGAGCAAGGCCCCGAGGTCGGCCGGCGAACATGTTGCCGACAGCCACGACCTGATCCGCGTCACCGGAGCGCGGGTGAACAACCTGAAGGACATCAGCGTCGAGATCCCGAAGCGCCGGCTGACGGTCTTCACCGGGGTGTCCGGCTCGGGCAAGAGCTCGCTGGTGTTCGGCACGATCGCGGCCGAGTCACAGCGGCTGATCAACGAGACCTACAGTGCGTTCCTCCAGGGGTTCATGCCGTCGCTGGCCCGCCCGGAGGTCGACGTACTGGACGGCCTGACCACCGCGATCATCGTCGACCAGGAGCGGATGGGCTCGAACCCGCGCTCCACGGTCGGCACCGCCACCGACGCGAACGCGATGCTGCGGATCCTGTTCAGCCGGATCGCGAAGCCGCACGCCGGCCCGCCGACGGCGTACTCGTTCAACGTCCCGAAGCGGACGGCGACCGGGTCGATGGTCGCCGACAAGGGCGCGGGCGAGAAGAAGGTGGTGCGCGAGGCCGTCTACGCCGGCGGCATGTGCGCGCGCTGCGAGGGCATGGGCTCGGTCACCGACTTCGACCTGACCGCGCTGTACGACGACAGCAAGTCGCTGAGCGAGGGCGCCCTGACGATCCCCGGCTACAGCATGGAGGGCTGGTACGGGCGGATCTTCCGCGGCAGCGGTTACTTCAACATGGACAAACCGATCAAGAAGTACACGAAGAAGGAACTGCACGACCTGCTCTACCGGGAGCCGACCAAGATCAAGGTCGAGGGCATCAACCTGACCTACTCCGGGCTGATCCCGTCGATCCACAAGTCTTTCCTGTCCAAGGATGTCGAGGCGATGCAGCCGCACATCCGGGCGTTCGTCGAGCGTGCGATCACGTTCACGACCTGCCCGGACTGCGGCGGGACGCGGCTCAGCCAGGAGGCGCTGGCGTCGAAGATCAAGGGCAAGAACATCGCCGACCTGTGCATGATGCAGATCACCGACCTGGCCGCGTGGGTGCGTGACCTGAAGGAGCCGTCGGTGGCGCCGCTGATCGGGGCGCTGGGGGACGCGCTCGACGCGTTCGTCGAGATCGGGCTGGGCTACCTGTCCCTGGATCGGCCGGCCGGCACGCTGTCCGGCGGTGAGGCGCAGCGCACCAAGATGATCCGTCATCTCGGTTCGTCGCTGACCGACGTGACGTATGTGTTCGACGAGCCGACCATCGGTCTGCACCCGCACGACATCCAGCGGATGAACGAACTGCTGCTGCAGCTGCGCGACAAGGGCAACACCGTGCTCGTCGTGGAACACAAGCCGGAGACCATCGTGATCGGCGACCACGTCGTCGACCTCGGTCCGGGCGCTGGTTCCGGTGGTGGCGAGGTGGTCTTCGAGGGCACGGTCGACAAGCTGCGGACCAGCGGGACGCTGACCGGGCGGCACCTGGACGACCGGGCGACGTTGAAGGAGTCGGTGCGCTCGGCGACAGGTGCGCTCGAGGTCCGGGGCGCCTCGACGAACAACCTCCAGAACGTCGATGTCGACGTACCGCTCGGTGTCCTCGTGGTGGTGACCGGGGTGGCGGGCTCGGGGAAGAGTTCGCTGATCCACGGTTCGATCGCCGACCTCGATGGGGTGGTGGCGATCGATCAGGGGGCGATCCGGGGATCGCGGCGGAGCAACCCGGCGACGTACACCGGACTGCTCGAGCCGATCCGGAAGGCGTTCGCGAAAGAGAACGGCGTGAAGCCGGCCCTGTTCAGCGCGAACTCCGAGGGTGCCTGCCCGGCCTGCAAGGGTGCCGGTGTGATCTACACCGAGCTCGGTGTGATGGCGACCGTCGAGTCGCCGTGTGAGGAGTGCGAGGGCAAGCGATTCCAGGCGGCGGTGCTGGAATACACGTTCGGCGGGAAGAACATCGCCGAAGTGCTCGCGATGCCGGTGGCCGAGGCTCTCGAGTTCTTCGCCGAGGGCGACGCGCGTACGCCGGCCGCACACAAGATCCTCGATCGCCTGGCGGATGTCGGACTCGGCTACGTGAGTCTCGGCCAGCCGCTGACCACGTTGTCCGGGGGAGAGCGGCAGCGGCTCAAGCTGGCGACGCACATGGGGGAGCCGGGCGGGATCCTGGTCCTCGACGAGCCGACCACCGGCCTCCACCTGGCCGACGTGGAGCAACTCCTCGCGCTCCTCGACCGCCTCGTCGACGCTGGGAAGTCGGTCATCGTCATCGAGCACCACCAGGCCGTGATGGCGCACGCCGACTGGCTCATCGACCTCGGTCCGGGCGCCGGTCACGACGGCGGCAAGGTCGTCTTCGAAGGCACTCCGGCCAAGCTGATCGCCAAGCCCACCACGCTCACCGGCAAACACCTCAAGGAATACGTCGCCAAGTAGGACGGGCTTTCCTGTCGTTTCCGTGGGTTGTCGGCCCCGCCTGGCCTTGTGCACCGAGAAAGCACCGCGCCGCCGCTGCGACCCTCGAGTGGTGCACACCCGGGCGGAACAACAACCACCGCCAGCCGGCGGCGGTGGGCGGGGCCGCTCGCCTTCAGGAAGCGCCGGCCCCTCGAGCGGATGCTCAGCACCGCGGTGGGCGGTGGTCGCCATCAGGGATCGGGTCTCGGCAACTGTGGGCGTGGCGGGGATTTCGAGCCCGAGCAGGGACCTCGG
>NZ_JBSXMZ010000004.1:445316-499376 GCF_054073265.1 Kribbella sp. CWNU-51
GGTCGTGAGGTGTCCCAGGTCCCGACATGGTGTCCGCGCCCCCACTCGCCTAACGGCGCCTCGGACGGTGGAGCCGACATCTGACCGCGTGCCGGGTTGTCTGCGGGTGTCCGAGGGGAGAAACCCGGCGAGCCGAGGCGTTGTCCAGGTTTGTTGTGTCGTTTCGGTGGCTGCCCGATCCTGGCGGAGTCGACGCCGATGTTGCGGGGATCGGTGCGGGTGCGGACCTGAGGCACTCACCAACTTCATCGTCAGCTCACCGCCGGCCCGGATCGGAGCGTGACCGGCCTCGTCCGCGTCTGCTGTGAGTGTGCCAGCACCGCGGACTCGAGCCCGGACCCTGGCCGAACTGGGTTCGGCCACAGCAGAGATCGACTTGGTGCACCAGATCCGTGCGCAGAGGCCCACGCCGCACGGATCTGGTGCACAAGGTGACTGATCGAGCCGGCCGGGTGGGGTAGCGAGGCGGGGCGGCCGGCCGGGTGGGCGGGCGGCCGGGTGGGCGGCGACCAGCGGCCGGGGCTGGCGTAGTGGTGTCGGCTGGGTTGGGGGTCGGTCCCGGGAGGACCCCAGGGAAACGACAGGACGGCTGTAAAAGGCAGTCACCGCGAGCCGGTGACTGCCTTTGCCGTCGTCGCCGTACCTAGTACCGCGTCAGCAAGGTTGGGGCGGTAATCCGGAGTGACCACCATCCCGAAGCCGGCCCCGGCGGCCAGGTGCGGGGTTCACCCCTGATCTGGTCCCTTCACCCCGGGAATGCGATGGGTAGAAGGGTCCAGGTGCGAGGTTCGCCCCTGAAATTGCCCCGGGCGGAAGGCAAGTGCGGTAACGACCTCGACGTTTCTTGGCGAGGCGCTAGCCGGTTCAACCGTCTTCGGCGCCCTTCAGACAGGCTTGAACCGGTTGTCGCGCGAACCGATCAGGAATCGAGAAGCACTGGTGTGGTGAGGGGAATAGCGTGACAGTCAGTACACATCAAGGGCTGCGAGGCCCAAGAGTTCAGGAGTGACAATGACTTCCACGCAAGGCATCAAGACGGTTCTGCACCCGGTGGCGGACCTGGAGAAGGCCAAGGCGACGTACATCGCGCTGCTCGGTATGGAGCCGACGGCGGACTCGCCGTACTACGTCGGGTTCGAGGCCGAGGGTCAGCAGATCGGCCTGGTGCCGAACAGCGACATGACCTCGCCGATCGCGTACTGGCACGTGGACGACATCGAGGGCAAGCTCGCCGAGGTGACCGCTGCCGGTGGCACGCTCAAGGAGGCCCCGAAGGACGTCGGCGGCGGCCGCCTGGTGGCCACCTTCACCGACCCCGACGGCAACGTCCTCGGCCTGATCCAGGACCGCTGACGAATCGAACACGCTGAGTAGTCGGCCGCGGCGGGGGAGAGCGGGCCCGGGGGAGACCTACGTGTCTCCCCTGACCGCGGACCCGTTCCCCGCAGCGGGCCGATCTGCGTCCGACCCTGGTTCTCGCTATCGTCGGTCGGTGCACTTCAGCGAATACGACACTCGGTTGGCGGCGTACGCGGTGATCGTCGACGAGCACGACCAGCTGTTGCTGAGTTGGTTCGTCGGCAATGAGAACTCACCGGCCGGCTGGACGATGCCAGGCGGCGGCGTCGAGTACGACGAGTCCCTGCCGGACGCCGTCGTCCGCGAGGTGGTCGAGGAGACCGGCTACACAGTCTCGGTCGGCAATCCCATCGCGACGAATCACTTCACGCTCTTGGACCCCGGACGTGACAGACGCCCGTACAAATCCGTCCGAGTCATCTTTGCGGCCACCATCACCGGCGGCTCGCTCGGCACCACCGAAATCAACGGCAGCACAGCCTTCGCCCGTTGGATCCCACTCACCGAGATCCCGTCCCTGACCCCACGCGCCGACATCATCGACATCGCCGTGGCCGCCTGGAAGAACGCCGAGGTCACCTGAGGTGCTGCGAAATACTGGGCGCATGGACATCTGCATTGCGGGTCAGGCGGATCTGGAGCACCTGGCTCGTCTGCTCTGGTTGAATGCCGCACCTGCCGAGCAGGCCAAGCAGTCGGTCGAGGTATTCGCGGGTGACCTTGCCGCGTGGTGGACCGAGCACGACGACTCGCATGTCGCGTTTGTCGCTCGACTTTCCGAGTCCGAGGTCGTCGGGATGGCGTGGCTGGCGCTCGTTCCACGGGCGCCGAGGCCGGGCACCACCAGTCGCCGCTCGGCCGACATCCAAAGCGTCTTCGTCATGTCGGAGCAGCGCGGGAACGGCATCGGCTCGGCGCTCGTCCAGGCCGCATCAGAACACGCCTTTCGCCTCGGGGCGAGTAGGGTCACGGTTCACTCCGGCCGCAAGGCCGTGCCGGTCTACGAGAGACTCGGTTTCGCATCCTCCCGCCAGCTTCTCCAGAGAGAACCGGAGCGCCGATAAGCGACATTATGTCAACTACTAGTCTGCGTATTGCCATCGGCGACCTCGTCCTACTGGCCGGGATGGGGTCGGAGCTTGAAGATCAGGATGCCGAGGTACTTGTTCATCCACGCCTGCTTGTGCGGGTAGCGGCGTCGGGCGTCCTCGGATAGCTGCGGCTCGATCGCGGTCTCGATCCACAGCCCTGCCGCACTGAACACGTTGATCAGGTCAGAGATGGTGTAGGGCCGCTTGGTGAGGGTGATCTGGTCGTTCCAGCCGCTGAGGTAAGAGAACGGGGCGGTGGAGAAATACTCTTCGCCCAGGGACGTCCCATTCTGTTCGGCCCGTTCGACGGCGTATCGGATCGGTTGCGTCTTCGTCAGCACGATGAATCCGTCGTCGGCCAGCATCGCGCGCGCTGCCTGCAGGGTGCGGACTGGATCTTTCGCGTAGCCGAAAGACTGCAGGAACAAGATCCGGTCGAACCTGCGACCGGCGAGCCCAGGCACAGAATCCAGCTCAGAGAGATCGCCTCGGATCAACTCCAAGCCAAACGGCGGGGCGGTGAGGAAGTTGCCGCTGACATCGACGCCTACGGAGGCTGTCGCACCGTCTCGAACCAGCTCAGCGAGCTTGCCGCCGTTGCCACAACCGACATCGAGCACCGACCGTCCGGTGACATCGCCCAGAAGGTCTCGCTGCGCCGGCCACTCGACAAGTCGATCGAGCGAGTCCTCCCTGGTTCGGGCCCGCTCGTAGTCCGGAGCGAGTTCTAGCCACGCCTGGCTAGAATCCCCAGGAGTGTCCGTGTGAGAACTCGTCGCCGCCTGTGAGTCGTCTGACATCGCCACGAGACAGACCATAGTCGTCCCTTTGGCCCTCCCCAGGGCGATCGTGGCTCTCGCGCCCCTGTGCCGCTCAGGCCGGCGAATCCGCCCAGTCTTGATACGCAGCGTGTCCGGTAGTTTTTGGGGCACTCCCCTGGCAGGTTGGAAGATCTTCGGGAAGTGGTGTCGGATCGGGGTGTGGGTGTTCGTTGAAGGGGTGAGTGGGCGCCTGCGAGGCGCGCCTGACAGCACAGGAGATGATTTCGAGATGCGATATCTGGTATCCGTGATCGACGACAAGAGCAATCCCGGCAGCACGGACAGGCAGCCTGCCATCAGCGAGTTCAACGAACGACTGATGGCCGAGGGCTACTGGGTTTTCTCAGGCGGACTCGCGAACACCGACGCGGCAACGGTCATCGACAACCGGGGTGGGCAGGCAGTGTTGACCGACGGGCCGTTCGTGGAGTCGAAGGAATACCTCGCCGGCGTCTGGGTGTGGGAGGCCCCCGATCTGGATGTGGCGCTCAAGCTCGCCACCGAGGCGTCGAAGATCTGCGATCGGAAGATCGAGGTGCGGCCGTTCCTGTGAGTGTGGCCGACGTCCCGGAGGCGATCACCCAGGCGCACCACGAGGAGTGGGCGCGGGTGGTCGCCGGCTTGGCCAGGCGTTTCGGTGACCTCGATATCGCCGAGGAAGCGGCGGCCGAGGCGTTCGCAATCGCCGTGGAGCGGTGGCCGGCCGACGGCGTACCCCCCAATCCGGGTGCCTGGCTGACCGTCACCGCCAACCGCAAGGCCATCGACCGGATCCGGCGCGAGAGCAAGCGGGACGACAAACACAAGGAGGCTCAGATGGTGTACGACGAACCGCCCGAGCCTCTCGGTGCCGTCGACGACGAGCGGCTCCGGCTGATCTTCACCTGCTGCCACCCGGCACTCGCCATGGACACCCGGATCGCGCTGACGCTGCGCATGGTCGGCGGTCTGACCGTACCCGAGATCGCCCGTGCCTTCCTGGTGCAGGAGACCACCATGGGACAGCGGATCACCCGCGCGAAGGCCAAGATCAAGGCGGCCCGTATCCCCTATCGGGTGCCATCCGCGGAGGATCTCCCGGCCCGGCTGTCCGGCGTACTCGCCGTCCTCTTCCTCGTCTTCAACGAGGGGTATCTGGCGACCGGGCCTGACACCGATTCCGTCCGCCACGAGCTGACCGCCGAGGCGATCCGGCTCACGCGCCTGATCCGGGCGCTGCTGCCGGAGGACGGTGAGGTGGCAGGGCTGCTGGCGCTGATGCTCCTCACCGAGGCCCGCCGCACCGCGCGGGTGTCGGCGAGCGGTGAACTGGTCACCCTCGATCAGCAGAACCGTGGCGCCTGGGACGCGACGATGGTTGCCGAGGGCCACCGTCTGGTGCGCGAGCGCCTGGCCACCGGGAAGGCTCCGGGTCGGTATCAGATCCTCGCCGCGATCAACGCCGTACACACCTCCGCCCGCGACATCCGCGACACCGACTGGTCGCAGATCGTCGCCCTCTACAACCAGCTCGTCCGCCTCGACCCCACTCCGATCGTCGCCCTCAACCGAGCCATCGCGGTCGCCGAGCTCGACGGCCCGGACGTGGCGCTGGCGGCAGTCGACAGTCTCGAGGACAAGTTGGCCGGCTATCACGCCTACCACGCAACCCGCGCCGACCTGCTGCGCCGGCTGGGCCGCAGTCAGCAGTCGCGTACGGCGTACGACAAAGCGATCGAACTGGCCGGCAACACCGCCGAGACCGCCTACCTGACCCGCCGCCGCGACCAACTGGGATAGCTAGCGCCTGCTCGTGCCCAGGTAGCCCAGCCTGCCGTGCGGACCTGCGCGTGCCGGCTGACGGCGGCGATCAGCGCCAGCCAGTCCTCGGTCAGATCGTCCAGAACACGCTCGTCTCCCCTGTCGACAATGAGTTGCTGGTACGCCGCGGGGCTCAGCGGCTCCGCGACCCGATCCCCCGTATGTCAGCGGTGTCCCGATGCAGCCCCCAGATCACCATCCCTTCCACACCGGCTGCCTCAGCCTCCAGAGCCACCAGGTCACCGACGCACGCTTCATCCAGCCGCCCGCCGTTGTCGACTACCAGCACGTCGCCCGGTGCTGCCATTTCGAATGCCTCCAGGAAGGCATCGACGGTGCCAGCATGCCTGGCAGCACAGACACGCCCGGCCAGGCGGCTGCCAGGCACCACAGCACGCAAGAGCGCAGAAGCGCAACGCACTGGGACTCGGGCGCGTACAGGCGTCGGCCACGTGGGCTGTGGTGAGGGCTGCGAACCGGTGTTGCAACATTTGGTGGTCCATGACGATGTTTCCTCCCTGAGGTGGCCGCGGCCTGACGATGGATTGACCCGGCGTGTCAGCGAAATACATCGACGATCACGTACGCCAGTGACATTCCATCTCCGTACTATTCATCTAGCTGTGGCAGGCGGGGAGGGCGTTGCGCCTGCAAGAGCGGGTCGGGTATCCGGTCGCCGAATCGCAGCAAGCCGGCTCCGATCAGTGCTGCCGCCAAGGCGCCGCCCCACCAGACGGCGTTGGGTGACGTTGCGAGCAGCGCGCCGCCGACCGCGGGGCCCAGGGCCACGCCTGCCGTGAAGCTGAGGCCGTAGAGCGACATGTAGCGGCCGAGCAGATGCGGCGGTGCGAGGTCGGCGACGATTGTGCCGAGCACGATAAACTGCGCGCACTCACCGGTCGCGATCACGATCGCGACCCCAGCCAAGACGGTGGTAGCGGTGAGCGTCGAGTTCGTTAGCGTTGCGAGCAGGACCGCGAGCAGGCCGATGGCAAATAGCGCGCTGGTCGCGGCGAGAGCGTGTGTGCGGCGCATCCGCTTGACGACCCGTGTGGCTGGAATCTGCGCGACGACGATGAAGAAGGTGTTGATGAAGAAGACAACGCCGATCTCGTCCGGCCCGACAGGCGTGTGCGCCTTCGCAAACGGCGCGAGGATGTTGGAAAAGAGCGCGCCGCCGGTCATCACGAACACGATGTTGGCGGCGATCAGGATGAGGAAGAGCCGATCGTGAGCAACTGATCGGAAGCCTGTTCCCCTGTCACTCGCGGACGCAGCATTCGCAAGGCGAGCATTCGGGATCCCCACGAGCACAACCAGCGCGAAGACAGCGAACGTGGCGCCGTCGCAGAGGTAGAGCGCCTGGAACGCGCGGAGGTCATTGGCGGAAGCGACGATAAAGCCCGCAACCGTCGCGCCGCTGCCAAGACCGAAGTTGCCTGCGACTCGGCGGAGCGCGATCGAGGAGGAGCGCTGCCCCGCTGAGACCAGGGTCAGGCTCAGAACCTGGTTCGCGGTGATCGCGACTCCGAACCCGGCGCCGCCGACGGCCGAGCAGACGAAGGCTTGCCAGGTACGGTCGACGAATGCGAAGCCCGCGTAGCCCAGTGCGCTCGCGAGATTGCCGATGATCAGGATCGGCTTCGCGCGGAAACGATCGAGCAGCGCACCCGAAAAGGGCGTTACGACCGCCGCCGTTCCCATGACCGCCGCCAGCACCAGCCCCGCCGTCGCCGTCGGGAAGCCGCGGGCCTGGTGCAGGTAGATGATCTCGAAGGGAAGGATCAGTCCAGTGCCGAAGTAGTTGACCGCGGTCCCAGCCTGAAGAACGATGACGGGCCCCGGCAGGCCCGTCCGCCAGCCGGCGAACACACGAGCGAGCGTCCTGCTTACGTGGTTCCTGCGGTTGGCTGCTTTCCCGTGCGTGCCTGGGACTTGCACGTTCAGCAGCGCCCGCGGCGGCGGCGATCGAGAACGGCGAACGCCACGCGCCCGGCCGATGCGGACGATTCCATCGTCAACCTCCAGGGTCGTTTCCAGCTGCCGCGGCACGATCCGGTGGGCGGATCGTCCGGGCGGTCGGTAGTGCATACACCGCGGCACCGGGAAACTGGGCGCCCGCGAGCCGCCCAGTTCGGGCCGCGGGCGGTGTATATACCGGGCGGAGGTACGAGGTGTGCGGGAAGGAAGGAGCGCAGGATGGTGACAGCCGATCTTCTGTCACGGGCGCGGGCCGGGGATGGCGAGGCGTTCCGGGAGCTGGCCGGGCCGCACCGGCGGGAGCTGCAGGTGCATTGCTACCGGATGCTCGGATCCTTCGCCGACGCCGAGGACGCCGTCCAGGAGACGATGCTGGCCGCCTGGCAAGGCATCGGCGGGTTCACCGAGGAACGCGCGTCGCTGCGCACCTGGCTGTACAAGATCGCCACCAACCGGTGCCTCAACGCGCGCCGCGCAGCGAGCCGGCGCCCGGCCAGGGAGTGGGACGTGTCGCAGTTCGAACCGCCCGGGCCGACGCCGCGCGACGAGGCCGTCTGGCTGCAGCCGTTCCCTGACGCCCTCCTCGAGGGTGCCGCCGACGTGCCCTCCGGGCCGGAGGCCCGCTACGAGCAGACCGAAGCCATCTCGCTGGCCTTCGTAACCGCCCTGCAATTGCTGCCACCGCGCCAGGTGGCCGTCCTCATCTTGCGCGACGTCCTCGGATTCCACGCCAGCGAGGTAGCCGGCATGCTGGAGGTGACCGTCCAATCGGTCAACAGCGCCCTCAAACGAGCCCGCGCTAGCCTGCAGCGCCGCCAGCAGCCGGCCGCCGGCCACCAGCCGCCGCCCGCCGCTGGCTCGCCCGCCGAGGACGCGGTCGTGGCCATGTTCGCCCGCGCGTGGGAGTCGGCCGACCTCGACGCGCTGGTTGCCCTGCTGACCGACGACGTCTTCATCGCGATGCCTCCGGAGCCCTTCGGATACGAGGGCCGAGAACTCGTGGCCCGCTACTGCGCCCGCCAGTTCGCCGCGGGCCGCAGGTTCGACCTCGTGCCGGCCCGAGCCAACGGCCAGCCCGCGTTCGGGGCATACCTGCGCGGCCCTGCCGGAATCCGCCACGCGACCGCCTTCTACGTGCTCACCCTTGCCGGCGGCCGGATCTGCGGCATGACCCGCTTCGAGGCCAGCGTGCTGCCATGGTTCGGGCTACCGCGATCGCTCCCCAGCCGATAGCCAGCACCGAGCCATGGAGAGGCTGCACGCGCCGAACGAGTTCTTCCGCGTCCGCGGGCTGCGCGAGGGGATACGGGCCTGGGAGGAGCTGCGGCGGCTGCTGGCCGACGCGCCCGCACCGGCCCGCGAGCCGGGAGGGCGACGACGGCTGAGACGCATTGACCGACGAGGAGGCAGCGATGGCATCTGACCGCGACGACCGGCTGCCGCCGTGGCTGCTGTGGAGGGAGCGCCCGTTCCCGGACACGAACCTGCTGCTCCTTCCAGTGTGGGACCGGCTCGGACCACCGTAAACAGCCGGCACCGGAATGGGTGGCGCGGCCCGAAAGCTCGGCGTACCGCTCGCCGAGATGGGCGCCGGACGCCGATTCGCGCCGCCGTACCGCTGCCTGACGCTCGTCCAAGGAGCGGCTGTCGCTCCGCTCGGAACGGAGGAACTCATGCATCCCTACATCGGCAAGGCGATGGCCGAAGCCCGGCAGGACGAACTGCTTGCTCAGGCGGAGCGGCATCGTCTCGTCCGCGCGGCGCGAGCCGGTCGGACGTCCTGGCCCGTTCGATGGCTGCACGCGCTACGCCGGCGTTCGTCAGGCGGTCTTCGACCATCCGGAGGTGGCAGCCATCGAGTCACTCCAGCGGTGAATCAGGGCCGGACAGGTGGTTCGGTGGAAGAGTGCGGCCGCTCAGGAGCAGCAGGAGGTCCTGGGCGGTGCCGGTGAGCAGTTCGCCGGTGCCGTACGTCCAGTTGAGGTCTGTGGCTTGTAGCTGTACGCCGGTGAGTCTGAGCTGGAGCACCGGGACATGGGTATCGAGTTGTGCGACGGGTTCACACCGCTCGATCAGGCCGCGCTAGCTGCGCTGGATCGTGACGCGCTCGTGGCGCAGTACGAGGCGCGGCTGGCGTTGTTCGAGTACGTCGACGCAATGTGGGCTCAGGCCAAAGCCGGCGGCCACGACCCAACCAACGACTCCCGCTACGGCGCGGTCGCTGCGCTGCGGGATCTGACCGGCGAGCTACTGGCCAACACCGAGAACGCCGGCGGTGGTGACTGACCGCTCCGGACCCCGGCAGCTGTTCGAGGACTGGATTCGGGCGATGACGATCTTCGGCGAACCTGGCCACGACCCGGAGCACCTGGAGCAGAAGGTCGCGATGATCGCGGCAGTGAACCAGCCCGGCGCCGTCGGCATCAAGCACCCCTCGAAGGACGACTCTTCGATCACGTCGTACATAGGTTCGAGTATGGCAGCGATCCTAATCGCGTTGCGTGGGTGTGTCGCGGGCACTTAGCGTTGCTGGCTCGGGACGGCACTGTGGGGACGAGGATCGGCATGACTTCTGAACTCGAGGCACTCTGCTTTGATGCGAATGACCCGATCCGTCTGGCGCGTTTCTGGGCTGGGGTGCTGGGGTGGGAAGTTGCTGACGACGGCCTCGTGTTGCTGCCGAGTGACGACACCGGGTTCCGGATCCGGTTCGCGCCGACGCAGGAGCAGAAGACTGCGCCGAATCAGATGCACTTCGACCTGACAAGTGCGTCGCTGGAGGAGCAGCAGGAGACGGTGGCGAGGGCGCTCGAGCTCGGTGGCCGGCATATCGACATCGGTCAGCTTCCGGAGGAACTGCATGTGGTGCTGGCCGATCCCGAAGGCAATGAGTTCTGTGTGATTGAGCCGGGCAACAACTTCCTGGCTGACACCGGCTTCATCGGGGCGCTGTCGTCCGACGGTTCGCAGGAGGTCGGGTACTTCTGGAGCAAGGCGCTGGACTGGCCGTTGGTCTGGGACCAGGACCAGGAGACCGCCATCCAGTCGCCGCGCGGCGGTTCGAAGATCTCGTGGGGCGGTCCGCCCGTACGCGCGAAGACCGGCAAGAACCGGCTGCACTTCGACCTCGCTCCCCCGGCCGACGGCGATCAGCAAGCGGAGGTCGACCGCCTCGTCGCGCTCGGGGCGACTCGCATCGACATCGGCCAGGGCGACGCCAGCTGGGTCGTCATGGCCGACCCCGATGGCAACGAGTTCTGCGTACTGGCCACCAGATAACACCGTTGGCATCAGAGGTTGTTGAGGCGGGCGGCTTGGCGGGTCAGGTGGTCGCGTTCGGGGAGGCTGGTGGCTGCTCGGGCGGCTTCGGCGTAGAGGCGTGCCGCAGTGGAGGGGTCGCCGTCGCGCTCATGGAGGTAGGCCGCGACGGCGGTGTAGCGGGGTAAGGCCGGGTCAAGTGTGGCCAGGGCGGTCAGACCTGCGCGGGGGCCGTCGGCCTCGGAGAGTGCGACGACCCGGTTGAGGCGGGCTACCGGACTGTCGGTGAGGCGCACGAGTTCGTCGTACCACTCGAGGATCTGCACCCAGTCAGTCTCCTCGGCCGTCTGGGCGTCAGCGTGGAGTGCGGCGATGGCGGCCTGGGCCTGGAATTCGCCCAGGCGGTCACGGGCCAGGGCTGCCTGGAGTATGTCGACGCCCTCGGCGATCATGCGGGTGTTCCACAGGCTGCGGTCCTGCTCGGCGAGCGGGACGAGCCTGCCGTCGGGAGCGGTCCGTGCGGGGCGCCGGGCGTGGTGGAGCAGCATGAGCGCGAGCAGACCCGCGACCTCCTCATGGTTGATCCTCGTCGCCAGTTGGCGAGTCAGCCGGATCGCCTCGCCGGCGAGGTCGACGTCGCCCGAATAGCCCTCGTTGAAGACCAGGTAGAGCACGCGCAGCACGGTGGCGACGTCGCCGGGCTGGTTGAACTGGACGCCGGAGACGGTCCGCTTGGCTCTGCTGATCCGCTGAGCCATGGTCGTCTCCGGCACGAGGTAGGCCTGCGCGATCTGTCGCGTGGTCAGGCCGCCGACCGCGCGCAGTGTGAGCGCGACGCCCGAGGCCGGTGTCAGGGACGGGTGCGCGCACAGGAAGTACAGCTGGAGGGTGTCGTCCGCGACTTCGGTCGGGCCCGGCTGGGGCTCACCCTCGCTGCGTACCTCGCGATTCCGCCGCGAGGTGTCGGCGCGGGTGGCGTCGAGGAACTTGCGCCAGGCCACGGTGACGAGCCAGCCTTTGGGATCCCGCGGCGGGTCGTCGGGCCACACCCGCACGGCCTCGACCAGGGCGTCCTGCACGGCATCCTCGGCCGCCGCGAAGTCTGCTCCGCGACGGACGAGGATGCTGAGCACAGTGGGGGTGAGGGACCGCAGGAGGGCCTCGTCCACGGAGGTCATTCCGTGATGGTCGGGGGCTCGGTCAGGAACGGGCGGACCTCGAGCCATTCGTGGATCGGCTTCCCACCGGCGCCCGGAGCCGCCGACAACTCGCCGGCCAGCTCGAGCGCGCGCTCGTAGGTGTCGACGTCGATCACCATCCAGCCGGCGATCAGGTCCTTCGTCTCCGCGAACGGGCCGTCGGTGACCGGCGGCCGGCCCTCGCCGTCGTACCGGACGAACGTGCCCTCCGGGGAGAGCGCCTGACCGTCGACGAACTCGCCGGTGCCTTCGAGCCGGGTGGCGAAGTCCTGCATGTATTGGACGTGGTCCGACACCTCCTCCGGCGTCCACCGGTCCATCGGCACGTCGTTCACCGCTGCCGGTGCGCCTCGGTAGTGCTTGAGCAGCAGGTACTTGGCCATCGTGTTCTCCTTGGTGCGGTACGGCCCATTCTGGCCGCGATCACTCCGGGGACGAAGCCGCCCACGGGTTCTCGACATCCCACCATGAAATTCTTTCGGGCACCGTCAGCTGAGCCTGGCTACGAGTCTGGTGAGGCCGAGGTGGGTGTCGTTGTCGGCGCGAAGCATGTTCTCGTCCGGTTCGTAGCCGCGACCGACGCGGGCGCAGGTTTCAGCTCTCACCCACGGCGGCCGCGATCATGCGGTGACCCTGCTGTTCGAAGGGACTGTCGCCGACCTGATGTGCCCAGACGGCCGTGTTGACGGCTTCGCGGAGTTGGGCGCGGTGCCAGGTGGCCGGGTCCCGTGGATCCGGGCCGTAGCCGTCGAAGAAGGCGGGCTCGAGGGCCGGGTCGGAGCGGAACTGCTGCGCGGCCAGCCGGGCGAAATCCGTAGCAGCCGGCCGGAGGTCCGCGCGGCCGAAGTCGATGACGCCGACGACGCCGTTGTCGATCAGCCAATTGCGTGGTTGCCAGTCGCCGTGCGTCGGCACCAGCGTGGCCGCCGGAGTCGGCCATGATTCAATCTCTGAACGCAAACGATCCGTGAGCTCCGGCGAGATCGTATGCCGCTTGCGGAGATTATCGAGCGTCCGCCGATTCTCCCGGGCCTCGTAGGCTTCGTTCGGTACGGCGAATTGGCCGTGAAATGCCGCGAGCAGTTCACCGGCCTGGCGATAGGTCTCCGGCACCCATTCCGCCGCGGTGCCTTCCACCAACTCCCCCGGCAGATAGCGCGTGAGGATCAGCTTGGCCTCGTCATCCGCGCGGACGAGTTGCGGCGCGCTCCCCCGCGAGGTCCATGGCGTCAGCCAGGTGCGATGGGCGCGGATTTCTCGCGCGAGATGGTGGTCGGCCGCGTCGCCGGCCTTGGCGATGTAGCGCTCGCCGCCGAGCCGGAGCTCGAGGACGATGGTCCCCACCTGGCCCCAGCTGTGGTCGGTCACGACCTCGGCGTTCGGCAGCCACTCGTGCAAGAGGTCCCGCTGGCGCTGAGTGAGATCCACCCGACGAGCGTAGCGAAGCCTGAAGAAATCGCGCGGAAAAGGTGGACGAAAACGATCCGAGGATTTATCCTGGCCGAATGCAGAATATGCAAAAGAATACGCCCCTACAATCAAACTTATCATCAGCAATTCCGGAAAGCAAGTCGACGGAATTCTGGCACCTCGGGGACGCGACCATCCGGCGGATCGGGTTCGGGGCGAAGCGGCTCGCGGGCAGCACCGGCGGCGGGCCGGACGTGCAGGAGCGGGCGGCCGCGCTGCTGCGCGGGGCGGTCGAGCTCGGTGTCAACCACCTCGACACCGCCGACTTCTATCCGACGTACGCCGAGGGCGGGCAGACGCGTTCGTTCGAAGAGCTCCGATGGGCGAACGACGTCATCCGCCGCGCGCTGGCGCCGTACCCGGAAGATCTCGTCGTCGCCACCAAGGTCGGGCCGACCGAGAGCGGGCTCGCCCGGCCGGATGGATTGCCGGCGTTGGTCGAAGGCAACCTGCGCGCGCTCGGGATCGAGACACTCGACCTCGTCTATCTCCGGCAGGCGGGCCTCGACGACGTCTCCGAGCATTTCGGCGTTTTGGCCGAGTTGCGGGCCAAGGGCATGATCAAACACCTCGGCCTGTCGAACGTCCGAGTGGAACACCTCGCGCAAGCGCAGGAGATCGCGCCGATCGTCGCTGTGCAGAACAGGTACGGCGTCGGCTTCGGCCGGGTGAATGACGACATCCTGCGCGTCTGCGGCGAGCAGGGAATCGCCTTCGTGCCCTTCTTCGCACTCACCGCGGCGTCGCGGGAAGTCGGCGGTGTCTCCAGCGATGACGCGGTACAGGAAGTCGCCGACCAGCACAACGCGACGCCGGCGCAGATCCGCCTCGCCTGGACTTTGAGCCGGGGCAACCACGTCCTGGCTATTCCTGGTACGTCGAGCCCTCGGCATCTGGAGGAGAACCTGGCGGCCGGTGCGATCCGCCTCTCCCCCGGGCAGCTCGCCGTACTCGACAGCATGGAGGAGGCTCAGTCGTAGTAGCGCCGGACGCTTGAGCCGATGCGGGTGACATCCGTCCCGTAGATGTGGATGGAGATCGCCGTGCTGTCGGACGTGTTGTGGACCCGGTGAATGTCCCCGGGTGGCGCGAATCCGCTCACCTCGCCGACGTGGTTGTCGCTGCGGCCGATCAGCCGGAGGTCGCTGTCGTACAAGTCCTCGTGTTCGACGCCCTGGCTGACGCCGAACACGCACCACGTCACGTGATCGTGGATTCGCGTCACCTGGCCGGGGCGCCACACGAGCGCGATGATCGAGAACGAGCCGTCCGGTTCGACGTACAGGGTGCGGCTGCGGTAGCCGTCCGCGGAGCCGAGACGCTCCTCGGCGGTCATGATCTCGTCCGGGCTGGGCAGGTGGCGGCGGAGTTCGTCGGCGACCAGGCCGGCGGTGTCGTGCCAGTCGGCGTGCTTGCCGATCGCGGCGCGGACACCGTCGACGAGGGCGGTCAATGTGCTGGTGGCGAGCTGTGTCGTGGTCATGTCTTGAGCCTGCGCCCGGCAACCCATAACGTCTAATGCCAAGTTTCGTGCTCACCCATAGATGGGTTTGATACATGCTCGATGTCACGAGGTTGCGCGTGATCGACGCGGTTGCGCGGAACGGATCGGTCACCGCCGCCGCGCGGGAGCTGCACTACTCACAGCCGTCCGTCACCCACCACCTCGCGCGCCTCGAGGCCGAGACCGGGGCGCAGTTGCTGCAACGTGCCGGCCGCGGCATCCGGCTGACCGAGGCGGGCCGGCTGCTGGCCGACCGCGCCGCCGAGATCATCGGCCGTATCGACGCCGTCGATGCTGAACTCGCCGCCCACGTCGGCCTGAACGCGGGCCGGGTCCGTCTGGCCGGCTTCTCGTCGGCGATCGGGTCGCTCGTCCCGGGCGCTCTCGCGGTCCTCGCCGGCAAGCACCCGGGTCTCGGGATCAGCCTCCTCGACACGCATCCGCCCGAGGCGCTGGAGCTGCTGCGGACCGGGAAGATCGATGTCGCGATCGTCTTCCGGTACGACGAGACCGAGCCGGAGCCGTCCGGCGTGCGACTGCATCACCTGCTGGACGATCCGCTGTACGTCCTGTCCCGGGATCGGAGGGCCGAGCTGGCCGGGCTCCGCGACGCGACCTGGATCGCCGGCTGCGATCGTTGCCGCAGTCACCTGGTTTCGCTGTGCGCCGCGGAGGGCTACGAACCGCGGATCGGCTACACGTCCGACGACATGGTGGTGATGCAGGCGCTGGTCGCGGCGGGACTCGGCGTGACGACGATGCCGGGTCTCGCCTTGCGCACTCACCGCGCCGAGGGCATCGTCGCCACCGAGCTGCCTGGCTCGCAGCGCCACGTGTACGCCGCGACGTACGGCGAACCACCCGACCCACCCGCGATCACGGCACTACTGACCGCACTCGCCGAGGCAGCGAAACTCTGACCTGGATACGATCACGGTCCGGATGACGACTGGGGCGGTCTGATGCGCGCGGTGGCTTCCCTTGGGGTCGTCAGGTCGGGGTGCGCTGTCGCAGTGCGTGCCGTTGAGGGCTTGTTGTGCGACACGTGCGGCGGGATGGCTTGAATCTTTTGGACTGTAGTTGCGCGTCAGACCTTGTCGCAGA
Source organism: Kribbella sp. CWNU-51 (assembly GCF_054073265.1). Lineage (NCBI taxonomy): Bacteria > Bacillati > Actinomycetota > Actinomycetes > Propionibacteriales > Kribbellaceae > Kribbella > Kribbella sp. CWNU-51. The sequence goes on from NZ_JBSXMZ010000004.1 coordinate 460,903, forward strand.
GCGGTTGAGGGCAGCCCTGACTTTCCTGGCGCGTGGGGACATCTGGGCGAGCCGATCCGCCTCGAGCAAGTTGTGCCGGCAACCCATGAGCCGACCAGTTGCAGAGCGGCTCTGCCTCGTTGTGGTGTTGTCAGGGACACGTCTTGCGGTAGGGCCGGCCGGCGAAGTTCTCGTGCCATTCCTCGACGGTCAGGTCGCGGCCGGCTGTTCGGCAGGCGTACTCGATGGTGTGCTCGAGGCGGGTGTCCCAGGTGTAGATCGCGTCGTCGTAGGACGCGATAACTACGGTGTGGCCGTCGGGCCGGAAGTCCGCCGTGACGATTGTCCGGTTCGGGACAACGACGGAGCCAAGTGGAGCGCCTGTGGAGCCGTCGTACAAGTTCACCGTGCCCTCACCGGGCGCCACCAGGAGGGAGCCGTCGGCTGAGAACGCGAGACTGTTCGCGCCACGTTTGACCTTCACGGGCCGTCCTGGCGCTGCGCCGGGCGCGGTGTCGAGCACGAGTACCTCGCCCTGCGCGCTCGTGACCGCGATATGTCGTCCGTCCGGGGAGAGTGCCACGACCTCGGGGTCGGCTAGCGGCAGCCGGCCCGAGCGGATCACCTTGCCGGCCGCGAGATCCAGCAGTGCCCAACCCGTGGACCTGACTCCGTCCGCGATGGTGTCGCCGGTGAGCACCGCGGCGGTGTGGCCGTCGGGGCCGGCTGACAACCAGTTGATCGAGCCGTTCAGCTGGACCGGTGTGCCCACCTCTTCGAGGGTGTCGGAGTCCAGCAGCGTGGCCACGCCGGACACCTGGCCGATGGCGAGCCGGCTGCCGTCTCGCCCGGCGTAGTGGAAGTCCGAGACTCGACTGCCTGCCACCGGGCGGCCGGTGATGAGCTCACCTGTTCGCGCGTTCCACACTCTGAGCACGCCCGACTTCATTGTCGCCGCTCGTTCCCCGGTGGGGTGCCAGGCGGCGCAGTTGCCGGTGTCAGACTCCCACCAGTTCCCGGGGAGCGGGACTGGCCTGGTGGCATTGCGCGTTTCGACGTCCTTGAACGAGATCCCGGAGGGGCCTTGGCGGTAGGTGGTCTTGCCGCCGGGGGCCGGGCTGATGCAGCCGTAGTCGCCGCCGGTTGGAGGGATGAGGTGCTCGATGTATCTGCGCCGGCCCGCGAGGTCGTAGCTGCGCAGGGCTCCTTCGTTGGCCACGTAGAGGGTCGCGTCGTCCGGACTGAAGCCGACGCCGTTGACGCCCGCCTGGCCGACATTAATGTCCTCCACCGCGCGGCCGGCTCTCACGTCCCACACGGTCGCCTGCAGCTCGGCTGTAGTGGTCACCAGGAGGGTCCCGCGGTGGGAGAAGCGCACTCTGGCAATTGCCTCGTCGTGTCGCCGCAGTGGGCGTTCGTGAAGCCCGGTCGCTGCGTCGACCAGCAGCACCTGGCCGGGGTCCAGATTCGAGCCGGCCAGGAAGCCGCCGATGGCAAGCGTCGAGCCGTCCGGGGCGACGTCGACGCCGCCGTACTTCAGCTCGGGTCGCGAGTAGCGCAGCGTCCCGGCCGGGACATCGTAGGCGCTCAGCGGTCTGCTCGTGTACAGCCGGCTCCCGTCCGGGCTCATCACCAGCCCGCCGTTCCCCGCGAGGTCCGACAGTTGCAGGGTCATCCGTACCTTCGGTTTCTCGCCCGGTCGTACGTCCCAGACGAGCACTGTGGTCCCATCGGTCGGTGTCCCGTTGCGGTAAGAGTGCAGCATGGCCGTGAGCGAGTTCCCGTCCCTGCTGTAGCTGACATGCGTGGCGCGTGCCGGTAGCCCGGAGCGTGGTAGTTGCTGCGACTCCGCGACCGGTTCCAGCGTCTTCGGATCGAGCAGCAGCACCGGTTGAGTCGTCGGCGAGGGCATCCCGATGGCCAGATGACGGCCGTCCGGACTGAAGACTGCTCCCCACCCGTGCTCGGGTTCCTGGCCCGGTTGGCTTTCGGGCCGGTGCTCAGCCGTCCGCTTGCCGGACGTCAGGTCGTACAGCACGGCCGTGCCGGTCCAGTCGTGCACAACGACAGAGCTGCCGTCCGGACTGACGTCCAGGCCGCCGACGTCCAGGCTTTCGGTCTCGAACGACCGGATCAGTTGGGAGTTCTTGGCAAGTACTGCGAGCAGGTTGTCCCTGGACTCGGGGGTGTCGTCGAGCCGAAGGCCGGCCACGGCGAGCAGCATGGACTTGCCAATGTCGTCCTGTACCACGGCCTTCGCGCCGGCCTTGCCGGCATCCGCGGCCACCGCCGCTTGCTCGGCGGCGGCCGCTTCCTGGTCGGCGCGCTCGGCTTGGCGGACAGCGACGAAGCCGGCGATGAGTGCGCCGACGAGCAGGAACGCGGCGGTGGTGAGGGCGGTGCGGAGGCGGCGGTTGACCCGGATCTGGTGTCGGGCGATGTCTTCGGCCGCGCGGAGCTCGGCCTCGGACAAGCGGCGTGCGGCCGCGAGGAAGTCGCGTTCGGTGTCGGTCAGCGTCGGGTTGGTGTCTTGCTGCCAGTCCAGGGCCTTGGCGAGGCGGACGCCGCGGTAGAGCTCACTGTCGGGACGACCGAGACCGTCCCACGAGTCCGCGGCGACGGTCAGGTGGTGCAGGATCCGCTGGCCCTCCAGGTCGTCATCCAGCCAGGCGCGCAGCCGGGGCCAGGCGCGGGCGAGTGACTCGTGCGCGAGCTCGACAATGCCGTCGTCGCTGGTGACCAGCCGCGCGGCGACCAGAAGGTCGATCATCGCCTCGTTGTCCGGTCCGGTGACGACCAGGCGCCGCGGCAGCCGGCTGCGGACCGGCTCGCCGTCCGGGCCGGGGGTGATCAGCCGCAGCAGCAGGTCGCGCAGCACCGTGCGACGCTGAGGCGGGATCCGTTCGTAGACCGCCTCGGCGGACTGGGCGACCGCGCCGCGGATCCCACCCGAGGCGTTGTAGCCCGCGACGGTCAGGGTCCGACCCTCGCGACGTCGCCAGGTCTCGGCCAGCGCGTGCGACATCAGCGGCAGCGCACCGGGCTGGTCGGCCACTTCGTTCACCAGCAGGTCCACCAGACCTGGCTCGACCACGAGCGACGCAAGCCGGGCCGGTTCCTCGATCGCGGCGTGGAGGTCGGCCTCAGCCATTGCGGCGAGCAGGTACAGGCCCTGCTCCACGGCCCGCGCGAACCCCGAATGGGACGAGATGTCGGCCAGCCGATCGGCCCGGAACGACAGGATCAGCGGCGCCGCAGTCGGGTGCTTGGTCAGGGCGCTGAGAAACGCGTCGCGCTCCGCGGTGTCCTGGCAGAGCGAGAAGACCTCCTCGCACTGGTCGACCAGCAGCGCCGGCGTCGGGCCTGACCGCGGCATCGCGTCGGACAGCGCAGCGACTGGGTGTACGCCGGGGGTGATCACGACGACCCGCACCCCGTCGCGGCGCAGGGCTGCGGTGACGCCTGCGCGGACCAGCGAGGACTTGCCGCACCCCGACGGCCCGACGACAGCGAGGACCGAGCTGTCGGCCAGCCGTCGCAGACACGCGGCGATGTCGGCATCCCGACCGAAGAACACCTCCGCGTCGTCGACGTCGTACGACTTGAGTCCCCGGTACGGGCACATCGCGCTCGGCTCGGGCAGCGCGCTGTCCACGACCAGCGCCGGATCCTGCCGCAGGATCGCCTGCTCCAAGGCGGCGATCTCCGGTCCCGGATCCAGGCCGAGTTCACGATCCAGCACCGAGCGGAGCTGGCGGAGCGTGCGCAGCGACTCACCTTGACGGCCGGACTGGTACTGCGCCGTGGCCAGCAGCGCCCATCGACGTTCGCGCAACGGGGCCTCAGCTACCAACGCCTGCGCCTTCGCCAGGACCTTGTCGTGCTGGCCTGCCCGCAGAGCGGACTCGACGTACAACTCCTCGGCTGTGTACAGGAGCTCGGTCAGCCTGGCCGCCTCGACCCGGGCGGCGTCCCATCCGTCGATCTCGGTCAGCGGCTGGCCCCGCCACAACGCCAACGCGTCCGCCAGCACAAGCGCCGACCGCTCCGCGTCATCGGCGGCCAGCAGCTCGTGCGCCCGAGAGACGGCACGCTCGAAGCGCTGCGCGTCGATCTCGTCCATCGGCACGACCAGCCGATAGCCCAGCGCGGTGGTCTCGATTGCATGAACGCCCAGCAGCTTGCGCAGCCGGACCACGCACCCCTGCACGATCTTGGCCCACGACGGCGGCAGTTGCTCACCCCACAACACGTCCGCCAGCACCTCTGCGCTGACCACCTCCCCCGGGTGGACGACCAGAGCCGCGAGCACGACGCGATCACGTCGTCCGAGAACCTTGTGTTCCCCCTCGATCGTGAGCGGGCCGAGAACGGCGATACCCACACCCCGACTCTCGACCCGTCCGCAACCGCCGTCAATGGCCGCGATACTGCGGCGATACCAGCCCTCGCCCGCGCGACCTCGGTTGTGCTCGGCGGCATCGCCCTCGGCGGAGCCGGGCTGGGCATCACCCTCGGCGTGCAGCGGCGCCGCGACCGCTCTTCGCCGCACCCGGCCTAAATCCATATGCCGCGATCACCTGAAGGGGAGGAGAAGACATGAACCGCAGGGACTCGGCCTCGCCGCAGCCCGAGCGCCGCCGCCGTCGGCTCCTGCCGTGAGGGTCACGGCGTGGGGCGCGGGTCTGATCGATGCGCGGTCCGTCGAGGAGCTCGACGCGCGCGGCTGGGTCGGGACCGGCGAGGTCCAGGTGGGCGATGGCATTTACACCGGTGGCTCCTGAACGGGTGCGACGAGTTCGTCAAGCGTGATTTCGCGCTGCGCACTGCCCAGCTTCGAAGCGTGGCTGGTCAGTCTTCGGTGCGGTCCTCTCCGGTCACGGGGTCGTAGACGTAGACCTCGGTGCCGGCTTGGGGGTCGCGGGCGTGGACGGTGTGGAAGATCGGGCCGAACGGGCCGCCGAGGTCGACCACGGTCGCGCCGGCTCCGAGGACGCCGCGGACCAAGGTGCTTGGCGCGGTGAGGTCGATCCGCGTGATGACGCCAGGCGTCACCCACACGGGCTTCGTGCTCAGCTGCCCGGTCAACTGGTGGTGGAGGTGACCGCACAGCACGGCTTGTACGTCGGTCCCGGCCAGCACGCGCCCTAACTCCTCAGGATCCTGGAGTACGACGGACTTCAGATACGGGATCGCGTCCATCGACACCGGCGGATGATGGAGTACGACGATCGACCCGGCCGGCGCCGGCGACGCGAGCTCCGCGGCCAGCCAGTCCATTTGGGCCTGACCCAGCACGCCGTACGTCTCGCCGGGGACGAGGCTGTCGAGCGTGATCACCCGCAGGCCGGCGACATCACTGACCGCGGCGATCACCCCGTCGACGTCGGCGGCGCGGCCGAGGGGTGAGCCATCCGCTGCGAGATGCCCGGAGCCGAGCGCAGCCGCGAAGCCGTCACGGCGGTCGTGGTTCCCCGTGCAGTACACGTGCGGAATGCCCCGCTCAGCAGCGAACTCCCCGACGACCGAGCGGACCGCACGGCAGCCCTCCTCGGACCCGTCATCGGCGACGTCCCCGCTGACAACCACCAGGTCCAGCTCCGGCACCCGGCGTACGTCGTGCAGCAGGCCCCGCAACGCGGCGAGCCCGTCGACGCCGTCCTCATCCGGACCGGTACGACTCACATGGGTGTCGGACAGGTGCAGAATCCGATGCGCCATCAGTCGGCGAAGGTGACCTCGGCGGTCTCCTGGACCGCGGCGGTCCGGCCCGGGGCGCGGTGGTATTGCCAGTAGAGGTTGGTGTGGGCGATCACCTTGTCCGGAGTGGGCGCGCCGTACTCGGACAGGTCCTCCGTGGTGTGAGCGTCACCGACCAGGGTCACGTCGTACCCGCGGACCATGGCGCCGTGGATCGTGGACCGGATGCACTCGTCGGTCTGGGCGCCGCTGACGAACACCCGGCCGATCCCGGCGGCGGCGAGGACGTCCTCGAGATCGGTGTCCTCGAAGGAGTCCGCGAACGTCTTGTGCACGAGCGGCTCCGAGTCGTCCCGCTTGAGCTCAGGAACGAATTGCCACTCGTCGCTGTCCTTCACCAGGTCGTCGCTCGAGTGCTGGACCCAGACGACCGGCACCCCGCCGGCCCGGGCCTTGCCGACCAGGGTGCTGATGTTGGCCACCACCTGATCCCGCTCGTGCGCGCCGCCGACGACGCCGTTCTGGACGTCGATCACCATCAGTGCCGTGTTCGGCCGATCTCCCAGCGTGGACATGCCGTTTCCTCCCAGTGCCGGATGTACGACGAACGCTAAACCCGCCCGCCGACAGTTTCAGGTCCGGATCCGCAGCCGCACTGTCGGCACGTCCCCGTCGTCGAGTTCCTCCGCCCGCCGCACCGCCGCCTTCACCGGCACGATGTACCGCCCGTCCTTCGGGAACAACGACGTCTCCCAGACGCTGGCCCCGATCTCCGCGGTGACCGGGATCATCCCCCACCCGTAACTCACGAAGCCCGACTCCGCCTCCAGATACGCGCAGTCCTCCTCCGGCACTGTGATGAAATACCACGGCGCCGGCCCGCGCCAGAACCAGATCTCCCCGTCGAACTCGATCTCATTCACTGTTACTTGCCTCCAGCAAGCGTTGGGCGATGTTCCGGGCCGCGGTCTTCAGCTCCGGGGATTGGAGGATGCGATACGGCCATGGCAGTGAGGCCAACTGGCCCGCGTACCAGTACGGTTCGTCGGTGCTGGCCAGCAGGCGGGTGTGGGTTTCGTCGATCGATTCGAGGCGGCCCATGCTGCGGGAGATGCAGCGCGCGACCTCGTCACGAGGGGCGTCGAAGATGACCTCGATGGGGTATTTCCAGCCCATCGCCAGGTGTTCTTCGACGGCGGCCAGCGGGTCAAGGTCTGCGGGTGGGATGAATTCAGTGGACTGTGGTTCGACTTTGGTGACCTTGTCGACGCGGAGGACGCGTTGCGAATTCTTCGTGTGAGACCAGCAGAGCAGATACCAGCGGCCCCGGCGTACGACGACCGCCCACGGGTCGACGTCCATCGGCCATTCCTCGCCGTAGTGGCGGCGGTAATGGATGACGATGCGGCGGCACGCGGTGCTGTGTGAGACGAGCGCAGCGGTGATTTCGGGGTCCGGCGTGCGGGCGCCGGGGTCGGGGCCGCGCGCACTGACCCGGCGGATGGCGTCGGTGGAGCGGGCGATCGGTTCGGGCAGGACCCGGATGATCTTGCCGAGTGCGTTCTCGACCGGGTCGTCGGCGCCGCGTGGTCCTTCGAGCACCGCCATCACCAGGCCGAGCGCCTCGGTGGCACTGAACATCAGCGGTGCGAGCCGCAGTCCGCGGCCGACCCGATAGCCGCCGTACGGACCGCGGACGGACTCGATCGGTATGTCGGCCTCCCGCAGGATCGCGACGTATCGCCGGGCCGCCCGGTCCGAGACCCCCAGCTTGTCCCCCAACTGGTCGGCCGTGATGCCCGGGCTGTTCTGGATCAGCTCCAGCACCATCAACGTCCGCGCGGTCGGACTCACGTCGTACGCCACAGCCCCTCCATCAATCCGGAAGTGAACCGTCCGGAACCGAGCGTAGCGTCCCGGGCATGGACAAGAACACTGTGGTGGAGTTGCCGGCCGCGGGCGGCGAGGTCGAGACGCTGCTCGGCGTGCTGGAGCGCAATCGCCGGACGTTCGCATGGAAGTGCGGCGGCCTGGACGCTGCCGGGATGAACGCCCGGCTCAGCCCGTCGACGATGACGCTGGGCGGTCTCGTCAAGCACCTCGCCCTGGTCGAGGACGACATGTTCTCGCACCGGTTGTACGGGCGCGACCCGGGCGAGCCGTGGAACCGGATCGACTGGGACTCGGATCCCGACTGGGAGTGGCGCACCGCAGCCGACGACTCCCCCGAGGAACTGATGCAGCTGTGGGAGGGCGCCGTGCAGCGCTCGCGAGCCTCGATCGCGGAGGCCCTGGACAACGGCGGCCTGGGCACCGTCGGGTACCTGGTCTGGCCCGACGGTCAGTCGCCGAACCTGCGCCGGATGCTGGCGGACATGATCGAGGAGTACGCGCGGCACACCGGCCACGCCGACCTGATCCGCGAGTCCATCGACGGCCTGGTCGGCGAGGACGCACCACGCGAGGTGCCGGCGAGTTAAGTGCGCACTGGATGAGCGGTTTGTCTGCGACGATGACGAGGTGCGGGCAGATCGATTGGTGGCGGTGCTGCTGCTTATGCAGGCCCGCGGCCGGGTGACCGCGGCGCAGGTCGCGGAGGAGCTGGAGATCTCCGTCGCCACCGCGCGCCGCGATCTCGAGGCGCTGTCGACTGCCGGCATCCCCGTCTACCCGCAGGCCGGACGCAACGGCGGCTGGCAACTCGTCGGCGGTGCCCGGACCGACCTCAGCGGCCTCACCGCCACCGAGGCCCAGGCCCTCTTCCTCCTGGTCGGTCCGGCGGCGTCCATCGCCCCTGACGCCAAGGCCGCGCTCCGCAAGCTCGTCCGCGCGTTGCCCGACACCTTCCGTGAACACGCGCAGGCGGCGGCCGAGGCGGTCGTGATCGATCCGGCCCGTTGGGGCGAGCACGTGAAGGAGCGTCCAGAGCTGGTCCGCCGGCTGCAAGATGCCGTCGTACGTCGGGTGAGAGTGCGACTGCTTTATCAAGGACGAGGCCGGGAGGAGTCGGAGCGGTTGGTCGATCCGCTCGGGCTCGTGGACAAGGACGACATCTGGTACCTGATCGCGCAGACCGAGAAGGGGCGGCGGACGTTCCGGGTCGAGCGGGTGGTGTCGGCCGAGCTGACCGAGGACTCGTTCGAACGGCCGGCCGACTTCGACCTGTCCGCCGCGTGGAGCGAGATCGTCGACCGGATGGAGGAACGGCGCTCGGGACTGACGGCGACCGTGCTGATGGACGAGCGGTTCGTGTGGGTGATGCAGGACCGGCTCGGCCGCAACTGCGAGGTCGACGGGACGGAGGGCGATCGGGTCCGGCTCAGGATCACCGCGCCCACTCCGCTGATGATCGCCCAGCACCTGGCCGGCTGGGGCGGCTCGATCGACGTGGTCGACCCGCCCTCGGTCCAGGCAGAGCTCGCCCGCCTCGGCCGCGAACTCGCCGACCGCTACAGCGGGATCAGGTAGAGGATGAAGCCCCGGTTCTCGGCGACCTGGTCGTAGAGCCGCCGGGCGGTCGCGTTGGTCTCGTGCGTCGACCAGTACACCCGGCCGCACCCACGCTCGCGAGCCCAGTCCGTGACCGCGCCGATCAATGCGCGCGCAGCACCCTGGCCCCGAGCCTCGGGCGCGGTGAAGAGGTCCTGCAGATAGCAGGAGTCGGGTGCGGTCGTACTCGCGTGGATCAGGAAGTGTGCGATGCCCACCAACTGCCCGTCCAAGCGTGCACCCAGTGCGTGGATCTCCACGTCGTCCTGGAATCTGGACCACGCGTGATCGAAGAAGTCGTCCGGCATCGTGCGGCCGTAGAACTCGTTGTAGCCGGCAAACAAGGTCTGCCAGGCGTCACGGTCGGTAGGTTCCAGGCGGCCGATGGTGAGCATGCACGGCACGGTGCCATATCGGAGGCCGCGGTGGCCCGTTGGGGTGAGTAGGGTGCGGTGGTTCAGCTTGATCCGACATCGAGTTACAGGGAACGTCCGTGACCACATCCCCTCCCCAGCCGCCGCAGAACCCCTACCCAGGTCAGCCGGGAGGTTACGGTCCGCCCCCGGAGCAGTTCCCGCAGTACGCCCAGCCTCAGCAGCCAGGCCAGCCCTCGCAGCCCGGGCCGGCTCAGCAGCCGGGCCAGGGGTACGGCGAGCAGCCCGGCCGACCGCAGCAGGGCCAGGTGTACGGCCAGCCTGGTCAGCAGTACGGCCAGCCGTACGGGCAGCAGTCGTTCCAGCAGCAGGCGCCGTACGGCCAGGCCTACCCGCAGCAGGGGCAGGCGTTCCCGCACGGCCAGCAGGCGTTCGCGGCGCAAGGCCAGCCGCAGTGCCGGTTCTGTGGTGGGTTCCCGGCGGTCGACGCGACCGTGCGCGGCCACCAGGGCCTGATCATTCTGATGAAGTTCCTGAAGCTGCAGGGACCGTTCTGCCGCACCTGCGGTATCGCGTCGGTGCGGGACATGACCTCGAAGAGCCTGTGGCTGGGCTGGTGGGGTATCGGGTCGTCGATCATCAACCCGATCACGATGCTGATGAACATCGGCCCGATGCAGAAGTTCAAGAGCCTGCCCGAGCCCTCCCCGGGTCCGGGCCGGCCGATGGACCCGGGTAAGCCGCTGTTCCAGCGCCCGGCGATCCTCGGTCTGCTGATCCCGGTGGCCGTGCTCGCGCTGATCATCTTCGCGAACATCAACTCCACCTCGAACGCCGACGTTGGCCAGTGCGTGCAGAACAAGGGCACGTCCAGCGACCCGAACGTGAAGGTCGTCGACTGCGCCTCCTCCGACGCCGAGTACAAGATCGTCGGCAAGCTGGACGACTCCACCGACGACACCCAGTGCGAGCAGTTCGCCGGCTCCGAGGCGTCGTACGTCTACGACGGCGGCTCCACGAAGTACACGCTCTGCCTCGCCCCGGTGTGAGGGCGACGCGCGGGTGCCGGTCTAGGCGTAATACCCGTCGACCGGTACGCGTGCCTCGTCGTACAGCGCCGGGCCTTCCAGAGGTACGGCGGGGAAGCCACCGGTGGGCTTGAGTCCGCCGAGTTGCTCGCCCGACAGCGCATAGACCACCAGTCCGAGACCCGAGCGGGCGAGAGCGCCGGCGCACATCCCGCACGGCTCGCAGCTGGTGTACATCGTCGTACCGGCGGCTTGCTCGGGTGAGAGCTCCCGCGCTGCCCAGACCGCGAGCTTGAGCTCGGGGTGGAAGCTGATGTCGCCGTCGGTGATGGTCGAGTTCTGCTCCTCGGCGAGAACGGTCCCGTCCGGCCCGACCAGCAGCGAGCCGAACGGCGGGTTGCCCGCCTGCCGCGCGGCCGCGGCCAGCTCGATCGCGCGGCGGAGGAAGCCTTCTGCTTCGGGGGTCACATCGTCTCCTGTCGTCGGTGCGCGGCGATCGTCGCCAGCGCTTGCCAGGCCGCTTCGGGCCGTTCGGTCTCGGCCGGATCGCCTTGGAAGGGATCCAGTACGACGCTCCGCGCGCCGAGCTCACGCAGTCCGTCGAGGTCTGCCAGCACCTGCTCGAGCGAGCCTTCACCGGCGGCCCGCTCGTCGTCGGGCAGCGGCTCGGGGGTGAGCCGGAGCAGGATCCGCGGTGCGAAGTCCGGCGCCGGCCGGTCCTCCGCGGCGGCGATCGCACGCAGCTGATCCGTTGCCGTGCGCATCCAGTCGAGCCGCTCCCGGAGCGGGTGCCACGCGTCGCCGAATCGCACCGCCCGGCGCATTCCCGCCGTACTGTGACCGCCGATCCAGATCGGGATGTTGCCGGCGCCGTAGTCCTTCTGGTCCGCCCAGGCGCGCCGGAGCTCGGCGAGCAGGTGGTCCGTCTGGCTTCCACGCTTCGTGAAGTCGGCGCCGAGGGCTTCGAACTCCTGGCGGGCCCAGCCGACCCCGACGCCGAGCACGAGCCGGCCGCCGCTGAGCTGGTCGAGGTTCGCCGCCATCCTTGCCACCAGCAACGGGTGCCGGTACGGCGCGATCAGCACCGTGGTCCCGAGCCGGACCCGCTCGGTGACGCCGGCGAGCCAGCTCAACGTGGTGAACGGCTCGAAGAACGGAGCTGGATAGTGCTCCGCGACATCGCGCGTGATCGCGACATGGTCCGACACCATCAACAGGTCATAGCCCAGGCCCTCGACGACCTGCGCCCACTCGCGTAGTCGCGCCGGATTCGTGCCGGGGCCGAAGTTCGGGACGTTCACTCCGATTTCCACGGGAGTCAGGCTATCCAGGTAGGCCGCCGGTCTTGAAGGGATTCCTCCCGGCATTCGGCGCCCGTCGCCGGGGATTCACCGGTAGATTGTCGGCATGACCGAGACTCTCGATCCGACCGACTGGGCCATCCTGGCCGAGCTGCAGAACGAGGCCCGGATGTCGCTGACCGAGCTCGGCCGCCGGGTCAACCTGAGCGCCTCCGCGACCACCGAGCGGGTTCGGCGGTTGGAGTCGATCGGCGTGATCACCGCGTATCGCGCGGACATCGACCTGACGAAGGTCGGCTACCCGGTGCTGGCCGTCGTCCGGCTCAAGTACCCGGGCAACAAGCACGAGCCGCTGCACCGGCTGCTGGCGGACCGGCGGGAGATCCTCGAGTGCCTCCGGACGACGGGCGACGACTGCTACACGCTGAAGGTCGCCGCGGCCTCGATGCCGCACCTGGAGGAACTCGTCAACGAACTCACCGAGTTCGGCAGCACGACCACCAACCTGGTCTACTCCCAGACCCAGCCCTACCGCGGTCCACAAAAGCCGGTGACTGATCGCCGCTGAGGATGAAAGCGTTGCCGGATGCTGACCGTCCTGGGCATCGACGTCTCCCCCGGCCTGCTGGAGCGATGGGTCGACTGGCTCGCACCCGATGAGGAACCGTTCTTCCTCACCAAGAAGCAAGCCGCCGAGTGGGGGCTGCCCGCGGACGACGACCAGGAGCCGACCCCGGAGCAGCGCGACACCTATCGCACGTACGACGTCGACCGGAAGGCTGCGCGGATCAGCTGGCTGACTGAGGCGGCGTACTCGGACTTGCCGAAGGCGACCAGAGCGGCGTTGGTCCGCGCCCAGGTGACTCACGGCCGGGCCGCCGTCCCGACCGTACGCCGATGGTCGGGCGTGCTGGACGTTCGGAGGCAAGCCGACGGGCATCGCTTTGTCTGGTGGAAATCGCTCCTGAGCGAGGCCGCTGTCGTGCTGCCGCGGATCGTGAGCGAGGACCTCGGACCGAGCCGGCACGCCGAGGTCCGCACCTGGCCCGCCGAGTTGCCGCGGGCCCGTGAACTTGCCGGCACGTTCCCCGACGGCAGCGGGCCCAACTGCTTCGGGACCGTGATGGCGGCGTGCGGAGTCGATGGTGCCGATGGGGTGTGGATGCAGCGGGAGCCGTTCGAGCAGTGGCTGGCGGAGCACACGACGACAGGTGGGCGTGATGACGCACCGGGCACGGTCTTCGTGTGGCGGGACGCCGGCCAGGCGGTCCAGCACGCGGCGATCACACTCGGGGACGGGTGGATGCTGCACAAGCCGTCGCAGTCGTGGATGAGCCCGCGGAAGGTGCGGACCGTCGGCGAGGTCAAGCGGAGCACACGGACTGCCGGATGGCGGCTGCAACGCCGTAGTGTGGTGATGTGAGGCTGCTCGTCACTGGGGCCACTGGACTCCTGGGGCGCGAGCTGCTGCGGTTGGCCCAGCACGAAGTGATACCGGCCTATCACTCCCAGCCAATACCGGGTGGAGTTCGGCTCGACGTACGGCGGCAGGACGAAGTGCTGGACGTCCTCCGCACCGTCCGGCCGGACGGGATCATTCACACCGCGTTCGACCAGGCCGACTGGGTGACGACGGCCGATGGTGCGGCCAACATCGCGGTCGCCGCGGCCGATGCGCGGCTGGTGTTCGTCTCGACCGATGTGGTGTTCGCCGGCCGAGCTGCGCCGTACGACGAGGACGAGCCACCCTGCCCGGTCACGCCGTACGGCGCGGCCAAGGCGGCTGCCGAGACAGCCATCCGGGCGATTGCTCCGTCGGCCGTCGTCGCGCGTACGTCGATCATCGTCGGGCACGACGGACAGTCGGCGACCGAGCGTCTGGTGCACGCGGTGGCCGACGGTCAGCCCGGCGCCTTCTTCACCGGCAACATTCGCTGCCCGGTCCACGTCACCGACCTGGCGTCGGCGCTCCTCGAACTCCTCACGTCCGACGTCACCGGGGTCGCCCACGTGGCCGGACCCCAAGCACTCAACCGTCTGGAGCTCGGCCGTCTCATTGCCATCCGGGACGGACTCGACCCGGACACGTTGCCGTTCACTCCCGGTCTGCCCTCAGACGTCCGCCTCGACAGCCGCCGTACCGGGAAACTGTTGAAGACCCGCCTCCGCTCACCCGCCGAGTTCCTCGCCGACCGAGGTCTACACCTTGCGGTCGGGCAGGAGGGTGCGCGCTAGTTGTTCGAGGGCTCGAGTCAGCTCGGCCACTCGAGCCGGGTCGTCCGTGCCGAGAGCGGTGGCGAGAGCGTCTTCGATGCCAGTCGCTCGGACCTGGGCCAGCCGGTCCGACACACCAGGCGTCTGGCTGACCAACGCACGCCGCCGGTCCGCGGGATCCGGCACGGTCTGCACTGCGCCGGATTCCTTCAGGCGGGCGATCGCCGTGGAGACCTGGCTCTGCGGGAGTCCGGTACGGGTGGCGATCTCCCCCACCGCGCTCTCCGGGTGCTCGGCGATATCGTTCGCCACGATCAGGACCATCCGAGCGCTCCCGGCGTACTTGCCCGCTCCGCCGGGCGGCTCGGGCAGCGCATCCTCGCCGATCTTCATCAACGCGCGCCCGAGCAGGAACAGGTCGACTCCGTTCACGCCCGCCAATCTACATCAGACTAGATACATCTAGCCGGATACATCGTCGTTGACCGTCGTGGTGACCGGGGTGCCGAGTTCCACCGTGCGGCTGACCGTGCAGAGCCGGTCGTGGGACATCTTGACCGACCGCGGCAGCGCCTCGCGGGCCTTGTCGCCGTCCTCGCCCTCGGGGAAGTGGACGGTGAACTCGACCGCGAGGTTCTCCATCCGGTTGCCCTCCTCGGCGTCGCGGACCTTGTCGCCGCGGACCACCGCGCGGAACTCGGTCGGCTCGGCCCGGCGGCTGACCACGATGTCGACGTCGATCGCCGAGCAGGTGCCGATCGCAGCCAGCAGCAGTTCGACCGGCGTGAAGTCGGTGTCGGCGCCACCGGAGCCGACGGTGATGCTGCCGCCGCGCGCGTTCTCGACCCGGTAGCTGCTGTTGGCCAGGCGCTCGAAGTGCACCTGCCGCAGTGTGTCGCCCATAGCCGTCACAATCTGTTGCCAGCGGCAACGTCAGAGATTCGTCAGTGCCTCGGCCACCGGGGTGTCCCCGGCGATCAGCTCGAGGGTCCGGCCGATCGCGGCCGGGGTGTCGCAGAGGCCGGCCAGCACCAGCGCCACGTCGTCGCGGCTGATGCTGCCGCTGCCCGTCTTGTCCGCCAGCTTCACCCGACCGGTGCCGGCGTCGTTGGTCAGCCCGCCCGGCCGCAGGATCGTCCAGTCGAGGTCCCTGGACCGCAGGTCTTCCTCGGCGGCCCACTTCGCCTTCAGGTAGACGGTGAACACCTCGTCGTCGTGCAGCGAGTCCGCTCGGTCCGCGCCCATCGACCCGACCTGGAGGTGGCGTCGTACGCCGGCCTGCTCCGCCGCGTCGGCGAACAGCGCGGCGGCTCCCCGGTCGACCGTGTCCTTGCGGTCCTTCCCGCTACCCGGCCCCGCGCCGGCCGCGAAGATCGCGACATCCGCACCGGCCAGTACGCCGGCCACCGCCGCGACATCGGCCTGCTCCAGATCCAGTACGGCGGCCTGCCCGCCGGCCGCGGCCAGATCGGCCTCGTGATCGGGGTTGCGCACCAACCCGACGACCTCGTGGCCGTCACCGGCCAGCAGCTTCGTCAGCCGCAGCGCGATCTGTCCATGTCCACCCGCAATCACGACTCGCATACCCCGAGCCTAACCCTCGGGAGAATCAGGCAGACTGCACCCGTGCCGCACGCAACGACCGCCGACGGAACCCGGATCGCCTACCAGGTTCGCGGCGCGGGGAAGCCCCTCGTCCTCCTCGCCGGTCAGTCCAACAACCACCACTGGTGGGACCCCGTCCGCGCCGACTTCGAGACGACGTACCGGACGATCACGCTGGACTGGCGTGGGACCGGGGACAGCGACAAACCCGACGAGGTCTACGGCACGCCTGGGTTCGCCGACGACGTCGTGGCAGTGCTCGACGAGCTGGGGCTGGCGCAGGCGCATGTCTACGGCACGTCGATGGGTGGCCGGGTCGCGCAGTGGATCGGGATCAACCATCCGGGCCGCGTCGACGCCCTCGTCCTCGGCTGCACGTCACCGGGCGCGGCGCACGGGTACGAGCGCAGCCAGGAGATCCGCCGCGCTCTCGCCGACCCGGAGCGAACCGACAGCGTGCTCCTCGACCTGATGTACACGCCGGCGTGGCTCGCCGCGAACCCCGGCCCGTATCCGGTCCTCGGTGACACGAGCATGCCGTCGTACGCGAAGAGCCGGCACCTGGTCGCGAGCAACCGGCACGACGCCTGGGACGGCCTGCCCCACATCACGGCGCCGACGCTCGTCGTTCACGGGACCGACGACGTCTTCAGCCCGGTCGCCAACGCGCAACTCCTCGCCGACCGCATCCCGCGAGCGCGTGCCGAGCTCATCGACCAGGCCCGGCACGCCTACTTCCACGAGTTCCGGTTAGTCGCCGGGCCGCTGGTCCTCGACTTCCTGATGGCGCAGGATCGGTCGTAGCGCGTCCAGTACGGCGGGATCCTCGATCGTCGACGGGATCGCCTCGTCCCGGCCGTCGGCGATGCCACGCATGGTCTTGCGCAGGATCTTCCCGGACCGGGTCTTCGGCAGGCCGTCCACCACGGACACGTCCCGGAACGACGCCACCGGCCCGATGTCCCGCCGTACCGCGGCCACCAGTTCTTCGCGCAGCACCTCTTCGGGGATGTCGGCACCGGCCTTGAGTACGACGAGACCGCGCGGCAACTGGCCTTTCAGCGGGTCGTAGACGCCGATGACCGCGCACTCGGCGACCGCTGGGTGCGCCGCGAGTACGGCCTCCATGCTTCCGGTCGACAAGCGGTGGCCGGCCACGTTGATCACGTCGTCGGTGCGGCCCATCACGAACAGGTAGCCGTCCTCGTCCCGGTAACCACCGTCGCCGGTCAGGTAGTAGCCGTCGTACTGGCTGAGGTAGTTGTCGATATAGCGCTGATCGTCACCCCACAGCGTCGGCAAAGCACCCGGCGGGAGCGGGAGCTTGATCGCGATCGCGCCCTCCTCGTGCGCGAGGAGTTGCTTGCCCACGGGGTCGAGGATCTGCACGTCCCAGCCCGGCATCGGGACCGTGGCCGACCCGGGCTTGGTCGGCAGCGGCTCGAGACCGCGGGGATTGCCCGCGATCGGCCAGCCGGTCTCGGTCTGCCACCAGTGGTCCACGACCGGTACGCCGAGATGCTCGTGCGCCCAGTGGTAGGTCTCCGGATCGAGCCGCTCGCCCGCGAGGAACAGCGTGCGGAACGACTCCCGCGGGTACTTCGCCGCCTCGGCGGCCTCGGGGTCGACCTTCTTGATCGCGCGGATCGCGGTCGGTGCGGTGAACAGCGCCTTCGCGCCGTGCTCGGAGATGACTCGCCAGAAGGCGCCGGCGTCCGGAGTGCCAACCGGCTTGCCCTCGTACAGAACTGTCGTCGCGCCGACCAGGAGCGGCGCGTAGACGATGTAGGAGTGGCCGACGACCCAGCCGACGTCGGAGGCGGTCCACCACACGTCGCCCGGCCCGATGTCGTAGACGGCCCGCATCGACCAGGCCAGTGCGACCGCATGCCCGCCGTTGTCGCGGACCACGCCCTTCGGCTTCCCCGTCGTACCCGAGGTGTAGAGGATGTAGAGCGGATCGGTCGCCGCGACCTCGACCGGGTCGACGGGTCCGGCCGAGGCGGTCAGTGCGGCCCAGTCGAGATCGCGCTCACCGAGTTCGGCGAGGGTGCCCTCGCGCTGCAGGACGATCGTGTGGTCCGGTTGGTGCTGGGAGAGCTCGAGGGCGGCGTCGATGATCGGCTTGTACTCGACCACGCGGGCCGGCTCGATCCCGGCCGACGCGGCGATGATCACCTTCGGGGTCGCGTCGTCGATCCGTGCCGCGAGTTCCTTCGGCGCGAATCCGCCGAACACCACGGAGTGGATCGCGCCGAGCCGGGCACACGCGAGCATCGCGATGACAGCCTCGGGGACCATCGGCATGTAGACGATCACGCGATCGCCCTTGCCGACGCCGAGCGACGCGAGCGCGCCGGCGAACACCGCCACCTCGTCGCGGAGCTCCGAGTAGGTGTACTCGCGTCCTGTCCCGGTGACCGGCGAGTCGTAGATCAGCGCCGTCCGTTCGCCGTGGCCGGCCTCGATGTGCCGGTCGAGCGCGTTGTACGACGTGTTCAGCGCGGCGTCGGGGAACCAGCGGTACAGCGGGGCGTTCGCGGAGTCGAGCGCACGCGTCGGTGGCCGGATCCAGGAGATCGCGTCCGCGGCCTCGAGCCAGAACCCTTCCGGATCCGCGAGACTCCGGCGGTAGCTCTCGTCGTACGCACCCATTCCTGGGCCTCCTTCGGTCGGCTCCATTCCATCGTGGCAGGGTTGGGGCATGACAGTAAGTCTCGACGAGGTGCGGGCGGCGGCGGAGCGGATCGCCGGACGGGTACGACGTACTCCGGTGATCGAGGTGGCGCCGGGGCTCACGTTCAAGCTGGAGCTGATGCAGCACACCGGCTCCTTCAAGCCACGTGGCGCGTTCAACCGGCTGCTCACCGCGAAGGAGAGCGGTGAACTGAGCGGCCAGGGCATCGTCGCCGCGTCCGGCGGCAACGCGGGTCTCGCCGCGGCCTACGCGGCCCGGGAACTCGGCGTACCGGCCCGGATCTTCGTCCCGGAGACGACGCCGATCGCGAAGCTCTCCAAACTCCGGACGCTCGAGGCTGACGTCGTCCAGGTCGGCAGCGAGTACGCCGAGGCGTACCAGGCGGCCGTCCAGGCGCGGGACGACTCGGGCGCGTTGCTCGTGCACGCCTATGACCAGCCGGAGGTCGTGGCCGGTCAGGGCACCGTCGGGCTGGAGCTCCTCGAGCAGGTGAGTGGCTTCGACACGGTCCTGATCGCGGTTGGCGGCGGCGGGCTCATCGCGGGCATCTCGACGGCGATCGGTGACAACGCCCAGATCATCGGCGTGGAGCCGGTACTGGCGCCGACGCTCCATCGGGCTCTGGAGGCCGGTCGGCCCGTCGATGGTTCGGTCGGCGGCGTGGCGGCGGATTCGCTCGGTGCCCGTCGGCTGGGAGAGCTTGCGTTCGCGGCGGTGCGGCAGCACGACGTGCGGTCGCTGCTCGTCGACGATGAGCCGATCGTTGCCGCCCGCAATGAGCTGTGGCACGACCACCACCTCGCCGTCGAGCACGGTGCGGCGGCCGCGTACGCCGCACTCACGTCGGGCGCCTACCGACCGGCGGCCGGCGAGCGGGTGGTCGTCGTGATCTGCGGGGCCAACACCGATCCCGCCACGCTTACCTGACCGGAGACCGCTTCGGCTTGTCGTCGGCCAGGACCCACGCGGCCAGGATGCCGGCGATGCCGCCGAACAAGTGGCCCTGCCAAGAGATCCCGTCCTGCGGCAGCAGGCCGCCGAGCAGCGCGCTCCCCCAGACCACCACGACCACGATGCCGACCAGCACCTGGCCGAGTCGCCGGTTGAACAGGCCTCGCGTGATCAGGTAGGCGGCGTACCCGAAGACCAGGCCACTGGCGCCGATCGTGATCGTGTTCGGCGGGGAGATCAGCCAGGTCCCGAACCCGCCGATCACGACGACCATCGCGGTGACCGCGAACAGCCGGCGCGCGCCGCTGACCGCGATGATCAGGCCGAGGGTGACCAAGGGCAGCGTGTTCGAGATGAGGTGACCGAAGCCGAGGTGCAGGAACGGTGCGGTGATGATGCCGACCAGGCCCTGCGGATCGCGGGCGATGATCCCGTACTGGTCGAGCCGCCCGTGCAGCGCGGTGTCGACGACCTCGCTGAGCCACATCAGGCCGACCAGCGCGACGAGCAGCTTCACCCCGCTCGCGATCCGGGCGGTCTCCACGGACCGCCCAGTCCGCCGCGCAGGGACCTGGGAGCTCATAACCCAACGATGCCGCATCCGCCCAAGTCTGACGACATGCCGGTCAATTCACCGGGCCCTGCTGGTCGAGGTGCGACGGATCGAAGTCGGCGTGCCGCTTGAGCACGTACTTGTTCAGCAGCCAGGTGATCGCCCACAGCCCGACCCCGACGAGCATCAGCCAGCCGGCGATCTTGTAGTCGGCCGAGTCGCGCCCGGACAGCGGGCTGGCCAGGTAGACGCACAGCACGACGCCGAGCACCGGCAGCGCGGTCGGCGCGTGGAAGTGTTTGTGCTCGACCTTGTCCCGGCGCAGCACCAGGACCGCGACGTTCACGACCGCGAACACGCACAGCAGCAGGAACGCCGTCGTCCCGCCGAGCGCCGCCAGATCGGCGTACCCGATCAGGACGAACGCGAGCAGCGTGGTGAACAGGATCGCGATGTACGGCGTCCGCCGTTTCCGCAGCACGCGGCCGAGCGGACCGGGCAGGACCTGCTCGTGCGACATGCCGTACAGCAGGCGGCTCGCCATCAGCATGTTGATCAGCGCCGAGCGGCGGTGCGTTCACTCATCGTGCCTCCCTGGGAGCAGTGCGTCACGTAGTGACATCGTCCCATCGAGGGGCGGGCGCGCGCGTTGAGGCTTGACCGGGCGTCCCCTGTCCGGTCCGCGCGCGCCCGGCAGAGACAGGATTACCCCAATCAGGGGCCAATCGCACCTGACGGAACCCTGACGTATCCCGGACATGGCGCGAAGTCGCCACGAACCGAAAAGGAGTCCACCTGGTTCCAGGAGACGAGATAACCTGATCGGATGCTGGAATCGGTGGGGGTGGAGCCACCCGACGAAGAGGCATACCGGGTGCTGTTGTCGGAGCCCGGCTGCACCATCGCCGAGCTCGCCAAACACCTCGACCGCGACGAGCGCGAGGTCGCCACGACCGTCGAGCGGCTAGAGCGGCTCGGCCTGCTGACCACCACCGCGGACCACCCCGTGCGGCTGCTGCCGACCCGCCCGGATGTCGCGGTCGACGCGCTGGTCGCCGTACGGCGGGCCGAGCTCGACCGGGTTCGCGCCGAGGCTCGCGTGCTGCTCTCCGAGGTCCGGGCGCAGGAGCAGCACCGCCCGGAGAATCTGGTCGAGGTGATCGTCGGGCAGGAGGCGATCGCGGCCCGCTTCGCCCGGTTGCTCAACGGCACGCGTCACCAGTTGCTGGTGCTGGATCGGCCGCCGTACGCCTCCCGGCCCGGCGAGACCGACCCTCGGGTCCGCGGTCTGCTCAACGAGGGTGTGGTTGTCCAGGGCATCTACTCTCCCGATTCCCTGAACGTTCCGGGCGGCGTGGACGAGGCCTACAGCGCGGCCGATGCCGGCGAGACCTCGCGGGTCCATCCGCAGGTCCCGATGAAACTCGCCGTGTTCGACCGGAAGATCGCCCTCCTGCCGTTGTCGGTCGATCAGCTGGTCGACAGTGCCCTCGTCGTTCATCCCTGTGCGCTGCTGGACGCGCTGATCGAGATGTTCTGGCTGCTGTGGGACCAGGCCGTGCCCGTCGTACCGGCGCCGATGACGGACCCGACGGACGCGCGGCTGATGACGTTGCTCGCGGCCGGCTTCAAGGACGACGCGATCGCGCGGCAGCTCGGCCTGAGCAGCCGGACGGTCGGACGGCGGGTGGCCGAGTTGATGGAGGCGCTGGGTGCGCGGACCCGGTTCCAGGCCGGTATCCACGCCCAGCGCCGCCAGCTCCTCGACGACTGAACCAGGCCGGTTGACTCAGCAGGTGCCGAGCATCTGCTGCAGAGCGGCCTTCTCCGCCGACTGCAGCGACAGGCCGTACGTGTACTTCACCCAGATCCACTCGCGGGCGTAGATGCAGTGCACCGACGTGTTCGTCGGCTTCCAGGAGGCCGGGTCGGAGTCGCCCTTGGACCGGTTGCTCGACGCCGACACGGCGATCAGCTGAGCGATGCTCAGGTCGTTGGCGAACTGCTGACGGCGCGCGGTGGTCCAGGCGTTCGCACCGGACTTCCAGGCCTCGGCGAGCGGCACGATGTGGTCGATGTCGACGGACGAGGAGGATTCCACCCAGGTGGCGTCGTACACGCTGTACCAGCTCCCTGCGGTCGGCTGGCAGCTGCTGTTGACGGTGACACCGGTGCCGTCGCGCTTCAGCACCTGTTCGCGCGTGTCACAGGTGCCGGACTGGGTGATCCAGTGTGGGAAGAGATCCCGGCTGTAGCCGCTCGTCGAGCCCTCCGTCTTCACGGTGAGGCTCGCCAGTTCGGTGGCCGCTGTCGTGGCCGACGGCGGGGTCGGTGGGTAGGCCAGCGCCGGACTCGCGCTGAGGGTCCACGCCGCGGTCGCGGCGACTGTGGTGATGGCAGCAATGATCGAACGTCGCATCGGTCAGGCCTCCGAGGGTAGGGCGGATCCCCCCTGACGTGCTGCCCTCAAGCCTTCCCCAGTCACGCGCGGTGAGAAACCACCGACCGGTGAAAGCCATGTGAACGGTCAGTCGTGCTCGACCACGGTCAGCGTCCAGCCACCGGCGGCGCGATCGAGCTCGGCGTTCCACCGCTCGGCCACGAGCTTGTGCAGGGCCTTCGGCGTACCGGGGTCCTTGCCGGACTCGAGCAGGTGCCGGGCGACCAGGCCGCGGGTGTGCTTCGCGTTGTGCGACACGACCGTGCGGACGCCGTCGCGCTCGCGCACCACATTCACCGAGACCCACTTGGCTGCCTGCTCGCCAGTGGGTCGCCAGGCAGCGACGTACGTCGACGACCGGCAGTCAACGATCACACCGTCGGCCTCGGCCAGGGCAGCGTTGAGCGGGTCGCGCCACACCGATGCGAGCGGTCCGTGGCCGGGCAGCGTCGTACCCATGGAGAGCCGGTACGGCGGCACGCGGTCGGCCATCCGCAACGCCCCCCACGCGGCGGACACCACGAGCAGGCGGTTCCCTGCACGCCGTTTGCTTCCTGCTGACAAGGTCGCGTAGCCGAGCGCGTCGTACAGGACGCCGGAGTACAGCTCGGACACTGGTACGGCCGGCTCGGTGCGCCAGCGCGTGTTTCGGTCCACCTCGTGCTGCAGTGATGCGCCGACGCCGAGGACGTCGTACGCGTCGGAGGAAGCGGAGATCTTCGCCAGCGTCTCGAGGACCTGCTCGCGGACGGGATTGAGTTGTGGGAAGGACAACACCGAGAAGTCGACGGCGCGGCCGCGGGATCGCCCGGTCTTGCCCTCCGACGGCGGCAAGAGGACCAGTGTCATGGGGCCTCCCGGTCTGGACTGAGGAGCGGAGGGAGCGCAGCGACCGGAGCGACGAGGGAAGACCGGGAGTCAAAGCCCCATGACACCCGCGCCGGAGGCGCGGAATTCAACACAGTCACGTCAGGTCGTCCAGCGCCGCCAGGTCGGATGCGGTCGGGTCCCACAAGCCGGCTGCGACGTTCTGTGCGATCTGCTCGGGCGTGGTGGCGCCGGCGATCACCGAGGCGACCGCCGGCTGCGCGGCCAGGCCGCCGATCGCGACGTCGATCATGCTCAGGTCCCGCTCGGCCGCGAACGTCTCGAGAGCCTCGATCTTGTCGAAGTCGGCGTTGGCCAGCCGGTCCGGCTGGGTCGCCAGGCGGGTGCCGTCCGGAGGCGTCTCGCCGCGCTTGTACTTTCCGGTGAGCAGGCCCGAGGACAGCGGGAAGAACGGCAGGATGCCGAGCCCGAGGTGCTCACACGCGGGCGCCAGCTCGTCCTCGGCCTCGCGGTCGAGCAGGGAGTACCGGTTCTGCGCGCTGACGAAGTGCTCCAGCCCCGCGGTCCGCGCAGCCCAGTCCGCGTCGACCACCTGCCAGGCCGCGAATTGCGAGCTGCCGATGTACCGGACCTTGCCCTCGGCAACTAGCTCGGTCAGCGCGGCGAGGGTCTCCTCGATTGGCGTGACCGGGTCCGGGACGTGCAGCTGGTAGAGGTCGATCCAGTCGGTGCCGAGCCGCTGCAGGCTCGACTCGACCGCCTTGCGGATGTACCGGCGGGAGCCGCGAACACCCCAGTCCGGCCCGTTCGCCCCGTGCATGTCGCCGCCGAACTTGGTCGCGATCACGACCTCGTCGCGGCGGTCGCCGAGCGCCTTGCCGAGCAGTTCCTCGCTGAACCCGTGCTCGCCGTGATAGACGTCCGCGGTGTCGAACAGCGTGATCCCCGCATCGACCGCGGCGTTCACCACCGCGTCGGTCTGGGCCGCGTCCAGCCGCCGCCCGAAGTTGTTGCACCCCAGCCCGACCGTACTCACGGTGAGGCCCGAGTCGCCCAGCTGCCGGTACTCCATCTCACTCATCCACGCCCTCCGCTTCGCTCCAGGCGCGGCTGAGCGCCTTCACTGCTGTGCTGAATGATGAACTCGCTTCGCTCGTTCATGACTCACCCTAATCACCGCATAGAGTTGCCAGCATGCCGAGTCTCACAGTCGACGGCGCCCGTACCCGGGCAGCCGCGCTTTCCGTCCAGTCGTACGACGTCGACCTCGACCTCACCCGGGGCGAGCGAACGTTCGGATCCACCACCACGATCAGGTTCAAGGCCTCGAGTCCGACGACCTGGCTCGACGTCAAACCGGACGAGCTGACCTCGGTCACGCTGAACGGTACGGCGGTCGACGTGGCCGGCCTGAACGACGGACGACTCGAGCTGACCGACCTGCAGCCGGAGAACGAGCTGGTCGTGGTCGCGTCGATGCTTTACTCGCACGACGGCGAGGGACTGCACCGCGCGGTCGACGCCGCCGACGGTCTCGTCTACACCTACGCGATGGCGTTCCTCGACGCCGCGCCGCGGATCTTCGCGTGCTTCGACCAGCCCGACCTCAAGGCGCCGTACCGGATGAAGGTCACCGCGCCGCCGGAGTGGCTGGTGCTCGGCAACGGCGCCGCCACCCAGGTCTCCCCCGGCCGCTGGGAGCTCGCCGAGACGCTGCCGCTGTCGACGTACTTCGTCACCGTGGTGGCCGGGCCGTACTACCAGCTCACCGACTCCCACGACGGCATCCCGCTCAGCGTGGTGTCACGGCAGTCGCTGAAGGACGCGCTCGACCGTGAGGCCGAGGACATGTTCACGGTCACCAAGCAGTCCTTCGACGAGTACCACCGGATGTTCGGTTACCGGTACCCGTTCGGTGAGTACCACCAGGCGTTCGTGCCCGAGTTCAACGCCGGCGCGATGGAGAACCCGGGCTGCGTGACCTTCCGCGACTCGATGGTGTTCCGGTCCGCGGCGACCGACGCCGAGCGCGGCAACCGGGCCCGCACGATCGTCCACGAGATGGCGCACCAGTGGTTCGGCGACACGGTGACGATGAGGTGGTGGAACGACCTCTGGCTGAACGAGTCCTTCGCGGAGTACATGGCCCACCGGGTCTCGACGGCCGCGACGAACTACCAGGACAACTGGATCGACTTCGCGTTCATCCGCAAGTGGTGGGGCCTGCAGGCCGACCAGCGGTCCTCCACTCACCCGGTCGCCGCCGACGCGGTCAAGGACGCAGCGTCCTCCCTCGACGACTTCGACGGCATCTCTTACGCCAAGGGCGCGGCTGTCCTCAAGCAGCTCGCCGCCTACCTCGGTGACGACGTCTTCCTGGCCGGCGTCAACGCCCACATCCGCGCCAACGAGTTCGGCAACGCGACCTTCGCCGACCTGGTCACCAAGTGGACCGAAGCCGGCGCCGTCGACCTCGAGACCTGGGCACAGAACTGGCTGCGCACCCCGGGCGTGGACACCATCAGCGCCTCCCGGACGGCGACCGGCATCAAGCTGCACCGCACC
Organism: Kribbella sp. CWNU-51; assembly: GCF_054073265.1. Classification (NCBI taxonomy): domain Bacteria; kingdom Bacillati; phylum Actinomycetota; class Actinomycetes; order Propionibacteriales; family Kribbellaceae; genus Kribbella; species Kribbella sp. CWNU-51. Next base: position 486,628 of record NZ_JBSXMZ010000004.1, read on the forward strand.
GTGCCCACGGCCTACCCGGCGTCCCGGCCGCACAAGCTGACAGTCGGCGGGTACGACGCGGACGGTCGCGGCACGACGGTCGACGTACTGCTGGACGCGGACGAGGTTGAGGTCGCCCTCGATCCGTCGCTCGCGGTCGTGATCCCGGACGCCGGTGACGACACCTGGGCCAAGATCCGGCTCGACGCCGAGAGCCTGGCGAACCTGCCGTCGGTGCTGCCGAAGATCGAGGACGGCGTGACGCGGGCCGTCGTCCTGAACAGCCTGCGGGACTCCGTCGCCGACGCCGAGCTCGATCCGAGGCTCGGGTTCGAGGTCGTGCTCGGGTTGCTGCCGACCGAGACCAGCGACATCGCGGTCGGCACGATGCTCAACTGGGCCAACACGCACCTGCTCGGTGTCTACCTGCCGTACGAGCCGTATCGCGGCCGGCTGGCCGATGCGATCGCCGCCCGCCTCGAGACCGCGCCGGCCGGTTCGAGCCTGCAGCTCGCGGCGGCCCGTGGGGTGGCGCGCTTCAGCGACGACGTCGAGCTGCTCAAGGGCTGGCTTGCGGATGACGGCGTACCCGAAGGGCTCGCGATGGATGCGGACCTGCGCTGGCTGGTGACCGGGCGGCTGGCGCGGCTCGGTGCGATCGGGGACGCGGAGATCGACGCCGAGCTGGAGCGGGACACCTCGTCGGAGGGCGTCGTCCACGCGGTCCGCTGCCGGGCCTCGCTGCCGACGGTGGAGGCCAAGGAGCGGGCGTGGACGCAGATCATGACCGACGCCGACATCGCGAACTACGAGCTTTACGCCGCGTGTGAAGGGTTCTGGCATCCCACGCAGGTCGAGCTCACCGCGCCGTACGTGGACCGGTACTTCGCCGAGATCGCGGGCACCGAGAAGCTGCGGTCCGGCTGGGTGGTGGCGCAGAGCGCGAAGCTCGCGTTCCCCCGGTACGCCGTCGAGCAGCGGGTCGTCGACCGGGCCGCCGACCTGGTCGCCGACGAATCGGTCGCGGCCGGAATCCGGCGGTCGATCGGCGACAGTGTCGACGACCTGAAGCGTGCTCTTGCGGTGCGTTCGGCGTTCGGCAGCTGACATGTGAGTCGCGGTCACACCGTGTTGTGACTACTGTGACTGGTGTGATCAGGAGGACCCTGATGACCAGGCAAGATGTGATTTCGTGACGTAACCTCCACAATGACCGGGCGGCACGGCGCGCCGGTCTTGGTCAGGCCGTGCGTCCCGGGAGAGACTGTCAAGAACCGCACAGGAGAACAAAGGCAATGCGCGAGGCGAGGCTCGTCGGTCTGAGCCAGGATGGCAAGCAAGTCATCCTGGCGATGGCAGAGACGGGTGAGGAGTTCGCCATCCCGGTCGACGACCGGTTGCGTGCGGCCCTCCGCGGCGACCGTGCCCGACTCGGCCAGCTGGAGATTCAAATGGAGAGCGCGCTGCGCCCACGAGACATCCAGGCTCGTATCCGCGCCGGCGAAAGTCCCGAGGCGGTTGCAGCCGTCGCCCAGATGCCGATGGAACGCGTGATGGCGTTCGCCGGCCCGGTGCTGGCCGAGCGGGACCACATCGCCAGCCTCGCGCAGCGTGCCTCCGTCCGCCGTCGTGCCGGCGCCGAAACCCCGACCCGCAACCTCGGCGCCTGGGTGACCGAGCGGTTGCGCACCCGCCAGGTCGACCCGGCGTCGGCCGAGTGGGACGCGTGGCGCCGCGAGGACGGCCGCTGGGCGGTCCGGGTCTCCTACTTCGTCGAGGCCGACGACGAGGCGGAGCAGAAGGACGAGAAGATCGCCATGTTCGCGTACGACGCTCCCGGTCGGTACGCGGTCCCCGACGACGACGAGGCCCGCTGGCTGGTCGGCGAGCAGGCCCAGGTGCTGGCACCGCCGGTCCAGCCCACCCATCAGCCGGGCGAGCGCCGGCTGACCGCGGTCGCCGACATCGACCTGTCCGTTGCTCCCGATCACGGTGCCGACAGCTACGAGGCCGGCTTCGAGGACACCGTCAGCCTCCCCCGCCGGAACCACCCGGTTCCCCGCGAGCAGACGCGCGAGCAGGAGCGTGGTCCGCGCCGGGTCCACTCGGTCCCGGACCCGGACGACGAGCCGACCCTGATCGACGTACCGATCGATCAGCCGCCGGCGCTGCGGCCGTCGGTGCGCGCCGTCGAGCGTTCGACGCAACCCCCGGCCGAGACCGCGTCGTTCGCACCTCCGGAGGAGCGCGCCGCGCCCGACAACCCTTTCACCGAACGCCGAGCCACCCCCGACCGCGGCCCGGCGCCGGTCCGGCAGGCCCCCGAGTCCCGCGGCCCCGCCGACCGCCAAGCACCGGAGTCCCGCACCTCGGACCCTCGCGCGCGCACCACCGAGCCATCGGCTCCGGCCGACCTCGAGGATGCGGCTCCGATCGACCACCGGGGCGTGGCTTCAACCGACCGCCCGGCTTCGGCCGGACGTTCTGCCCCCGCCGACCGTCGGTCGACCTCGCCGGCCGAGCCGGCGCAGCCGACCCTGGACCCAGCCGCAGAGCCGTCCGCTGCCGAGGCGCCGGCCGCATCCGCCGACCCGGGCACCCAGGAAGAAGCTCCCACCGAGCCCAAGAAGAAGCCGGCCCGCCGAGGTTCCAAGCGCGCCAGCGTCCCGAGCTGGGACGAAATCATGTTCGGCAAGAAAGCCGACTGACTCTCCCACCACCCGCTTGCTGACACATCACGGACAGTTGTCCCAGATGGCGGACGGTGTTTGGCACGCGTGCGGAGGTCTGTCATGATCTTCGGCATGCAGATCCTGCTGTGTTGTTGCTGTTGTCGCTGACGCGCGCCGTCTCCGGCGCACGAGGCCCTGCCCCTTTCCGTGGCCCGCCCGCCGACACAGCACTCACAGGAACTTCGCATGAATCTCCCGGCCTTCGCCGATCTGCTCGCGTCTCGTGGTCTCCGACTGCTCTCCGGCTCGCATGCCGTCCCGGTCGAGCTGCTCATTCAGTTGCCCGACGCAACAATTGCCCGGTTCACCGCCCGCGGCACCACGCTCCGCCTGCGCCGCTACTCCCCCGACGCGCTGACCGCCATCACCATCGCGGCCGAGTGCGGCTGCGGTGACCACCATCCCCAGACCGGCCCCACCCGCGTCGCCTTGAGCCGGTACGCCGTACCCCTCGACGAACGCACCATCGACGGCGAACTCCTCTTCGGCTGGCAGCACCACGAAGCCGGCCTGCTCCGCCTCCCCGACGCCGCCACCCACTTCTTCACCCTCCTCGACCAACTCCCCTCCCCCACCCGCCACCTGGTCGGAGTCGCGTGACCGCAAACGGAATGCGGAAGCCTGAACCGCCCCATCCCCGGCGACCGAGACGTCCACGGACCCGACCACTCCACGGACTCGGCCACTCCACGGACCGCGCCATTCCACAGACCGGCCACTCCACGGACCCGGCCGCTCCACGGACCCCGGACCCGCGGACACGCCGACCATCCTGCGAGCGTCCCAGGGGTAGCCGGCTGTCCTGTCGTTTCCGTGGGCCCTCCGGGGTGCAACCCATCCCAGCCGACACCATTGCGCCAGCCCCGTCAGCTGGTCGTCGCCTCCTCGCCACCCGGCTGGCTTGGTCAGTCACTTTGTGCACGAGATCCGCACAGCGCCGTCCGCCGCCGGCTGGAGAGCCGGTTGTCGTTTCGCCCGACTTTGTGCACCGGTCGACCATTCCAACGGTGGGTCGGTGGTTGATCGGTGCTCAAAGACGGGCGGGTCCGGCGACACGACAGGACGACAGGGGACGACATCAGGACGTCGGGCCGACGAGAGAGCTGGATATCCGGCTCTTCTGTCGTTTCCGTGGGTGGTTCGTTCGCCTCCTTCGCGTCCGGGCAGTCGGCCGTGTTCTGTCGGCTGCCGCCGGGAGTGGGGAGGATGTCGTCCCGGATCGGGTGGGCAGATCCTCCCCACCCTGAGCCGGCCGGCCCGTGGGTCTGGACCTGCGTGGACGTGGGGCACTCACTAACCCGGTCGGTCAGGTGCCGAGTGCTCGCGGCCGAGCGGGGCGTCTCCCGCATCGCGCTGCTTGGTGAGTGGGGCTGGTCCGGTCAACGGCCCGACATCGCCAAACCCGCCACCGCGGCGCGGCGGGTGCGGCGGGTGCGGCGGACTCCCAAGCCATCGCAATCGCCAAGCCCGCCACCGCGGCGCGGCGGGGCGGGGTATGGCGGACTTCCAGGCCATCGCAATCGCCGAGACGCTGCGATTGTCCGTGGGAGACCTTCGTCCTCGCTCGTTGTGATGGCCTGGCGATCCGGTCGACGGGCACCTGCAACACCCACGGAACCGACCGCCGGATATCCCCTCGAATCTTCTGGGCGGCCGAGACCGGGCGGCGGTCAGGGGCGGCGGTGGGCTGGTTCGTGGGTGTCGAAGTGGTTGCGGGCCTGCTCGACCTTGGTCAGGTTGGGGGACCAGTCGGCGAGTGAATGGAACAGCGGGGCCAGGCTGCGGCCGAGGTCGCTGAGTTCGTACTCGACGCGCGGCGGGACCTCCGCGTGGTACGTGCGGAGGATCAGTCCGTCTCGCTCCAGTTGCCGGAGCCGCTGCGTCAGGACCTTCGGCGTGATCACGCCGATCCGGCGCTGCAGCTCCACGAACCGCTGCCGGCCGTACTCGTTCAATGTCCACAGGATCGGCGTCGTCCACCGGCTGAACACCAGATCCACCACCGGCGCGATCGGACAGGCCTGCACCGGATCCACCGCTGTGCTCTCGCTCACAAGCCCGCCTCCTGGCCAATACTTTCCTCTAGGTACCTACTATCCCACGGCAAGTAGCGTCCTCGTCAGATCAACCGAACGAGGAGAGAACATGATCGTGGTCACCGGAGCAACCGGAAACGTCGGCCGCCCGCTCATCCAGTCCCTGGCCGCCGCAGGCGAGCAGGTCACCGCAGTGTCCCGCCGGATCTCCGACGTACCGAACGACATACCGAACGGCGTACCGAACGCCATGCCGAACGGCGTACGGCGCCTGCAGGCCGACCTTTCGCAGCCGGAGACTCTCGTGCCGGCACTCGACGGAGCGAAGGCGGTCTTCCTGCTGACGGCCGCCGAGTTCCTGGCCAACGGCAACATGAACGACGTCATGAAGGTCGTCGAAGCCTCCGGCGTCGAGCGCGTCGTCCTGCTGTCTTCGCAAGGCGTCGGCACCAAGCGGCACCCGTCGGACCTCGAGGACGCGGTCACGCAGTCCGGCCTCGGCTGGACGATGCTGCGCCCTGGCAACTTCGCCAGCAACGCCTTCCAGTGGGCCGAGTCCATCCGCACCCAGCGGCTGATGGCGGCCCCGTTCGCCGACGTCGCCCTGCCGGCCGTCGATCCTGACGACATCGCCGAGGTCGCTGCCGCTGCGCTCCGCGACCAGAGTCACGCCGGCAACATCTACACACTGACTGGACCGGTGGCGATCTCGCCGCGACAGCAGGCCGAGGCGATCGGCCAGGCCGTCGGTGAGCCGGTGCAGTTTGTCGAGCTCAGCCGCGACGAGGCACGCAGTCGCATGCTGGCCTACATGCCCGAGCCGGTCGTCGAGGCCACCCTCGGCGCACTCGGTACGCCGACCGCGGCCGAGCAAGGAGTGAGCCCCGACGTGGAGAAGGTGCTCGGCCGACCCGCGCGGACTTTCACGGATTGGGTCACCCGCAATCTCCCCGCGTTCAAGTAGTCCGGACCAACGGCAGGAAGACGTCGTCGACGAGTGAGGTGAGCGTCGAGGCGGCGACGGGCTCGCGGGTGAACAGCATCTCGTGGCGCAACAAGTTGGTGGGTGCGGTGACGACCCGGGCGGGAACATCCCCCGTCGGGATCTCACCGCGGGCCGCCGCCCGCTGGACGATGGTCGCCATCACGCCCGACATCCGGCTGTAGATCTCCGGATCCAGATCCGGCGCCTCGGCCAGCAGACCGTGGACGATGTCGGGCCCGACCGACGCGAACCGGTCGGCCATCCGCTGCAGTACGGCGAGGACGTCATCGCGCAGGCTCCCCGTGTCCGGGATGTCCTCGACGATCGAGCCGGTCCGGTGCCGCATCGCCGCGACGACCAGCTCCGCCCGGTTTCTCCACCGCCGATACAGCACCTGCTTGCCCGTATGGGCCCGTGCGGCGACCGCCTCCATCGTCAGCCGTGCGTACCCGGACTCCAGCAACTCGTCCCAGGCGGCGTCGAGCAGCACGGCCTCCAGCTCGGCACCCCGCCGGCGCTGCGTCTGCTCCATCGATCGACTCCTCCACGAAGAGACCTTGCGTCTCTTAACGATCCGAGCCTACGCTGCAGTGCGTAAGAGACGCAACGTCTCTAAGGAGCCGCTCGGATGACCACAACCACCCCTGACCGCCTGGATCGGGACGTTCTCAAGCTTGCCGCCGTGCTGGTCCTCGGCGCGCTGGCTCCGCTGCTCGACAGCACGATCGTCACCGTCGCGATCCACACCCTCGGCGCCGACCTGGCCGCGCCGGTGTCCACGGTCCACTGTGAGTACGGCGTACTTGCTCGCCCTGGCGATCGCGATCCCGATCACCGGCTGGTCGGCGAACCGGTTCGGCGCCAAGCGGATGTGGATCATCGCGATACTGTGTTTTCTTTTTGGATCGATGCTGTGCGGAGTCGCCTGGAACATCGGCTCGCTGATCGCCTTCCGGGTGATTCAGGGTCTCGGGGGCGGACTCATGCTGCCGATCCTGCAGACCCTGCTGCTGCGCGCGGCCGGTCGCGATCGCATCGGCCGGCTGATGGCCGTCGTCACGCTGCCCGCGCTGATCGGCCCGATTCTCGGCCCGGTGATCGGCGGCCTGCTGGTGGGCCACCTCAGCTGGCGGTGGATCTTCTACGTCAACGCCCCGATCTGCATCCTGGCGATCGTCCTCGCCATCCGCACGCTCAAGCCCGATCCGGAGCCGACGCGCGCGGCCCTGGACGTCCCCGGCCTGCTCCTGATCTCACCCGCTCTGGCCGGCATCATCTACGGCTCACCCAGGTCGGCGCGTACGGCGCCTTCGGCCACGTCGCCGTCCTGCTCCCGATCGGCGTCGGCCTGATCCTCCTGCTCGCCTTCGTTCTCAGAAGGACCGCCGAACCCTTGATCGACCTCACGCTCTTCCACACGAGATCGTTCGCCGCATCGACCGTCCTGCTCTTCCTCACCGGCTTCGGTCTGTACGGCGCGATGTTGCTGCTCCCGCTCTTCTACCAGCAGGCCCGTGGCGAGACCGTGACCGCCGCCGGTCTTCTCCTCGTCCCGCAAGGCATCGGCAGCCTGCTCGCCCGCGTCGCCGGCGGCATCACCGATCGGCTCGGCGCGCGCCCAGTGATCCTCGTGGGCATCGCACTCACCACGATCGGCACCATCCCGTTCGCCTTCGCGGGTACGACGTACGTCCTGCTCGCGATCGCTCTCGTCGTGCGTGGTGCGGGACTGAGCGCGGTCAACCTGGCCGTGATGGTCGGCGCCTTCCGGGAGCTCGAGCCGCGGCAGATCCCGGACGCCAGCAGCACGACCCGGATCATGCAGCAGCTCGGCGGTGCGTTCGGCGCAGCCACCCTGCCGTGGTCCTGCAGAACCAGCTGACCGGCCACACCGCGCGGACCGCCTACGCGCACAGCTTCGCCTGGGCGATCGCGTTCACCGTGATCGCGGCCGTTCCGGCCGTTCTGCTACCCGGGAGGCCGGGCTCTTGAATAAGTAACACGCTTGGTTTAACTTATCCGCGCACCTGCTGTCGCATGTACTCCGGCCCGCCACCTGGAGGTTTTCAGCATGTCCAGACGCCTGCTCGCGCGGGTTCTCCCCGCTCTCCTTCTTTCGAGCGTGATCGCCGTACCAACGGCCCACGCCGCCACGATGTACCCGAGCGGGGTCGGCACCGACCTCGCACCGACGCCGACCACGCTCGGGGTGAAGCCCGCGGCCGGCGACGATCCCGCCGGGCTCCGGACCGGCACCGAACAAGGCCGGACCTACTGGCAGACCAACCAGGCCGCGAACACCGGCTACCTCGAGTTCGACGTCGACCGTAACTACGTCGACGAGATCGGCACCGACGACGTCCTGGTGACGGTGACCTATCTCGACGTCGGCACCGGCACGCTCGAGCTGCAGTACGACGCCAAGACGAATCCGCAGGCGGACACGACGGACGTCCAGCTGGCCAACAGCGGCCAGTGGAAGACCGGCGTCTTCGAGCTCACCGACATCGGGTTCACCAACCGGTTGGGCGACGCCGATCTGAGGCTCTTCGGGACCGCCGACATCACCATCGCCGGCCTCCGGATCAGTACGGCGGGCGCCTCGGTGCAGCTCGGTGCGTCACCGATCCAGAGCGGCATCAGTCCGCGCGCCGGGGACGACGCGGCACATCTCGTCACCGGAGTGCAGGACGGCCGCCCGTACTGGCAGACCGATCACACCGCTCCGGCACCGGGCACGAACTTCTTCTACATGAACGTCGCCGACACCTACCTCTACGACAACCGCAGCCTGGTGCTGATCAGCATCGACTACTTCGATGAGGGCAACGGCCAGTTCGGCCTGCACTACGACTCCCCGGGCGAGACGATCCCGGAGAAGTTCAAGAACTCCGAAGTCGTTCGCTACGGCGACACCAAGACGTGGAAGACGTACACCTTCGCGTTGCCCGACGCGGTGATGACGAACCGCTCCAACGGCGGCGACTTCCGCATCCACAACGGCGACGGCTCGGTCGACCTCAAGGTCGCCGCCGTCCGTGTCGCCAAGGTCGCGACCACGCTCAACGTCACCGAGGGCCTGCTCGACCTGATCGACCAGGCCGCGCGTACCGAGAAGGCCGCCCGCGAAGGGACCCGCGACGGCCAGTACCCGGCCGGCTCCCGCGCCACCTTCCGCGCCGCGATCGACGACGCCCGCGCTGTCGCGGCCACGCCAGGCGTGACCGACGTACAGGTCAAGGCGGCGCTGCAGACCTTGCAGGCGAAGCTGGACGCGTTCACCGCGTCGGCGGTCGACACCAACTTCGCCGGATCCGGTACGGCGACCGCCAGCAGCGGCACCGGGGTCACCAACGTCAACGACGGCAACCACAACACCGCCTGGACCAGCGGCCCGGGCGACTCGTGGCTACAGCTCGACCTCGGCAAGCCGCGACCGGTCAACGACGTTCGCGTCCAATGGGCCGAGGCCTACTCCCCCGACTACACCGTCCAGGTCTCGAACGACGGCACCAAGTTCACCAGCGTCGGCCGGATCGGCTCACCGGGCGGCAATCAGGTCAGCAAGACGCGATTCGCGACCACCTCCGCACGGTACGTCCGGGTCACGATGACCGGCGCCGACTCCTTCGTCGTCAAGGAACTCGAGCTCCGCCAGTCCCCGGTCGTGACACCGACGCCGCGCCTGGTCGACACGAGCAACCCGACCGAGGACGGTGTCGTCGCCGACTTCGACGCCACGCAGTACGGCGCCGACCGCACCGGCCGGCGTGATTCCACGAAGGCGATCCAGCAGGCGATCTACGCCTGCCAGGAGGCGGGCGGCGGCACGATCTGGCTGCCGGCCGGCAAGTACAAGGTGACCGACACGATCGAGGTGCACGCGTTCTGCACCCTCCGCGGTGATCACGGCCAGGCGCCCGAATACGGCACCGTGGTCATCGCCGACCTGCCGTCAGGTGACGACGGACCGAGCCTGTTCCGGATCGGCGGCAGCGCCGGCGTCCTCGGCGTCACGACGTACTACCCGAACCAGAACGCGACCGACCCGGTCCCGTACAACTACACGTTCGAGATCCCCGGCGGCGCCTGGATCGGCAACGAGAACTACATGATGGCGACCGTCTCCGACGTCACCATGCTCAACTCGTACCGCGGCATCGGCGTCAGCACGATGCCGAACGACCAAGGCAACGCCCCCAGCTCCGGCCAGGTGCACGAGTCGACCACGATCCGCAACATCAGCGGTACGGCGCTGTTCGAGGGTGCCCGTGCCTACAACGGCGCCGACGTCGGCACCTGGGAGAACGTTGCCTTCAGCAACTCCTACTGGGCGTCCGCCCCGGCCACCTACCACCCACCGGCCCGTACGGCGCTGGACGCGTGGACCCGCGCGCACGGCACCGGCCTGGTGCTCGGCGACCTCGAGTGGGACCAGTTCCACCGCATCTCACTGGCCGACTACGCGGTCGGGATCCATGTCGTCGCCGGCCAGCGGGCGCAGTTCACCGGCAGCTTCCTGGAGCCCGACATCCGGCGGACCGGGACCGGCCTACTCGTCGACGTGATGGACGACCGGTGGGGTATGACGCTCGCAGCCGGCCGGATCGAGGGCAGCGACCACGCGATCCAGAACAACTCGCGCGGCTACGTCAAGGTCACCGGCACCTCACTGACCGGCGCCGTCGACGGGATCGTGCACCGGATGTCCGGCACGGCACCGACGTACCAGACGAAGCCGCTGCCGAAGCCGAAGCAGTCGCTGTACGTCGTCGACGCCGCGCACGGGGTCGGGTATCTCCCGGCCGCCGACGCGACCAGCGCCGTACAGAAGGTGCTGGACAAGGCGGGGCGCAGCGGCGGTGGCATCGTCTACCTGCCCGCCGGGTGGTACCGGATCGGCACGCATCTCACCGTCCCCGCGAAGGTCGAGCTGCGCGGCGCGTCCGCGGTGCCGAACCGGGATCAGGGCGGCGCAAGTGGTGGGACCGTTCTGCAGGCTTTCGAGAAGAACACCGAGACAGCGCTGATCACCCTGCAGAACCGTGCGGGCGTCCGTGGGCTGCGGGTGTTCTACCCCGAGAACAACCCCGGCTCGGCGGACGGCGTCGTACCGTACCCGTACGCCGTCCGCGGGCACGCCGGCGGGAATTACGTCATCAACGCCGGCTTCCCGAACGCGTGGAACGGGATCGACCTCAGCGGTGACGACGTCGTGGTCCGCAAGATCGCCGGCGCGTTCTTCGACCACGCGATCGCGATCGGCCCGGGCAAGAACGGCCGGATCGAGGGCGTGCTGTCGAACGGCAACGCGGTCACCCGGGTCGGCTATCAGCAGCCGTACTGGATGAACGAGGGCAGCATCTTCGAGCTCGTCATCGACAAGTACATGCGCAAGACCGCCAAGATCGTCACCGTCGACGGCGCTCGCGGACTCACCTTGCTCAACGTCTTCGCGTACGGCTTCCACGACGGGCTCGTGGTGAACTCCGGTCAGGTGGACGCGTTCAACCTGGGCACGGACAACCTCGGCACCGACGGTCATACGGTGAAGGTGGTCAACGGCGACGTCGAGGCGACCAACCTCGCCCGGTACAACGGCGCCACCCTCAGCGGCCCAGCCACGCTCCACAACGTGATGGTGATCAATGTCGTCCAGCGCGGCATCACGGTCCAGACCACTGGAGCTGGCACCGCGAAGATCAGCGGCAACGAATCCGAACCCGGAACCTACGAAGTCGGCGCGCAGGTCACCGTGACGGCGACGCCACCATCGGATAGCGTTTTCCAGAACTGGACCGTCAACGGGACGGTGGTCTCGACCCAGCCGTCGTACACCTTTACCGTCAGCACCGACCAGGTTCTGACCGCGAACTTCCAGGCGAAGTAGGAGCGAGATGGCTGACACACACCAGCAGCAGGTCGCGATCGTGGGCTGCGGCATCATCGGCCGCACCCACGCGGACACCCTGGCCGCCCGGCCGGACGTGACCGTGACCGCGCTCGTCGACGTCGACGCCGGCGCCCGGGAGGCGCTGGCGGCCCGGCTGAAGGAGGCGGGCCGGCCGGAACCGAAGCTGTACGACGACCTGACCGCGGCGCTGAGTGGATCGGACGTCACGCTGGTCGCGATCTGCACCCCGAGCGGCACGCACGCCGAGCTGGCCGAGCAGGCGCTGAACGAGAAGAAGCACGTCGTCATCGAGAAGCCGATCGACGTCGATCTGACCCGGGCCCGTCGCCTCGGCGCGGCGGCCACCCGGGCGGGGAACCAGGGTGTTCTCTCCTCCGTGATCAGCCAGCACCGGTTCGACGCGGGCAGCGCGGCGATCAAGCAGGCGATCGACGCCGGCCGGTTCGGCAAGCTCACGTCCTCGGTCGCGACGGTTGCCTGGTGGCGCAGCGACGAGTACTACGCCTCCGCCGGCTGGCGCGGCACCTGGGAACTGGACGGCGGCGGCGCGCTGATGAACCAGGGTGTGCACACCGTCGACCTGATGCTGTGGTTCATGGGCCGACCGGTGAACATCCAGGCCCAGGCACTGCGGGCGGCGCATCACGCGATCGAGGTCGAGGACACCGTGGTCGCGACGATCACCTTCGAGTCCGGTGCCGTCGGCACCCTGCACGCGACGACCGCGGCCTTCCCGGGTGGCCGGACGCGGGTGTCGGTGCACGGCACCGAGGGCGGCGCCGAGGTGGAGGACGATCTGCTCAGCCGCCTGAACGTCGACGGTGCGAAGAACGACGCCCCGATCGACGTCGGTCCGCCCGGCGGCCACAAGGCGCAGTACGACGAGATCCTGTCAGCGATCGCCGACGGTCAGCAGCCGGCGATCACCGTCCAGGACGCGATCGACGCCCTGGCCACGGTCCGGGCGGTCTACATCGCGTCGACCCTGCAACGCCCCGTCAAGTTCGTCGATGTACTCGAAGGCCGGTACGACGACGTGGACGTGTCCCGCGGGATCCGGCTGCCACCGAACTGAGGACCGGGACGCGCCCGGCGCCGGTCAG
>NZ_JBSXMZ010000004.1:499396-663630 GCF_054073265.1 Kribbella sp. CWNU-51
CCGGTCAGGCGCCGGGCCCGCGGTCGTTGAGGATGCGCTGGTAGAGGTTGCAGTCCTGCCAGTACCCGTCGATGTGCAGATACGTCGGCGCCGTGCCGATCTGCCGGAAACCCGTGCGCGCAAGGACGCGCTGTGACGCGGTGTTGCCGGTCAGCGTGCTCGCCTCGATGCGGTGCAGTTTGAGCTCGGAGTCGGCGATCTCGGCGACGGCGTCGACCGCGCGGGTCGCCAGACCCCGGCCGAGCACGTCGACGGCGAGCCAATAGCCGAGGCTCGCGCTGCGGAACGGCCCGGGCACCAGGTCGCTCAGGGTGATCTGGCCGACGAGCCGGTCGCCGGCGGCGAGCACCCACGGCACGATCTGCCCGTTCTTGTACCGCTCGAGCTGGTAGGTCAACCGCTCCGCCTGTCCGGCCGGAGTGAACCACTTCTCCGCCCGTTCGGGCTCCCAGGGCCGGAGGTGTTGTCTGCTGCGGATCTGTTCGTCGGCCAGCGCGGCGGCGTCGTCGAGGGTGGCGATGCGGAGCTGAACGTCGGTCGTCAGCGGGCGGGATTCGATCACTTGGGCAGCCTACGTGCTTGGGAGGATCCGCTGACCCGGGGCGTGAAGGCGTCGTGGAAGATCGTCGACGCGGCGCCGACCGCGGCCGCGTCGGTCTGCAGCATCGACTCCTCGACCACGACCGGCCGGGTCTCCCGGGCGACCGGATGCGCGTTCACCGCGCGGCCGATCTCGGTCAGGAAGATCTCCGAGATCTCCTTCCCGAACGCGGGTCCGCCCAGTACGACGAGGTCGATGTCGAGCAGGTCGACCAGGCCGACCGCGCCCTGTCCGATGACACGTGCGACCTGGGTGACCGCCTTGACGGCGGCCTCGTCCCCGTCCGAGGCCGCCTTGCAGACGGCCTTGTACCGCTTCGCCTCGTCGGTCGCGCTCGGGTCGGTCTCGACGTACCCCAAGTCAGCGGCGATCACGGGCAGCGAGGCGGTCGGGTTACACTCGGGCACCATCCGCGGACCGTCCTCGGGAGTCCACTCCCCCATCCGCAGCGCTGCGATCTGGCCGAACTCGCCGGCGTTCGCCGTACCGCCGCGGTAGACGGAGCCGTTCAGGATCAGGCCGCTGCCCACACCGGTCCCGAGGTAGAGGTAGGCGAAGTCGCGGGAGCGGGCCGAGCGGCCGATCCAGCGCTCGCCGATCGCGGCCGCCGTGCCGTCCTTCTCGACCAGGACCGGATGGTTGAGCTTCTGCTGCAGCAACTGGCGGATCTTCAGACCACGCCAGGCCGGCTGCAGTGGGAGCGCGAGCAGCGAGCCGTCCGCGTCGATCGGCCCCGGTACGGCGACGCCGACGCCGAGCATCGAGGCGAGGTCGATCTGGCTGATGCTGAGCGCCGCGGTCACGGTCGCGGCGGCCAGGTCGACCAGTTTGGTCGCCTCCAGATCGTCGGCCAGGTCCACGGTCTCCCGGCGCACGATCGTGCCGTCGAGGTCGACCACCGCGACGGTCAGCAGTTCGGGGTCGATGTGGATGCCGACCGCGTGGGCCGCGTTCGAGCGCAGCCGCACCGGGGTGCGCGGCTTGCCGAGGCGTTCGGCGCGCTCCTGCGCTTCCTCGACGAGCAGCCCCTGCTGCAGGAGGATGCGCAGGATCCGCGACACCGACTGCTGGGTGAGACCGGTCCGGCGGGAGATCTCGGTCCGGCTGATGATCCCGGCCAGCCGGATCGTCTCGATGATCACCGCCTCGTTGAACGACCCCAGGTCGTACTGGTTCGCGCCCGAGCGCCGCAGCTCCGATTCCTCACCCGAGTCGTCCATCGCCACCTCCCCGCCTCTTCCCGATTAGCCGCGATCGTACTGCCGAAGGTGCTCGATCACGGTGCTTCGAGCGCTCCGTCGATGCGTCGTACGCCGGCCGCCCACTCGTCGTGTCCGGACAGTTGCGCGGGATAACGGGCCGCCGCCTCCAGGTCGAGGTCGATCCCCCAGCCGGGAGCCTCGTTCGGCCGCAGCCAGCCGTCCTCGATCCGCAGCGCGCCGGGGAACACCTCGTAGGTCTCCTCGTTGTAGAGGTGACCCTCTTGGATGCCGAAGGCAACGGAGCTGACGTCGAGGGCGACGTTCGCGGCCGCGCCGATCGGCGAGGTGTCACCGGGCCCGTGCCACGCGGTCCGGACGCCGGAGATCTCGGCGAGATCGGCCAGCTTCCGGGCCGGCGTGAGACCGCCGATGTCGGACACGTGCGACCGGATGAAGTCGACGCCACCGTCACGGATCAGACGGACTGCGTCACCGAAGGACGTCGTCAGCTCACCGACGGCCAGCGGCACCGGCGACGCCGCCCGCACCTCGGGCAGCCGGTCCCACAGCTCGGGCGCCAGCACGTCTTCCAGGAAGAACAACCGATGCGGCTCGAGCGACCGGGCCAGCAGCACGGCCTCCTTCGGCGTGAGCCGGGAGTGCACGTCGTGCAGCAGCTCGATGTTGTCCGGCAGCGCTTGCCGCGCCTCCGCGAACAGCTCGGGCGTCGTCCGCAGGTAGTCCCGCGCGGACCAGCCGTTGTGGTACGGCGCGTCCGGATAGAGGGTCGGCACCCGCGGAGCGCCGTACCCGCCGCCGCCAGGCGTCGAGATCTGCAGACGGATGTGCCGCCAGCCCTGCGCGATCAGCTTCTGCGCGTGGTCGAGGGTCTCCTCGATCGTTTTGCCACTGGCGTGGATGTAGGTGTCGGCCGCCGCGCGGACCTTGCCGCCGAGCAGTTCGTAGACCGGCATTCCGGCCCGCTTGCCGGCGATGTCCCACAGAGCCTGGTCGATGCCGGAGATCGCGTTGTTCGTCACCGGTCCGCCACGCCAGTAGCCGGAGTACCCGGCGAGGCGGGTCAGATCGCCGATGTCACCCGGGTAGCGGCCGACCAGCAGCCGGGCCAGATGCTCGTCGACGAACGTCTGGACCGCCTTCCACCGCTGGGTGAACGTCGCGCACCCGAGCCCGTACAGGCCGGGTTCGGTGGTGTCGATCTTCACCACCACCAGCGGGATGCCTTGCGGCGCGGTCACGATCGCCTTGACCTCGCGGATCCGGACGTCGTCCCGGACGGGCCACGGCTGGTCGAAGTTCGAGGGCATTCAGAGCTCCAGGGAAAGGGTCGGTAGGTCGAGTTCGTGCCGGGCCTGGAAGCCGAGCACGGTCCGGACGGCGGTCAGGTCGATCGGCACCTCGCGGCCGATGAACCGGCGCGACCGCCGCACGTCCGGCGCGAACGCGTCGAGCAGGTCCTCGGTCGCGTACGGCGCGAGAGTAGTGCCCGCGGCGACGAAGAACGTATGCGCCCCGGACGCCGGCGCGGTCAGCCCGAGCTCGATCGAGTACGCCGCGTCCCGCGTGTCCAGGTAGCTCCAGGCCTCCCGCAGTCCGGCGGCCGGCGTCTCCCGGGCGTTGCCGGCCAGACGCTGCAGCACCTCGGCCGAGTTCACGTGCGGGAAGCGGAACGCGACCACATCGATCCCCCACCGGCGCCACGCCATTCTGGCGGTGTTCTCGTCGTTCTGCTTGGACAGCGAGTACGGGTCGCCGACGTCGGCCGGCGCCTTCTCGTCCCAGGGGAAGTACGCCGGCTTGATCTCGTGCGGGTTGAACGGGATCCCGGTCGCGTTGATGCTGCTCGCGATCACCGCCCGTCCGATGCCGAGCGCCCCGGCCTGGGCGAGCACGTTGAACGTCGACACCACGTTGATCGCGTAGACGTCGTACGGCGTACCGGCCGACGGGTGAGCGAGTGCCGCCAGGTGGACGACGTACTCGGCGCCCTCGAGCGCCCGGGCGACGTCCGGCTCGGACCGGGTGTCCCCGATCAGCATGCGGTCGGCCTTGAGATCGGGGTGCTCGACGTTGGTCAACGCCGTCACCCGGGCCCCAAGCTCGTTCAGGTGTTCAACCGTCGCCAGGCCGATCCGCCCGGCCGCCCCCGTCACCAGCACCCGCCGGCCGTTGAGTGGACTCACTCTTTGATACCCCCTGCCATCCCCACGCCTCGCAGGAATTGCTTCTGGAACAACAAGAACAACACGACAGGTATCAGAACCGCGAGGAACAGGGCACTCATTTGCAGCGAGATCTCCGTGGTCTTCTGCACCCGTGGCAGGGCGACCGAGATCGGTTGCAGCCGCGGGTCGGGCAGGACGAGCAGCGGCCAGAGGTAGTCCTTCCAGGACCCGATGACCGTGAGTAGTGCGACGACGCCGACGATCGGCTTGGACAGCGGCAGGATCAGCGCCGTGAACAGCCGCAGGTTGCTCGCCCCGTCGATCCGGGCGGCCTCGATCAGCTCGCGCGGGATCGAGTCGAAGTACCGCTTCATCACCAGCACGTTGAACGCGCTGGCCGCCGACGGCAGCCAGACCGCCCAGAACGTGTTCTGCAGGCTGATCCCGAGCAGCGGCATCTTCAGCACGGTCATGTACAGCGGGACCAGCGAGATGACACCGGGCAGGAACAACGTCGCCAGGACGGCTCCGGTGACGATCGGTCCCCATTTCGGCCGCAGGATGCTCAGTACGAAGGCTCCCGTCGTACAGACGAACAGCGTCGAGATCATCGAGCCGATCGCGATGAACGCCGTGTTGCCCAGGTAGGCGCCGATCTGGACCCGGTTCCAGGCGTCCGGGATGTTCTTCAGCTGGATCCCCGACGGCCACAGCTGCATCGGGCCGCTCAGGATGTCCTGGCTGGTGGAGACGCCGGACTTGAGCAGCCAGAGCAGCGGGCCGACGCCGGCGATCAGGACACCGATGAAGATCAGCACCTGGATCGCCGGCAGGCCGACGCGGACCACGCCGCGCTGCCGATCCTTGGTCGAGATGATTCCGCGCTCGTAGCTCATGTGGTACTCCAGCGGCGAGTGACGAAGTGGTAGACGACCGACAGCACACACAGCACCCCGGCGAGCAGCACGCTGAGCGCGGTCGCGGCACCGAAGTCTCCGTTGACGAACGCGTACCGGTAGATCAGCAGCAGGACCGTCATGGTGGCGTTGTTCGGGCCGCCACCGGTGAACAGGAACGGCTCGGTGAACACCTGGAACGTCCCGATGAGCTGCAGCAGCATCATGATCAGGATGATTCCGCGGATCTGCGGCAGCGTGACGTGCCAGACCCGGCTCCAGATCCCCGAGCCGTCCAGTTCGGCCGCCTCGTACAACTCCGTGCGTACGCCGGTCAGCGCCGCCAGGTAGATGATCGACGTGGCACCCGCGCCGGCCCAGGTCGCCTCCAGCACGATGGCCGGCATCGCCAGGGTCTGCGAGTTCAGCCAGGCGAACGGCCCGAGCCCGAACCAGCCGAGGATCGAGTTGAAGACGCCCGCACCACTCGGGTCGTAGAAGAACGTCCACAACAGGATCGCGGCCACCGGCGGGACCACGGCCGGCAAGTACGAGAACACGTTGTAGAGCCATCCGGTCTTGCGCAGCTCACTGATGAACACGGCCAGGAACAGCGGCACCGGGAAGCCGAAGAGGAGTGCCAGGAACGCGAAGTACAGCGTGTTGAGCGCCGCCTGCGGGAGCTGCGGATCGGTCAGCACGTAACTGAAGTTCGACATCCCGACCCACTCGGCGGGCAGGACCAGGTTGTTCTTCTGGAAGCTGAGCACCAGGCCGCGGACGATCGGGCCCCAGGAGAAGTACAGGAAGATCAGCACCAGGGGCAGGGCGAAGAAGATGCTGCTGAGCCCGCCGGAGCGGTACCAGGTCGCGACGGACCTGGCACTGCTCCGGCTCCGCTTCGGCGTACGTAGCTGGAACATCGGCTACCGGGCCAGGCGTGCGTCGATCTTCGAGGCGGTATCGCTCAGTAGTTTGTCGATGTCCGTGTCCTTCTTCGTGAGCACCTGCTGGACCACCGGGTCGAGCAGCGAGTAGACCTCCTGGCCCTTGTTCGACGGCTCCGGCAGCAGCTTCAGCGCCGTGGTCGAGTCGATGTAGCCCTGGAACTGCTTGACCGGGACGTTCACATACGGCTCACGCCACTTGTTGAACTGGTCGTAGGTCTCCTGGCTCAGCGGGCTGATGCCGGGACGGCCGACGAAACCCTTGTCGGCGATCGTGTTCTTGGCGTCCTGGACCGCGACCGACTCGGTCGTGTACTTGTCGAACTGGTCGAACTTGATCCACTTCAGCGCGGCGACGATCTCGTTCTTGGTCGCCTTCGGGCTGATCATCTTCAGCGAGCCGCCGGTCAGCGTGCCGTACGGGCCACCGTCCTGCGGCAGCGCTCCCTCACCGAAGTCGGCGGGCTTCATGCCGAACTGCTTCACGCTCATGTCGTAGGCGTCCGGCGCCTGCAGGACCATGCCGATCTTGCCGGCCGCGAAGTCCTGGCGGACCTCCTCCTGGGTGTACAGGAACCTGCTGCCCATCGAGTTGTCGGTCCAGCGCATGTCCTTGAGCAGCTGCAGCGCCTTCTTGGTCGGCGCGTCGTTGAACGTGCTCTTCTTGCCGTCCGCGCTCTCGACCGTGCCGCCCATGCTGTACGTCATCGTGGTCAGCATCCAGCCACCGGTGTTGTTCGTGGTCAGCTGCGCGTACCCCGCCTTGCCGGTCTTCTCGGAGATCTGCTTGGCGTACTGGCGGACCTCGTCCCAGGTCGTCGGCGGCTTGTCCGGGTCCAGGCCGGCCTTCGTGAACAGCGCGCGGTTGTAGGCGATGCCGACCGAGAACACGTCGATCGGGACACCGTAGATCCGGCCGTTCGCGTCCTGGACGATCTTCAGGACGTTCGGGTTCAGGTCCTTGGTCAGGTCGACCAGCTTCAGCTCGTCGGTGATGTCCGGGAGCTGCTTGTTCGGGATCATGTTGGCCGGCTCGGTGAAGCTGATGTTCATCACCGTCGGCAGCGTCCCGCCGGCCACCTGGGCCTGGAAGGTCTGGGCCTGCCAGCTGGTCTCGGTCGACTTCACCGTGATGTTCGGGTTCTTGGCCGTGAAGTCCTTGATCTTCTGGTTGAACGCCTTCAGGTCGTTCGGCTTGTCGGGGGTCGGGCGGTCCCCGATCGTGATGGTCACCGGGGCGTTCTGGTCGATCTCGCCACCGGCGCCACCGGACGATGCCGGGGTGGTGCCCTTCGCACAGCCGGCGGCGAGCACCAGCCCGGCAACCCCCAGGGCGGCGCCCCACCTGCTCACTCTCGTCATCGGAACTCCTCAGGTTTCCGGATGCCGCCGATGTGCTCTGAGCTACACACCGGCCAGGTCCCGAGTAAGTTAAACCAAGCGTGTTACTAATTCAATGCCTAGAAGGGGGTCAATTGCTGCAGCGCTTTCGCTCAGGGGTTGAGGTCGCCCAGCGGCATGAACTTGGGCGGCTGCGGGTCGGCGAGGAAGTCGAGCAGCAGACTGTTGACCAGCCCGGGCTTCTCCAGCGGCAGTCCGTGCGAGGTCCCCGGTACGACGGCCACCTGGGCGTCCGGGATCGCCCGGGCGACCTCGGCGGTGTGCTCGATCCGGACGCAGTCGTCGTCACCCTGCATCAGCAGGACCGGCATCGGCAGGGCTTTCAGATCAGTGAGGACGACATCGGGGAGTGTGTCCCACATGCGCGCCCACTTGTCGAAGACGACGTCGAAGTGCCCGGGACCGTCCGGCGACAGCGGGTCGTACTGCTGGCGGAAGGTCTCCTTGAGGACTTCGAGACCTTCGGGCCGCAGCAGCGCCTGATTGGCGGCGGTGCCGCCGGCATGGGTGAGCTCGGTGCCGATCAGGACCAGTTTGCGGACCAGCTCCGGCCGACTGAGCGCAAGGCTCATACCGACCTTGCCGCCGTCACTCCAGCCGATCACACGCACTGGGCCGAGCTCGAGCGCCTCGATGAACGCGACAGTGTCCGCCGCGAAGATCTCCATCGTCACAGGACCGTCGACATCGGGACTGCGGCCGTGACCGCGACGCTCCGGGATCAGGACCCGGTACCGCTCGGCCAGTGCCGGAGCCTGCGCCAGCCAGCTGTCGGCGGTGACTCCCCCGCCGTGCAGCAGCAGGACCGGCTCGCCCGCACCCAGCTCCTCGTAATACGTTCGGACTCCCCGCGCATCGACGTACATGATTGTCGAACGCGCGGAGCGGGCTCCGACGTTCCCGATGACAGCCAATCGAAAAGGGGCATCATGCCGAATCATGTCGTGCACTTCGAGATCACGGGGACCGATCCCGCCCGCCTGCACGCCTACTACCGAGAGCTCTTCGGCTGGACCTACGAGCTCGGGGACACCGTCTCCGGACAGGTCTCCGAAGCAGGCTCGTACGGCTTCGTGGACGCGAGCATCGCCGGCCTGAACGGCGGCGTCGGTGGTGGCGCGACACTTCAGCCCAAGGCGCTGTTCTACGTCGGTGTGGATGATGTCGGAGCCGCGCTGGACCAGGCCGAGGCACTCGGCGGCCAGCGGGTCTTCGGGCCTGACGGCGTACCGGGGAAGATGGTCGTCGGTCAGTTCACCGATCCGGAAGGCAACCTGATCGGTCTCGCCGGCCCGCACTAGCCCGCTGGTACTCAGCGCAGTACGGCCGCCAGCAGGTCGGCCCCCAGTGCCGTCAGATCGGGCAGGTTGAGCGTGTAGTGGACGTAGCGCCCGTGCCGCCGGGTTGAGAGCAGGCCTGCGCGGCGCAGGACGGCGAGGTGGCGGGAGACCTCCGGGGGTGAAAGTTCCCAGGCGTCGGCCAGCTCGCCGGTCGTGTGCGGGCCGCGGGCCAGGGTGCGCAGTAGCCGCAGTCGGATCGGATTTGCGAGTGCCTCCAACCGGAGGGTGACCGTTTCCAGCGACACCGGCTCCGATGGACTCTGCTCGGCGACGGGGTACTGCACCACCGGATGCCACCCGGGCGCGTGGACCGCCACCAGGTGCGGGCGGCCGAAGACGCTGGGGACGAAGGTGACCCCGGCACCGTGGGCGGAGGTCGCCTTGTCCTGCAGCTTGTCCACGATGATGCAGTCGCCGTCGGGTGCGAGGGTGACGGCGCTGGAGACCGAGGCGAGTGCCGCCCCGATACCCTGGCGCTTCAGCAGGTCGTTCTTCAGCCGCAGATCGGTGGCAAGCTGCACGGCGACGCCTGTCCAGGCGGCGTCGAAGAAGGCCTCCGCGCACTGTTCGAGGGTGTGGCGCACCCGCGCCCGCACTGCGGCAGGGTCCGCGAGCAGCCGCTCCGCGAAGGCCTCTTGGAGCGCGCCGCGGGCCTGGGCCAGGTCCAAGGCCCGCTCGCGTGCCGTCGCGTCGGCGAGCGGCGACGGCCCGGCGAAGTGGACCCGGTTGCTGCCGCAGGTGGTGACGAGCGCTGCGGTCACATAGGTTTCATCGTCGATCCGGTCTACCTCGTCCAACTCGTCGGCGAGGGTGGGCCGGGGACGCGCGGGGACCAGGAAGTCGGCTCGTGAGGAACGCCAGAGGAACTCCGCTTCCCTGAGCCGCTCGGCCAGCTCCGGCCGCAGCCCGGCCCAGACGTCCCCGGCCCAGCCGGCGAGCTGCGGGTGATGCCCGGGTTCGGCCAGCACGTGCAGCATCGCGGTCAGCTCGGCCAGCGGGGAGGCAGCGAACCGTACTCGCCCGGACGGCAGGCTGCCGATGTCGATCCTCAACGTCATCCCCTCATCATCGCTGGTCGGACGGCCGGCGAACGCGTCGATTGACGGTGTCAGTCAACCGACATGGTCGGCCCGGCGGCCTGCCGCACCGTTGACGCCATGGGAACCAGCACCAAGACCCAGTTGCGCGCTCTCGTCCGTGCGTCGGGAGGCCCCCGCTATGCCGTGGCCGTGGCCGTGGACTCGCTCGGCACCGGCCTGCTGCGGCCCTTTCTGCTGCTCTACGGGGTGACGGTGCTGAGGCTGTCCGCGCCGACCACCGGCATCGCCATGACCGTCGGCGTCGTCGTGGCGCTGGTATGCACGCCCGCGGTCGGCCGATGGCTGGACCGGGGCGCACGCAGCACGGTCGTGGCGGCGTCGATGCTGGTGCGTGTGGTGGGCGTGGCGCTGCTGCTGGCCGCCCCGGCAGGGCACGTCTGGCTGTTCGCGACGGCGGCACTCTTCCTCGGCATCGGCAACCAGTCATGGCCGGCCGCCCATGCAGCCCTCGTGGCCACGGTCGCCCACGGCCGCGAACGCGACGCCGCTCTCGCGGCCGGCCGCGCCCTGCGCAACGCCGGCCTGGGCGCGGGTGCCCTCCTCGCCACCGCATGTCTGGCGGGAGGCACCACCGCGTTCCAGGCGATGGCGGCCGTCACCGGGCTCGCCTATCTCGCGGCGGCAACCTTGGCATGGTCGGTCCACCTCCACACGCATCCGGCCGCTACTTCGGCCAAGGACAGGGGCGACAGGCCCGCACCTCGGATGCGCGCGCTGCTGGCAGCGAACGTGGTCTACGTCTTCTGCCTCAACGTCTTCGAAATCCCGGTCCCTCTGGTCCTGGTGACCCAGTTGCACGCATCCCCGGTGTGGCCGGCGGCCATCTTGGTGGGCAACACGGTGCTGGTGGTCACCCTGCAGGTTCCGGTCACCGTCCTGATGTCCAGGTTCTCCCGGCGAACCGTGCTGGCTCTCGCCGGCGTGGTACTCGCCGCGTCCTACCTCGGCTTCCTCGTAGCCACCTCACTGGGACACGGCTGGGGTGCCCCGGCCGTCGCGACGGTATCCGTGGTCTGCACGATCGGCGAGATCATCTATGCCGGCAGCGCTACCGCGCTCGTCACCGCCCTCGCCCCGGCCCATGTGCTGGGACGATCCCTCGCCCGCTTCCAGCTCTCCACAGGCTTCGGCCTCGCCATCTCCCCGGCGGTCATCACCGCTCTCGCCTCCCACGGCTCGGCTGCGCTCTGGGGCAGCCTCGCCGGTGCGACACTCCTCTCCGCCACCGCCGTTGCCACCGAGAAGGATCAAGGTGCTCGTCGAGCAGAGCGCGCTCAGGGCTTGCCGGTGGCGATCGGGCGGGAGGGGTCGGTGATCCATTCGGACCAGGAGCCGATGTAGACGGCGGCGGGGAGGCCGGCCACGTCGAGGGCCAGGGCCTCGTGGGCGGCGGTGACGCCGGAGCCGCAGTAGACGCCGACCTCTGTGCTGGCGGTGGCTCCGAGCTTTTCGAAGCGTTCACGGAGTTCGGCGGCGGGGAGGAAGTGACCGGTCTCGTCGACGTTCTCGGTGGTGGGGGCGTTGGTGGCGCCGGGGATGTGGCCGGCGACCGGGTCCATGGGTTCGACCTCGCCGGCGAAGCGCTCGGGCGCTCGGGCGTCCAGGAGTACGCCGGACGCCGCAACGGCAGCCGCGCCATCGGCGTCGAGCAGCGGGAGGTGGCCGCCGGTGGCGGTGTAGGTGCCGGCGCCGTCGGCGGGGACGTCGGTGGCGACCTCTCCCCCGGCGGCTTGCCACGCGGCGAGGCCGCCGTCCAGGACGCGTACGTCGGACAGCCCGAAGTACCGGAAGATCCACCAGGCCCGGGCGGCCGCCGTCGAGTTGGCGGCGTCATAGACCACCACAGCGCTGTCCGCGGACACTCCGGCCCGGCGCAGCGTGGCCGTCACGGTGGTTGCTTCGGGCAACGGGTGGCGACCGGGTCCGGGTGGACCGGCCAGCTCGGTGTCCAGGTCGACGAAGTGCGCTCCCGGCAGGTGGCCCGCATCGTACGCCTCCTTGCCAGCAGGACCGGCCAGGTTCCAGGTGACGTCGATCAGCACCGGCTTCGGGTCCGCCGCACGCAGTTCGTCGACGGTGATCAGGGGACTCATGACGCGGCTCCTCCGAAAGGCAATACCTCGGGTGACAGGGTGGCGCGGGCGCGGGCCTGGGTGAGGCGGCGGCGGTGGTGCCGGCGGCAGAGCACTTCGTAGGAGACCTCGTGGTCCAGCGTCACCATGTCACCCACCACCAACTGCTCGCCCTCGGTCACCATCTCCCCGCCGATCGTACGGGCGTTGTGCGTGGCTCGTTCACCGCACCAGCACAGCGCCTCGACCTGCAGCAGCTCCATCCGGTCCGCGAGCTCCACCAACCGGGCCGACCCCGGGAACAGCGTCGCCCGGAAGTCGGTCAGGATGCCGAAGCAGAACACGTCGATCTGCAGCTCGTCGGCCAGCCGGGCCAGCTGCTCGATCTGCAGCGGGCTGTAGAACTGCGCCTCGTC
The DNA here is from genome assembly GCF_054073265.1 of Kribbella sp. CWNU-51. Taxonomy (NCBI): domain Bacteria; kingdom Bacillati; phylum Actinomycetota; class Actinomycetes; order Propionibacteriales; family Kribbellaceae; genus Kribbella; species Kribbella sp. CWNU-51. Next base: position 511,558 of record NZ_JBSXMZ010000004.1, read on the forward strand.
GCACACCACGTAGTCGATCCGGCCGCCCTGGGTCAGCTCGTTCACGACGTAGTCCCAGAAGTCGAACTCGGGCCGGACCTCGACCGCCTCGGCGGCGAGTCCGAGCCGGGACGAGAGCACCGACTCACCGGCGCGGTCGTGGCTGGTGAAGATCCGCCCGAGCCGGCCCCGGGCCTTGTGGTTGTGGTCCATCTGCAGCGCCAGCGTGGACTTGCCGCAGTCCATGGTCCCGGTGAAATAGAGCAGCTCAGCCACGGGCGCACATCCTGCCAAGTCAGCGGACCACCCCGCACGCCGGGGTGTGTCGGAGGGCCCGGCTTGGGTTCTGGGCCTCCGGGCGGTTTGAATGGAACGTGCGCAAAGCTCTGGTCCTCTTCCTCGCGGCCTGTCTCATCGCCGCCACCGCCACCCTGCCGGCCGCCGCGACGCCGGTCCGGGTGCAGGCCGGGCTCCGCGCGTACTTCGTCATCACCGAGCCGGGCCAGACCGGAAAGGTCACCGGCGCGGTCGGCTCGAACGGCGGCACCGTCTACGCGACGTACGACGCGATCGGGGTGATCGTGGCGCACTCGGCGGCCACCGACTTCGCCACCAAGATGCGTGGCGTCGACGGCGTCCAGAAGGCCGGCGCCACCCGCACCTCGGACCTGCCCGCCGAGGTCGGCAACCCGGCGATCCCGCCCGTGGTGCCCGAGGCGGCCACCGCCTCGCCCGAGATCGATCGCAGCGACATGACCCAGATCGGCGCTGACCGGGCGTGGCAGAAGAACCCGGGCTCCAAGAGCATCACGGTCGGCGTGCTCGACACCGGCGTGGACGACCAGCACCCGGACCTGAAGGCGAACTTCGACGCCGGCAAGTCGGCGTCCTGTGCCTACGGCAAGGCCGACACCCGGCCCGGCGCCTGGCGACCGGTCGGCGAGCACGGTACGCACGTCGCCGGCACCATCGCCGCGGCCCGGAACGGGATCGGCATGATCGGCGTCGCCCCGGGCGTGAAGATCTCGTCCATCCGGGTCGCCGAGCCCGACAGTCAGCTGTTCTTCCCGGAGAACACGGTCTGCGCGTTCATGTTCGCCGCCGACAAGGGTGTCTCGGTCACCAACAACAGCTACTACGTCGACCCGTGGCTGTTCCTGTGTCCGACAGACCAGAACCAGGACGCGATCGCCGAGGCGGTCCGCCGGGCGGTCGCGTACACGGACACGAAGGGCGTGGTGAACGTCGCCGCGGCCGGCAACGAGGACTACGACCTGGCGGAGAAGGGCACCGACGAGTCCAGCCCGAACGACTCGACTCCGGCCCCGCGCACGGTCACCAACGACTGCATCAGCCTGCCGACCGAGCTGCCGAACGTGGTCGTGGTGGCCTCCGTCGACTCGACCAGCACCAAGTCGCAGTTCTCGAACTTCGGTGAGAACAAGATCAACCTGGCTGCCCCCGGTCAGGGCGTCTACTCGACCGTTCCGGGCGGCGCCTACAAGGTGCTCGAGGGTACGTCGATGGCGTCGCCGCACGTCGCCGGCGTCGCAGCCCTGCTGCGGAGCGTGGATCCCCGACTGACCCCCGCGCAGGTGCGCGGCCGGCTCGCGCAGCAGGCGAACGACCTGGCCTGCCCGGCCGGCTCGTCGGGTCAGTGCGTCGGCTCGGCGGCGAACAACTCCTTCTACGGCGAGGGCATGGTCGACGCAGCGGAGGCGGTCGGTGCCGCGGCCGCGCAGCCGCAGGGTGCGGTGGCGATCACCGAGCCGTCCGAGCAGCTCGGATTCGGCGGAGTGCCGGCGATTCCGCTGCTGATGAAGGGGACCGGTGGCACCGGCGACATCAGCTACTCGGCGGCGGGCTTGCCGCCGGGGCTCAGCATCGACCCCGAGCGAGGCTGGATCACCGGAGTCCTCACACCGGGCTCCGGACGCTACAAGGTGACCGTCGTCGCCCGGGACGGCGAGGCGAAGACGGCGCAGACCAGCTTCTTCTGGGACGTCTGGAGCTTCTAGCCGCGGACCGGAGCTAGCGGCCGGCGTCGACGAGCAGTGGGATCAGCATCTCGTCGTCGGTGAGCGAGCCGTGCAGCCCGATCAGTCCGGCCTCGTGCGGGTAGCGGCGGCTTGCGACCAGCGCGACAGGTCCGAGTGCGGCGACCACGACGTCGCCCAAGCGCGGCGCAACCCGGTCCTCGACGGCACCGAACCATCCACGTGCAACCGCGTCCTCCCGGCTCAGCACGAGCGCCTTGTCCCCCAGCCGCTCGCGGTACGTCGCGATGACGTCGGCCTCTGCCCCGGCGAGGCAATACAGATGCCGGAAGCGTGACTCGCCCCCGATGAGTCGCAGGCCGTCGGTCAAAGCAGGCTCGGCATCGAGGTCGAGGCGGTGCTCCGGTGCCACGTCCACCATCCCGTGGTCGGCGACGACGAGCAGTACGGCGTCGCGCGGCAAAGCGGACCGGACTTGCTGCGCGAACATGTCGGCGGCGGTCAGCTCTTTCTGCCACTGCCACGACTCGCTGCCCTGCTGATGACCGGTGTAGTCCAACTGGGAGTCGTACACGTACACCAACGACGAGCTGCCTTCACGGCTCGCGAACCGGGTCGCGTCCAGCCGGTCCTCGATGGTGTCCGCACCCCGGTGGGCACTTCCCCGGAACGCCGCGGCCGTCAGACCCGACGAGTCGAAGCGTGCCTTGCTCACGTTGCGGGTGGCAACGCCGGCAGCGGCGACGCGATCGAAGACCGTGCCATGCGGTTGCCAGCGGCGCGGGTCGACCGGTGCGTCCCAGGACAGGGCGTTCAGCAAGGCGCCGGTCTCCGGCACGATCGAGGTGTAGCCGACGATGCCGTGGGCACCAGGCGGCAACCCGGTCCCAAGGCTGGTGAGGCTCACCGCGGTGGTCGAGGGCACTCCGGCCGTGAGGCTGCGACCGGTCGGCAGCAACGACGCCAGGTACGGCGCGGCATCCGCGTGCCGTTGCAGCAGGTTCCACCCCAGTCCGTCGAGCAGCAGGACGGCGTACCGCGGCGATGGCGGGAGTCCGAGGGCGTTCTGCTCGCCGGGGACCGACAGCGCACCGGCGACCGATGGGAGCACGTCGGCGAGCGAGCCACCGCCGTACTGCGGCTCCACCGGCACGATCACTGCCGCACTACCTGCTGGTCGCGAACGAGAGGGCCTGCGCGAACTCGAGCACCTGCTGGATCCCGGCCGGGCCGTCCGCGGCGGCGCTGATCCGCAGCGAGATGTCGTCGGCCGCGACGGATCCGGTGTAGCCGTGGTCGGCCTCGCAGTTCGGGTCGGCGCAGACGGCCGGCTCGAGGTCGATCCGGTTCACCATGCCCCAGCCGATCGTGAGCACGACCTCACCGCTGCCGGCCACCGCCGGGTCGGACTTGCCGGAGGCGTAGCCGGCGGGGTTGGGAACCACCCGGTTCACGACCACCGCGTTCACCCGTTGCAGCGGGATCGCCTCGGTCGAGGTCGACGCGTACGGCGCGCGGATCAGCTCGTCGGCCGCGTGCTCGTCGGTGTGCCCGACGATCAGCCGGGTCGGGGTGAGCGCCAGGATCGTGATGTGCCGCCGGACTTCGTCCCGGTCGAAGGTCGGCTCGTGCTGGAGCATGAACGCGCGGATCGGCTCGCCGGCGATCGCCACCGCGAGCGAATCCGTCACCACATCTGGGTAGTAGCCGCACCGGTCGATCGCCTCGCGCAGGGCTGCGGACGCGTCCGCGAGTTCCGGGGCATTCAGGTCACGCATGCCCTCATCCTGCCACGGACGCGGCCCGCGCCGTTTTCCCCTTGTGGACGAGCACAGGCGACGACGGTGATCAGTTCGCGCTTGCCTTCCGCAGCACCGGTGCACCCGCGGCGCCTGCCACCGCGACCAGCACCAGCCCGGCGACGACCTGACCGATCAGCAGCAGTACGCCGGAACTCCCCTGCGTGATCACCTTGCCACCACTGAGCGCGAGCCCGCACAGCGCACCGAACCCGACGACCGGCAATCCGACCCCGATGACAGGTACGACGGCGGCCAGTCGCGCCGACCGCTCGATCACCCGCAACGGCACACCAGAACGCCGCAACGCACGGGCAGGCGCGGCCTGGTCGAGCGCCGTACCGACCGCACCTGCAGCCGTCGACGCCGCCACGGTCATGAACACCAAGTTCAGCAGCAGCGCGACTCCGATGCGCAGGTCGTGGAAGGTCGGGTCGTCCTTCCCCGGCGGCATGAAGACCGAGATGAAGCCGGTGACGAACCCACTCAGCACCAGCGCCGCCACCGGACGGAACGCGGCCTTCGGGTCGTCAACCAGCCGCCGCCCCGCGAGCAGCGCCACCGGACCGTTGGCCAGGCTCGCCAGCATCTTGCCGATCACCTGCACCGCCCACGGCCCGATCACCCGTACGGCGAGCGCAGCGAAGCCCACACCGATCAGCAACGGGATCACAGCCGCCTGCATCCCGTAGTACGCGAGAACGATCGGACCGATCAGCAACAGACCCAGGCGCAGCACACTGATCCCCTTGCGAGTCTGACCGCGTACGACGCCCAGTGGGGTGATGCTGACCCGGCCGAGCCCGATCAATGCGCTGACCACCGACAGGACGGGTACGGCGGCCAGCACGACGAGCACGCTCCACCAGCTCACCGTGATGTCGTGCACGTACCAGCGTCCGCCGCCCAGCGGGATGCGGGCGATGAGTGGACTCAGCAGTGTGTAGCCGACCAGACCGATGACTGCACCGGCCAGACCGAGTACAGCCTGCTCCACCGCGCTCAGCCAGAGAACCTGTGTCCTGGTGGCACCGGCGAGGCGGAGTGCAGCCAGGCGATGCTCACGGCGCTTCGCGGCGACGCCGGCCGCCTGACCGACCAGGCTCAGGATCGGGAACAGCACCAGGATGATGCCGAAGGCCACCGCCAACAGCAGACCGACCATGCGGCTGTCCCAGACGTCGTCGTTCCAACTGCTGACGTACTGCGGATGGTCGTCGGGCCGGAGTGAGTCGACGCCACGGATGACGATGAACTCCTCCGGCGAGGACAGCCCCTTGTCGCTGATCACGCCGGCCGGCTTCTCCACGCCGTACTGCTTGCTCAGGCTGGACCAGTGCTTGGCGACCTCGGGCGAGACGAAGACCTCGCCCGGCTTCGGGGTGTGGTCGAGGCCGGGTGGCGGCGGGAGTTCGTTGGGGCGGAGCGCCGCGAGGTCGAGGCGCATCATCGGGTGACCGTCGACCGTCTCGTCGGTCTGGTCGATGGCTCCGATCGCCGTCGCCGGGTCGGCCTTGTCGGAGCTGCGCCAGCCGATCCGGTCGGAGCGATGGGCCAGGCCGAGCGAGCCGGCGATCAGGAAGGTGACGAGCAGCGCGACGACCGCGGTCGCACCGAGCGCGGCGAGGTTCGCCGCCCGGCCACCAGGCCCTGGACGGCGGACGAACCGCAGCCCGAGATCCGTCATCGGGTTCATCGCCCAGTCCCCCAGCCCAGATCGCTCATCGGCGACCCAGCACCCGTCGACCCAGCACCCGGCGAGTCACTCACCCGGCCGTCGACGATGCGCAGGACTCGATGACAGCGGGCGGCGACCGCGTTGTCGTGGGTGACGACCACCACCGCGGCGCCGCGATGCGTGGCCGCGCCGACGAGCAGGTCGATCACCTGGGAGCCGGTCGTCGCGTCCAGAGCACCGGTCGGCTCGTCGGCGAACACCACCTGCGGCTCGCCGACCAGTGCGCGGGCGATCGCGACGCGCTGTGCCTGACCGCCCGACAGTTCGCCCGGGCGCCGACCGGCTTCCGCCCCCAACCCGACCTGGGCGAGCATCATCCTGGCCCGGCCGATCGCGTCCCGCCGGCTCAGCCCGTCCACCATCAACGGCAGGGCGACGTTCTCGTCGGCGGGCAGTTCGGCGAGCAACTGGTTGTCCTGGAAGACGAAACCAAGCCGGCGACGTCGAAGCACTGTGCGGGCCGCGTCGTTCAGCTGGTCGACGCGTTCGCCGCCCAGCCAGACCTCGCCCTGGTCCGGCGTGAGGATGCCGGCCAGGACGTGCAGCAACGTGGTCTTGCCGTTACCGCTCGGGCCCATGACCGCGAGCGCCTCACCGGACCGGATCGCGACATCCACGCCGGCCAGGCCGACGACGTCGCCGTAGTACTTGACCAGGGCATGGCCGCTCAGGACGACCTGTGGTTGGGGACTCTGGAAGCTCATACCGCAGAGCCTGGCGCGGGTGGTGCCTGGGATCGTCGGCCCACGGTCCGGTCTTACCGTCGTCTTCCGGCGCCTCTCGCCATCCGCGCGTACGACCGGGGTCGTACGTCAGTCGGTCCGGAAGGCAGAGGGATAGGCGTCGCGATAGCTGGGGATCGTGCCGGCCGGAGTCTCCACCGACTCGGCGTTGAGCATCGCGTGCACGATCGCGCGGGACAGCGTCCGGGCGCCGGCCGCGTAGACCGTCTCCAGTTGCCCGATCGCGGTCGGATCCGTGACGCTCAGCCGCGGCCCGTCGTCGCTACGGGTCGACAAGGCGAAGATGCTGTCGCCGTCGACCAGCGTGTGGATCGGGTCGATCGCCCGGGCCAGCCCGTCGTGCGCAACCATCGCCATCCGCCGTGTCGCCGCCTTGTCCAGCGGTACGTCGGTCGCCAGCACCGCGATCACCGTGTTCATCGGCGGACCGGGGATCAGGTTGCGTCCGGGTGCGGCCGGCGGAGGCGGCTCGGTGGGAGTCCGGAGGTGGGTGAACTCGTCACCGAGGCCGTAGCGGGCGCCGTAGAGGTTGCCGTCGGCATCGACCGCCGAGCCGGCCGCGTTCACGATCACCAGCGCGCCGACCGTCGTGCCGTCATCCAGCCGGACACTGGCCGATCCGACTCCGCCCTTGAGCGACCGGGCCCGCGCCCCGGCGCCGGCGCCATGGTTGCCTAGGGCAACCGGACCGTCGGTGGCGACTGCGATCGCCTGGGCGCCCCAGTCCGGCTCGGGCCGGGCCTGGAAGTCCCCACCGCGTCCGAGGTCGAAGATCACCGCGGTCGGCACGATCGGGACCACGTCCTTGTCGCCCTGCCCGACCCGGACGCCCTCACCGCGCTCCTCGAGCCAGCGCATCACGCTGCCGGCCGTGTCCAACCCGTACGCGCTGCCGCCGGTCAGCACGATCGCGTTCACCCCAGCGTTCGAGTTCACCGGCTCGAGCAGATCCGTCTCCCGGGTCCCGGGCGCGCCCCCTCGGACGTCGACACCGGCGACCGCTGTGGCCGGCAGATGGACGACCGTCGTACCAGTCAGGTACGGCGCGTCGACGCGCTCGACCTGACCGACCAGAACTCCAGGGACATCGGTGATCGCGTTCTGCGGACCCGGCTGCATCGTCATGGTGAATGTTTAACACCCGGGCGAAATCCGGTTGCGGGCGACATTAGCGTGGATGGCATGAACGCCGATCAGCTCTGTGGTCTGCTCGCGGAACCGTCGAGGCTGCGGACGTACTCCGCCGTCGTCCTCGGCGCGACGACTCCGGATCAGGTTGCCGGCAGCACCGGACTCCCCGCGCCGGTCGTCGTCAAGGCGCTCCAGCGGCTGACCAAGGGTGGGCTGATCACGGCTGCCGGCGACGGTCTGCAGGCCGACGAGGCGGCGTTCAAGGACGCGGTGCGAGAAAGTCGCCCGGAGCGCGTGCCTCTCGACCCCGATCCGGACCGCGACGCCGTCCTCAGGTCGTTCATCCGGGACGGCCGGCTGACGCACTTCCCGACCTATCCGGAGAAGCTCCGGATCGTCCTGGAGTACCTGGTCACCAACTTCGAGCCCGGGCGCAGTTACCCGGAGCCGGAGGTGAACGAGATCCTCAACCGGTGGCATCCGGACCACGCCGCCCTCCGGCGCGAGCTCGTCGAGGCGCGCTTGCTCGATCGCGCCAGCAGCATCTACACCCGCCGGTAGTGACGCGCGCTGCCGTCAGGTGAGGCGGCGGGCGGACGTGTCCTGGCGGGGCTTCTCGTTGGGAGCGATCCGGATGCTCGTGTCGAGCACTGTCGCGCCCTGCGCGGCGGCCAGCACCGAACGGAGGTCCAGCCGGACGACTTCCTCGAGGTCGAGGGTCAGCCGGGAGACGCGGTGCAGCAGGGCCTCGATCGCGGGGATGTCCACCGGGTCCGAGCCCCGGTAGCCGTAGAGCAGCGGAGCCGCGCGCACCTCGCGGACCATCTCCGCGGCATCGCGGGTCGTGAGTGGCGGCATCCGGTACGAGCGGTCGCCCAGCAAGTCGGTCGCGACACCGGTCAGGCCGAAGGTGACGACCGGGCCGAAGGACACGTCCTCCAACGCCGAGATGACCACCGGCACGCCGGGTGGCGCCATCTTCTGGACGACGAACTGCGCCCGGGCGGGATCCGACGCGACACCGAACATCTGCGTCATCTCCGCCCAGGCCGCGCGCATGTCGTCCTCGTCGTGGATGTGCCGCCAGATGTCGGCCAGGTCCGGCCGCATCCGCCACTGCTCGGCGGTCGCCTTCAGGATCACCTCGTAGCCGAGGTCCGCGGCCCGTGCGACCGCCTCGTCCGCACTCAGCACCGGGAACGCCGGCAGCACCGGGATCCCGTAGAAGCTGAGTAGCCGCTGCCGGTCGGCGTCCTCGAGGTCGGCGCCACTCGGGTGCCGTTGCAGGTACTCCGCGACGAAGTCCTCGGCGCCGGCGGTGTCGACCTCCGGCAGGTCGGGGATCCGGCTGTCCGACCGCCGCCGCCACTCGCCGTACTGTGTCGCCTTCGCCAGTGCGCCGACGGCGTACTGCGGATTCAGGAAAGACGGGATCGATCCACGCGCCGCGCCACCGTCCGCGTCCGGCACTCGCAGCTCCGCGGGTACGCTGCGGGACGCGAGGAACGTGGACACGACCGGCTTCTTCGAGCCGGCGGCCGCAGCGGCCAGGACCTGCGCGACCTCCGCGCCGTTCGACAGCACCGGTGGCGTGTAGATCACCACGATCGAGTGCACCCGATCGTCGCCGAACACCTCGGACAGCGCCGCGCCGAAGTCTGCCGCGGTCGCGTCCGCGCTGAGGTTCCGCGGCTCGCCGGCCACCTCCAGGCCGCAACCGGCCATCGTGTCCAGCGCGAGCAGGGTCAAGGCGTCGGAGTTGCTGACGATCGCGACCCGCCGGCCCATCGGCAGCGGCTGGTGCGCGAGCAGTTGGGCGACGTCGAACAGCTCGCCGGTGGTGTCCACCCCGATCAGCCCGCTCTGCCGGAACATCGACTCGATCGATGCCGGAGGCAACTGACTGCGCCGGACCATCTGCCCGACCGGCACGCCCTGCGTGGCCCGGCCGGACTTCAGCGCGACCACCGGCTTCCGCCCGGCCAGCCGCCGCGACACCCGGCTGAACTTGCGCGGATTGCCCAGCGACTCCAGGTACAGCAGTACGACCTCGGTCGCCTCGTCGGAGTACCAGTACTGCATCAGGTCGTTGCCCGAGACATCGGCCCGGTTCCCGGCCGACACGAAGCTCGACAACCCCAGGCCACGCCCGGCCATGTCGGCCAGGATCGGCACCCCGAGCGCACCGGACTGGCAGAAGAACGCGACCCGGCCGCGGCTGGGCATCACCGGCGAGAGCGTCGCGTTCAGCCGGACTCCCGGCGCGGTGTTGATCACCCCGAGCGCGTTCGGCCCGATCACCCGCATCCCGTAGGACCGGGCCAGGCCCACCAGGTACCGCTGCCGCTTCCGCCCTTCGTCCCCGACCTCGGCGAACCCGCTCGACACCACGACCAGCCCGCGCACGCCCTTGGCCGCGCAGTCCAGGATGACGTCGGCCACCATCTCGGCCCGCACGGCGACCACGGCCAGATCGACCGTGTCCTCGACCTCGCGGATCGTCGGGTACGCCGGTACGCCCTCGATCTCGTCCGCCTTCGTATCGGTGTTGACGGCGTACAACCGGCCCGGGAAGCCAGCGTCGCGCAGGTTGCGCAGCAGCGCGTTCCCGATCGTGCCCTCACGCCGGCTGGCACCGATCAGCGCGACGCTCGACGGCGTCAGCAACCGCGCGATCGAGAGCGCCTCGGACCGCTGCTCCCGCGCCTGCATCACCCCGAACGACGTGTCGGTCGGCGCGATGTCGAACTCGACCACGATCACGCCGTCCTCGAACTCGCGGGCGACCTTGTAGCCGGCCTCGGTGAAGACCGTGATCATCTTCCGGTTGTCCGGCAGCACCTCGGCGACGAATCGGGTGATGCCGTTCTCCCGGGCCGCCTGCGCCAAGTGCTCGAGCAGGAGTTGCCCCAGCCCGCGGCCCTGGTGCGCGTCCTCGATCAAGAACGCGACCTCCGCCGTACGCCGTCCGGTCCGCTCGTACCGCCCGACGCCGATCATCTCGTCACCGACGGTCACAATCAGCGCCAGCCGATCGTGATAATCGACCTGTGTGAACCTCGCCACGTCCCGATCGGACAATTGTGGGTACGGGGCGAAGAACCGGTAGTACTTCGACTGCTCGGACACCCGGGCGTAGAAGGCCACCATCAGGTCCGCGTCGGCAGGCGCGATCGGCCGGAGATGCGCGGTAGCACCGTCCCGCAGTACGACGTCCGCCTCGAGGTCGCCCGGATAGCCGGACGGGTGGTGCGGGTCATACTGGGCCGGTTGCTGCGGCTCCTCATCCGGCGGGGTCACCTGGTCAGCCTACTCAAAACAGTTTGGTAGAAGGTGGTGAATTTTGGTCGCGCGGATCGCGCCCGTACTGGTCTTCGTGATCGCCGTGACCGTCATCGCCGAACTGGCCGACAAGGCCAAGCTGTTCGAGGTCGCCGCCCGGGAAGCCGCTCACCTCGCGCGCGGCCGGGTCTGGCGGTTGTGGCTCCTCGTAGTCGCGCTTGCGACCGGGCTCACGATCGTGCTGTCTCTGGACACCTGCGCGGTCCTGCTGACCCCCGTGGTGCTCGCGATGGCCCGGCAGCTCGACATCCCGCCGAAGTTGTTCGCGTTCACCACCGTCTGGCTGGCCGCCACCGCATCGCTGCTGCTCCCGGTGTCCAACCTCACGAACCTGCTCGCCCTGCACCAGTTCCACAGACTGGACGTCTCGTACCTCGCGGTGAGCTGGCGACCCGCGATCGCCGCGATCCTGATCACGGTCGCCGTGCTGGCCGTCCTGTTCCACCGCGATCTGCGCCGGACGTACGCCGTACCGCCGACTCCGGAGGTGGACGACAAGGTGCTGTTCTGGGGCTCGGCAGGTGTCTGCGTGCTGCTCGGTCCGGCGTTCGTGTCCGGGATCGAGGTCGCCTGGCCGGCCAGTGTTGGCGCGATCATCCTGGTCGTGCTGTTCGCGGTCCGGCGGCGGAGCGCGCTGCGGTGGTCGCTGATCCCGGCCAAGCTGGTGATCGGAGTTGTCGTGCTGTTCGCCTTCGTCGCGTTCCTCACCGATCACGGCCTGGAGGAGCTGCTCCGCCGGGTCGCCGGGACCACCTCGGACCTGCGGCTCAGTGCGACCGGGGTGGTCGGTAGCAATCTGTTCAACAACCTCCCGGCGTACCTGGCGATGGAGCCGGTCGCCTCCAGCGACCCGCACCGGATGATGGCTCTGCTGATCGGCGTGAACTGTGGCTGCCTTCTGACCCTCTGGGGGTCGCTCGCGACGCTGCTCTGGCGGGCCCGCTGCGACGCCGCCCGCGTCGACATCTCGTGGTGGTCGTTCCTGTGGCGCGGCATGATCCTGACGCCACTCGTCGTCGCGGGGTCCGTTCTCGTACTGAATGGGTAATGTGCGGGACATGGCTACGGAGCAGAGCACTTCGGACGTCACGCGGGAGTTCCGGGAGGCGCGGGATTTCCTGGTCGCGCATCGGGAGGACTACGAGACGGCGTACCGGGACTTCAACTGGCCGTCGTTCGACCGGTTCAACTGGGCCCGCGACTGGTTCGACGCGCTGTCGGTCGAGCAGCCCGAGGTCGCCGCGCTGACGATCGTCGAGGAGGACGGCGAGGTCAACTCGCGCACGTACGCCGAGATGGCCGAGCGATCCCGCAAGGTCGCCGGCTGGCTCACCGCGGCCGGGCTGAAGCCGGGCGACCGGGTGCTGATCGTCCTCGGCAACACCGTCCCGCTCTGGGAGGTCATGCTCGGCTGCATCCGCGCCGGCGCGGTGATGATCCCCGCGACCACGCTGCTCACCGATGCCGACCTGGCCGACCGGATCACCCGCGGCGGCGTCCGGGCCGTGGTCACGAGTAGCTCCGAGGCCGCCCGATACGCCGGGATCGCGGACCACTGCATCCGCGTCGCCATCGGCACTCCGGTCGAGGGTTGGCTGCACTACGACGACTTTGCTTCGTACGACGGACCCGTGCCGGAAGTGGATACCGCCGCTGACGACTCGCTGCTGCTGTACTTCACCTCGGGGACGACGAGCCAGCCCAAGCTGGTCGAACACACCCAGGTCAGCTACCCCGTCGGCCACCTGTCGACGATGTACTGGATCGGTCTCCAGCCCGGCGACGTCCATCTGAACGTCTCCTCCCCCGGCTGGGCAAAGCACTCCTGGAGCAACGTCTTCGCGCCGTGGAACGCCGGAGCGACCGTCTTCCTCTACAACTACACGCGCTTCGACGCCGAGAAGATGCTGCAGGTCCTGCAGACGTACGGCGTGACGACCTTCTGCGCACCGCCGACGGTGTGGCGGATGCTCATCCAGGCCGATCTGTCCGCGGTGAAGGTCCAGATCCGGGAGTGCATCTCGGCCGGTGAGCCGCTCAACCCCGAGGTGATCGAGCAGGTCCGGAACGCCTGGGACATCACCATCCGGGACGGGTACGGCCAGACCGAGACGACCGCCCAGATCGGCAACCCGCCGGGTCAGCCGGTCAAGCTCGGGTCCATGGGCCGGCCGCTGCCCGGGTACTCGATCGCGCTGCTCGACCCGGCCACCGACGAGATCGGCGACGACGGCGAGATCTGTATCGAGCTCGCACCCGCGCCGGTCCCGCTGATGCGCGGCTACCGCGACGCCCGCGAGCTGACCCAGAAGGTCATGCGTGGCGGTTTCTACCACACCGGCGACGTCGCAAGCCGGGATGAAGACGGCTACATCACCTACGTCGGACGCTCGGACGACGTGTTCAAGGCCAGTGACTACCGGATCTCGCCGTTCGAGCTGGAGTCGGTGCTGATCGAGCATCCGGCGGTCGCCGAGGCGGCCGTCGTACCGTCGCCCGATCCGGTCCGGCTCGCGGTACCCAAGGCGTACGTCGTCCTCGCGGCCGGCCACGAACCGTCGCGCGAGCTGGCCGGCGACATCCTGCGGTTCTGCCGTGCCCACCTGGCGCCGTACAAGCGGATCCGGCGGATCGAGTTCGCCGAGCTGCCGAAGACGATCTCCGGCAAGATCCGGCGGGTCGAGCTGCGCGCGGACGAGGCCGCGAAGGTGGCGAGTGGCTCCGAAACCCAGCACGCGTACGACGAGGCCGACTTCAAGGAAGGCTGACCCCTGGCGGGCTGGAGCACGGGCGTACCGTTTCCTCATGACCGATGACAAGAGCCTCCTCAGCCGGATCGACGAGCTGGTCGCCGAGGAGAAGGAGCTGCGCACCAGGCATGCCGCCGGCCAGATCACCGACACCGACGAGCACGCGCGCCTGCAGGCCCTCGAGGTCGAGCTCGACCAGTGCTGGGACCTGCTCCGCCAGCGCCGCGCCAAGCGCGAGTACGGCGAGAACCCCGACACCGCCCAGGCCCGCTCCGCCGACACCGTCGAGGGCTACCTCAACTAATCGCAGGACCATCCGGAGATCGTCCCTTCCCCGCGTGATTCAAGGAGAGAAGGGCTCTCTCGCTCGATGAGTGGGTGTTCGTCGGCGGGGTGTGCTGGTCGGGATAGTGGGCGATGTCGGGCTGTGCAGGGTGGAGCGTGTGTCGAGGCCGGGCCGAGCGGTTCCGGCGGGCCTTGTTCTCCGCGGATCGGTCCACGTCTGGTGACCTGGGACAGGTGGTGGTGGGCCGAGACAAGGGATTGCGGTTTCTGCTGGATGTGTGGGTGAAGTGAGCGAGGCTGGGCAGTGTGCAGCTCGACAGGTGGTGTCGGTCCAGGGTGCTCGTCGGGCGAGGCATTCACGCCTGGCCCCGCCCGCCCCGGCAGAGGCCGGGGCGGACACGTCCTGTCGAGCTGCCCGCCCCCAGCCACCGTCCGCCCTCCCGCACGCCCCCAGCCACCGTCCGCCCTCCCGCACACCATCGTCCACACGCCCGGGCTGCCACCGTCGGCACCCGACCAGCCGGCACCGACGGGCAAGTGCGGTGACGGGCCGGGTTCGACTTGCCGGTGGTGGGACCGTTACCGGACCCCGGGGATGGGACACCGCCTGGGCGCCTCGGACAGGCCGTGCCGTGTCCGAGGCCCGCACTACGTGTCCGGGGTCGGGCCTGGGCGACCGGGCCGGGCGCCGCTGGCCGAGAGCCTCGACCAGACGGGGCGGCGGGGACCTGGCATTTCTGATCCCCGCGCACCAGGGGCTGTCTCAAGTCACCGGACCCGGGTCCGCCCGCCGACGAGGACATGGCAGGCCGGCCACCCACACATCGAGCAGAAGAGCCGAAATAGCGGCTGTTGTGCTGGGTGTGTGGGTGATAGGGGTCGGGGTCTGCGGTGCGGTCGGTGGGTTCGGGGTCACCCGTTGGGGAGTGCGGACATCGGGTGTGGTGTCCGCGGTCTCGATCAGGTGTCCGAGGTCCGGAGAGGGTTGCTTGATCGAGTGGCTGGGAAGACTCGGCGTACCGAGGAACGGGTAGTAGTCGGCCACGCCCCACCCGACCGGCCGGCATTCAGGCTGAACCGCCTCACCCAGGTGCGAGCGCCGGCTGACCACTACCCCTCCGTCGGTACACCGGGCCTCTCCTCCGTCCTCCCCGAGCCGTCAGGATCCGATCGGTATGTCGACCTCGGGCGGCGGGGCGTGAGGTCGACTTTGTGCACGGGATGGTCGTTGTGCGAGCGGTTTCATGGTTGAACCGTGCCCAAGGTGGCCAGCCCGGCCCGGGTACACCCACGGAAACGGCAGGGGAGCCGCAATTGCCTGTCCCAACCTCCACGACCTGTCCCAGCCCACCGGGCCCAGCCCACCGCGTGCACCAGTTCAACGCCCATCACACCAGCCATCAAGCAGAAGAGCCGGATATCCCCTCAAATGCACCCGGGGTGGGGTGGTCAGAACCCGCGCAGGTTGTCCGGGGCGGGGTGGTCAGAACCCGCGCAGGTTGTCCGGGGCGGGGTGGTCAGAACCCGCGCAGGTTGTCCGGGGCGGGGTGGTCAGAACCCGCGCAGGTTGTCCGGGGTGATCCGGACCAGGACCGAGTAGCTCGCGTGGAACTGCTCCGGGGTCATCCCGAGCCGGGTGATGTCGTCGGCGTACTTCGCGTTGTAGGCTGTGAGCTCCTCGGGAGTCAGACCTTTGTCGTCGATGACGGCGTCGCCGGTGAGTACGCCGACCTCACCGCCGGTGTGGGTCGCGTTGAAGTTCAGCGAGACTCGCGGGCGCGAGGCGACGTGCTGCACCTTCGCGGTGCGGGGCTGGCTGCTGACCAGGATCTGGCCGTCGCGCCAGAGGTACCAGACCGGTTTGGGGGCCGGCGTACCGGACTTGGCGATCGTGGTCAGCCAGAGCACCGTCTCGTCGTCCAGCTGCCGGGCGATCCGCTTGCCGAAGTCGCTTGACGTGTCGATTGTGAACATCAGGCCCCTTAAGGTCTCAGGAAGGCCCCAGCCGCCCCCACTCGATCGCCGGGCAGTGGTTCATCACCATGGTCAGGCCTGCCGCGGTCGTGCGTGTGTAGGCGTCCGGATCCACTACACCGAGCTGGAACCACACCGCCTTCGCGTTGATTCCCACCGCCTGGTCCGCGATGTCGCCGGCCAGCTCGGAACGGACGAACACGTCCACGCAATCGACCGGGAACGGGATGTCCGCGAGCGTCGCGTACCCCTGCTCGCCGTGCACGGACTCCGCCGACGGATGCACGGGCACGATCCGCTTCCCGTGCCCCTGCAGGAACCGCGCCACGCCGTACGCCGCCCGGCTGGTGTTGTTCGACAGCCCCACCACAGCCCACGTCTGGCAGTCCGCCAGAATCTTCCGGATATCAGCGTCCATGAGTCCATTGTGTCAACCACGCAAATAGGTGAGCACCGCGGAAACCCTGCGATCCAGCCCGTCGTCCAGCTGCAGCTTCGCGAAGATGTTCCCGACGTGCTTGCGTACGGCGGCCTCACTCACGACCAACTGCGCTGCGATCGACGCGTTCACCCGGCCCTCGGCCATCAGCGCGAGCACCTCCAGCTCACGCGGGGTGAGTGCGGCGAGCGGCCCGTCGTTCCGCCGCCGGGCGAGCAGTTGCCGGACCACCTCGGGGTCGACCACCGTCCCGCCGTCCGCGACCCGGTCCAGCGACTCAAGGAACTCGGTGACGTGACCGACCCGGTCCTTCAGCAGGTACCCGATCCCACCGGTCGTTGTCTCGAGCAACGACGAGAGGTACGCGTCGGCGACGTACTGCGACAGCACCAGGATCCCGATCGACGGCAGCTCGGCCCGGATCACCGCGGCCGCCCGCAGACCCTCGTCACTATGCCCCGGCGGCATCCGCACGTCAGTGATCACGACGTCCGGCGGCTCCTTGCGTACGACGGCCAGGAGCGTGTCCGCATCCCCGACGGTGTCGCGTACTTCGTGCCCGGCGCGGTCCAGGATGCTGGCCAGTCCCTCCCGCAGCAGCAGCGAGTCTTCGGCCAGCACGATGCTCAGTCGCCGAGTCGGCACGGGCACTCCATCCGCAGTCGGGTCGGCCCACCGGGCGGGCTGTCGACGACGAGTGTGCCTCCCAACGCGTCCAACCGGGTGACCAAGCCGGTGAGTCCCGTCCCCGCACCGACCTTCGCGCCGCCGATCCCGTCGTCCGTCACGGTCACGATCAGCTGATCACGCTCCATCCGGCCGGTCACCCCGCAGCTCGAAGCCTGGGCGTGTTTCGCCACGTTGGCCAGTGCCTCGCTGACGACGAAGTACGCCGCCGCCTCGATCGGCGGCGGCAACCGTGTCGGCAACGCCAGCTGCACCCTCACCGGCAACGGACTCCGATCCGCCACCTCCCGTACGGCGGCCTCCAGTCCGTGATCGACCAGCACACGCGGGTGGATCCCCCGGACCGCCTCGCGCAGATCCGCGAGCGCCGCCTCGGCCTCGGAGTGGGCCTTCACCACCAGCCGCCGGCCCTCCCCCTCGGGCAGGTCGAGCTCGGCCAGCCCGAGCGTCATCGTCAGTCCGACCAGGCGCTGCTGGACGCCATCGTGCAGATGCCGCTCGATGCGCACGCGCTCGGTCTCGAACGCGTCGACCAGATCGAGCCGGGACCGGCGCAGCTCGGCGACGTTCCGTTGCAGTTCTTCCTGCCGCGGACCGAGCATCGCCTTCGCCAGTGACGCCTCGGCACCGGCCAGGACGCCGACCAGATACGAGCTGACCACGAAGAACGGCGGACCGAAGGCGACCAGGAAGATGAGACCCTCCCCTGCGGTGTCCAGGGTCCAGGGACCCATGCCCAGCTGGTCGCTGTTGGCGATGACCGGCGCGGCCAAGGTGATCGCGAGGGTCGTCGCGCTGATCCCGGCGATCAACGCGCTGAGCGGCCAGATGAAGACGCCAAGCACGAAGCCGTACCCGAGCGCGCGCAGCGAAGCCTGCTCGCGGCGCCGGAACTTCAGTTTCTCCCGCCGCCTGAGCGCGGACGGCATGGTTGCGTGCGGACTGTTGATGCCGTCGATCAGCACCAGGCGGGCGCGCCACCGCTCAACCCGGCCGATCAGGACGCCGAGGAGCGGGAAGGCGGTGAGCAGCAGGACGCCGATCAGGATCGGGCTCAGCACGGCGCCGGCCGCCGCGGCACCGATCAGAACGCCGATCGTCAACACACCCACCGGCACCGACGTGAACAAATAGGCATAGCTCCGCCACGGCCACGACGACACCAGGAACCGCGACGACGCCAGCGCGGCCCACACGGTCATGGGGCCTCCCGGCCTGGACTGAGGAGCGTAGGGAGCGAAGCGACTGGAGCGACGAGGGAAGGCCGGGAGCCAAGGCCCCATGACCACGCCGGCGCCGAAGGCCCGGCCAAAAGCACCGTCGTCGTAGGTCTCTCCACGGTGCCAACCCTAGGGTGGGATGGCTCACGGGACGGTAGCGTGCGCGCTACTCCAGGTGTCCTCCGTAGGCCAGGGTGCGGAGCCGCGTACGGCGGTTGGCTGGGACCATGACCGCTACCGCGCCGACGTACCCAAGCGTCGTACCCACCGAGCCGCCGGCTCTGCTGCTGGACGGCATCACCAAGACCTATCGCTCCAAGGCCGGAGCGGTCGACGCGCTGCGAGGCGTGACCTACCACTTCGACCGCGGCTCGTTCACGGCCGTGATGGGACCGTCCGGCTCCGGTAAGTCCACTCTGCTGCAGTGCGCCGCCGGACTCGACCAGCCGACCAACGGCGCCGTCGTACTCGGCGGTGTGACCCTGAGCGGACTCAACGAGGTCGCACTCACCAAACTGCGCCGGGCTGAGATGGGCTTCGTGTTCCAGGCCTACAACCTGCTGCCCTCGCTCACCGTCTACGACAACGTGGCGCTACCGCTGCGGCTGACCGGTCGCCGGCCGAGCCGGGGCGAGGTGAACCGCGTGCTGGACCAGGTCGGGTTGCAGGGCAAGGCCACGCGGCGGCCCGCCGAGTTGTCCGGCGGTCA
The DNA here is from genome assembly GCF_054073265.1 of Kribbella sp. CWNU-51. Classification (NCBI taxonomy): domain Bacteria; kingdom Bacillati; phylum Actinomycetota; class Actinomycetes; order Propionibacteriales; family Kribbellaceae; genus Kribbella; species Kribbella sp. CWNU-51. The sequence continues at coordinate 530,351 of NZ_JBSXMZ010000004.1, forward strand.
GCAGCAGCGGGTCGCGATCGCACGGGCCCTGATCACCCGACCAGCGGTCTTCTTCGCCGACGAGCCGACCGGAGCCCTGGACAGCGCGACCAGCCGGCAGATCCTCACGTTGTTGCGTGAGGCAACCGACCGCGCCGGTCAGACCGTGGTGATGGTCACCCACGACCCGGTCGCCGCCGGGTACGCCGAGCGTGTGCTGTTCCTGTCCGACGGCCTGCTCGCGGGCCACCTCGACCGCGGTACGCCGTCCCAGATCGCCGCCGCCATGAGCGACCTGGAGCGGTGATGTTCTATGTCAGCCGGCAGACCGTCAGCCGCCATCGGTCCCTGTACGCCGGTTCGTTCGTGGCCTTGGTCGTCGGAGTGTTCCTGCTCGGGCTGGCGGCGACAGCCACGGCCGCCACGATCGCCTACCACGGGCCGGCCGCGGCGAAGATCGTCGTGACCACACTCGGCGGTGACGACGCCGCGCCCCGGCAGGTCAGCGTGCCGATGTCCGACGCCGACGTGTCCGGGCTGCAGACAGTACTCAGTCTGGTCGGCGTGATCTGCGGGTTCATCACGATCTTCGTCATCGCGAGTACGTTCGCCTTCGCGGTCGCGTCGCGGCGACGCGAGCTCGGGCTGCTCCGGCTGATCGGCGCGACACCGGGACAGATCCGGCGGATGGTTCTCGGCGAGGCGCTGGTCGTCGCGCTCGCAGCGTCGCTCACGGGTGCGGTCCTGGCGCAGTTCGCGACACCGTTGCTGCTGCGGAAGGCGTCGTACACAGAGCTGGCACCGGTCAGGCTCGAGCCGGCGTCACCGTGGGTGCCGTTGTCCATCGCGGTGGGGGCTGGGCTTCTGGTCGCGATGCTCGGCGCCCGGTCCGCAGCTCGGCGGGCCGGCCGGGTCGGTCCGATCGACGCGCTGCGGGAGGCGGCCCTGGAGCCGCCGCGGATCGGGCCGGTGCGGGTCGTCTTCGGCCTGCTGTTCATGGCCGGGGCGATCGTGATGCTGACCCTCATCCGGCCGTCGACCGGTGAGGGCGTCGTACCGCTGGCGATGTTCACGCCGATGGTGATGGTGATCGCCCTGACGCTGCTCGCGCCCCTCATGGTGCCGTGGATCAGCCGGCTGTGGGCGCTGCCACTGGTCGCCTGGACGCGCGTGTCCGGGCGGCTCGCCCGGAGCAACGTGGTCGCCGCGCCCAGGCGCAGCGCATCGCTCGCGGCACCGATTCTGTCCATCTCCGCGATCGCCGGCTCGATGGTCCTCAGCCTCAGCTTCGCCGCCGACAGCGCCGCCGCCACGATCCGCGACACGCTCCGCGCCCCCGTCGTCGTGACTGAGGCGGCTGATCTCTCCAGAGTCCCTGGTGTCGGTGTAGTCGACGCCGGGCTGCCGCTGCAGCTGGTCCGGATCAGCCGGGACGACGCCCAGCTCGAGGACGCCGAGGGTATCGATCCGGCGATCGCCGCCAGGACCCGCGACCTGACGCCGTTGTCCGGCGACCTCGACCACCTGACCGGCAATACCGTTGCCATCAGCAAGGAAATGGCCGGCCTCGAGCACTACCGGGTCGGCGGCGAGATGCCGGTGACGTTCCTGGACAAGACCGCCGTCAAGCTGAAGATCGTCGCGATCGTCCCGGACGCCATGGGGGTGAACCCGTCGTTGCTGATCCCGCTGGACCTCGGCCGCCAGCACGCCCCGACCGCCAAGCCCGACCATTTGTTCGTGCTGCCGGCCGATGGCGTGGACCCAGCGTCGCTGGTCAGCACGATCGATCACGCCGTACCGGCTGCTGACTGGGAAGCGGAGCAGGCTGACGGTGTCCGCAAGGGGAACCAGTTCGGCCTCATCCTGCTGCTCGGCCCGGCCGCTCTCTACAGCGCGATCGCGATCGCCAACACGCTGCTGATGGGGAGTCTGCAGCGGCGGCACGAGTTCGTCACGTCGAGGCTGCTCGGGGCGACGCCGGCGCAGATTCGCCGGATGGTCTTGTGGGAGTCGTCGCTGGTCGGAGCGGTGGCGCTCACGCTCGGTACGGCGATCACCGTGACCGTCGGGATCCTGATCCGGCACGCGATGACGTCGGGGGTGGCCGACGTACCCGTGACCGTGCCGTGGGCGGTTCTGCTGGGGATCGCGGGAATCTGTCTGGGCCTGGCGGTAGGGTCCGCTCTGGCCCCGACGACGTACATCCTGCGCCGGTCGCAGCCGTCCGAGGCGGTGGAGTAGACCGGTATCGGGCGCTTCGACCACCGGGCGGGCGGGTCGTGGCCGGGCAAATCACCGTTCACCAGGGACAATGGGGACCGGCGCCGGACCGTCGCGGCGCCGTACCGGTTTTGATCGAGGAGTTCGCAGACCCGCATGGCACGCCGTAGTAGCACCACCGCCGAGCCCGAGGACTTCGAGGAGCACATCCTCGACGTCGATGTCTCCGACGAGATGCGCTCCAGCTACCTGGAGTACGCCTACTCGGTGATCTACTCCCGAGCGCTGCCGGACGCGCGGGACGGGCTGAAGCCGGTCCAGCGGCGGATCCTGTTCTCGATGGCGGAGAACAACATCCGCCCCGACCGCGGGCACGTGAAGTCGGCCCGCGTCGTCGGTGAGGTCATGGGTAAGTACCACCCGCACGGCGACGGCGCGATCTACGACGCCCTGGTCCGGACCGCGCAGCCGTGGTCGATGCGGGTCCCACTGATCGACGGCCACGGGAACTTCGGCTCTCTCGACGACGGCCCCGCCGCGATGCGGTACACCGAGTGCCGGATGGCTCCGCCGGCGATGGCGATGACGCAGGGCCTGGACGAGAACGTCGTCGACTTCCGGCCGAACTACGACGGCCAGGAGGAAGAGCCGTCGGTGCTGCCGGCCGCCTTCCCGAACCTGGTGGTCAACGGCGCCACCGGGATCGCGGTCGGGATGGCGACCAACATGGCCCCGCACAACCTGGTCGAGGTGATCCAGGCGCTGCGGCACCTGATCAAGACCCCGACCGCGACCCTGGACGACCTGATGCGGTTCGTCCCCGGACCGGACCTGCCGACCGGCGGCAAGATCGTCGGCCTGGACGGCATCAAGGACGCCTACGCGACCGGTCGCGGCAGCTTCAAGATGCGCTCCACTGCCCGGATCGAGAACGTCACCCCCCGGCGCAAGGGCATCGTCATCACCGAACTGCCGTACTCCGTCGGCCCGGAGAAGGTGATCGAGAAGATCAAGACCCTGGTCCAGGCGAAGAAGCTGCAAGGCATCGCCGACGTCAAGGACCTGACCGACCGCACCCACGGCACCCAGCTGGTGATCGAGGTCAAGAACGGCTTCGTCCCCGAGGCCCTGCTGGAGCAGCTCTACAAGCTGACCCCGCTCGAGGACGCGTTCCACGTCAACAACGTCTGCCTGGTCGACGGCCAGCCGCGCACCCTCGGGCTCAAGGACCTCCTCCAGGTCTACCTCGACCACCGGTACGACGTGGTCCGCCGGCGCAGCGAGTTCCGCCGGCAGAAGGCGCAGGACCGGCTGCACATCGTCGACGGCCTGCTGATCGCGATCCTCGACATCGACGAGGTCATCCAGATCATCCGCGGCAGCGATGACGCGGCCGAGGCCCGTGGCCGGCTGATCGAGATCTACGACCTGTCCGAGGTGCAGGCCAACTACATCCTCGACATGCCGCTGCGCCGGCTGACGAAGTACTCCAAGCTCGAGCTGGAGACCGAGAAGGGCGAGCTCGAGCGTGAGATCGAGCGGCTGACCGCGATCCTCGAGGACGAGGCGCTGCTGCGCAAGACGGTGTCCGACGAGCTGGCCGAGATCGCGAAGACCTACGGCACCCCGCGGCGGACCGTGCTGCTCGAGTCGTCCGGTGCGACCAAGACCGCGGCCGTGCCGCTCGAGGTCAGCGACGACCCGTGCTGGATCCTGATGAGCTCGACCGGCCTGCTCGCGCGGACGAACGGCGTCGAGCCGTTCGGCACCGGTGACACCCGGGCGAAGCACGACGCGATCGTCTCCGCGGTGAAGAGCACGGCGCGTGGTCAGTACGGGCTGATCACCAGCACGGGCCGGCTGATCCGGCTCGAGTCGCTCGACCTGCCCGCCGTACCGACGACCGCGAACGCGCCGAACCTGCAGGGCGGCGCGCCGGTGGCGGAGTTCGTCTCGCTGGAGCCGGGTGAGAAGGCGCTCGCGCTGACCACGATGGATCCCGACTCGATCGGCGTCGCCCTGGGGACGACGGGCGGCGTAGTGAAGCGCGTCGTACCGGACCACCTGAGCAACCGCGACTCGTGGGAGATCATCCGGCTGAACGACGGCGACGAGGTGATCGGCGCGGTCGAGCTGACGACGGGCGACGAGGAGCTGTGCTTCATCGCGTCGGACGCGCAACTGCTGCACTTCCCGGCGTCGGTGGTCCGGCCGCAAGGGCGGACCGCGGGTGGCATGGCCGGCATCCGATTGACCGCCGGCGCGAAGGTGGTCTTCTTCGGTGCCGTGAACACCGGTCGCGAGGCGCAGGTCGTGACGATCGCAGGCTCATCGTCGGCACTGCCGGGGACCGAGGTCGGCGCGGTGAAGGTGACGCCGTTCAACGAGTACCCGGGCAAGGGCCGTGGCACTGGAGGTGTGCGGTGCCAGCGGTTGCTGAAGGGTGAGGACGGGCTGCTGCTCGGGTTCATCGGTTCGGCGCCCGTGCGGGCGAGCGCGAGCAGTGGTGCTCCGGTCGAGTTGCCGCCGATCGACATGCGGCGCGACGGCTCCGGCGTACCGGTGGCTCAGCCGATCGCGGCCTGCGCTCCTGATCTGGCAGGCTGACCTCTGTGAAGAGACTGCTCGCGCTTGGCGCGGTGCTCCTGGTAGTGCTGGCGGGCTGCAGCGACAAGAAGGACTCCGGCGCGGGCAGCGGTCAGTCGGGCGACGATGCGGTCGCGATGCTGACGGCGGCCAAGAAGTCGATCGACGACGCGGCCAGCGTGCACATCGTGCTGACCGGGCGGGACCTGCCGGACAACGCACAGACGCTGGCGAATGGTGACGGAGTGGCGACACATGCCCCGGCGTTCAAGGGCAAGCTGACGGTCCGTTCGAACGGCGCCCCGATCGACGCCCAGGTGGTGTCGGTCGGCAGCAAGGTCTACGCGAAGCTGTCGTTCACCCCGAGCTACATCGAGCTCCCGCCATCGCAGTTGGCCGGTCTCGGCGCGCCCGACCCAGCGGTCCTGCTGGACCCGGCGAAGGGCTTGTCGTCGCTGCTGACGGCCGTGAAGGACCCGAAGGTGAAGGGTGAGAGCCGGGACGGAGCGAAGGTCCTGACCGAGGTCACCGGCTCGATCCCGGGCCAGTCCTTGCAGGGCATCTTCCCGAAAGCCCCCGCGGACAAGGACTTCCCCAGCTCGTTCAAGATCGACAAGGACTCCAAGCAACTCGTCTCCGCCACCATCACCGGTCCCTTCTACGGCGACGCCACCAGCAGCTACGACGTCACCCTCGACAAGTACGGCGAGAAGATCGAGATCACCAAGCCGTGAGCTCGTCCGTCGGCCGCCCCGCGCCGGTGAGCAACCCGAGGACCCGACTCACGCTGGCCTCCATCGCGGTGGCGTTCGCCGCGGCCGACACGTACGTCGTCGTCCTCGCGCTACCGGACATGATGGCCGGGGTCGGACTGTCGGCCGACGAGCTGCAGCGGGCGGCGCCGATCATCTCCGGGTTCCTGCTCGGGTACATCGCGGTGCTGCCGCTGATCGGGCGGATCGCCGATGTGGTCGGGCGGACGCCGGTGCTGGTCGGTGCGTTGCTGCTGTTCGCGGTCGGCTCGCTGATCACAGCCGGCGCGTACGACCTGCCGCTGGTGGTGACCGGTCGGTTTCTCCAGGGCGTCGGCGGTGGTGGGCTGGTCCCGGCCACGCTGGCCCTGGTGGCGGATCTGTGGCCGGCTGAGCGGCGCGGCCTTCCGCTGGGTGTTGTGGGTGCGGTGCAGGAGCTGGGCGCGGTGCTCGGCCCACTGCTCGGCGCCGCCGTACTGGCGATCGCGGACTGGCGGTATATCTTCTGGCTCAATCTCACCGTGGCTGTCGTGCTGGCCCTCTTGTTGCGCGGACGGCGACCACCGCCTCTGTCCGCGATCGTCGGGGTGCTCGCCTGCCTTGCCCTTGGGCTCACTCTCACCGCACCCGAGCGGTTGGCAACCGGCGTAACGCTCGGCCTGCCATTCGTGCCGTTCACCGGGTCTTCCCGGCTGCTCACGCCGATCGGAGTCGCCACCCTCGTGCTGGGTCTGCTCTGGCTCGGTCTGGTCGTGTGGCGGAGCCGCGGCCGGATGGGGACTGTGCTGGCCCAGGTCGACCTCGTCGGAGCAGTCCTCCTGGCGCTTGCGCTTGCGGGCGTGGTCCTGGCGTTCGCGACCGCCGACCCCGAGCGTGAGCTGATGTCGCCGGCCGGCCCATGGCTCCTGGTCGCCGCCGCAGTCTTCGCGATCGCGTTCGCGGTCTGGCAACGCCGTACGACGCGGGCGATCGTGCCGCATGGTCTCCTCGGTGCGCGGCCTGCCTGGGGATCGCTGGTCGTCAGCTTCCTCGTCGGATGTGCGCTGATCGCCGCACTGGTCGACGTACCCGTGTTCGCCCGCACGACCCAGGGCGGTGGGCAACTGGCCGCCGCTCTGGTGCTGCTGCGGTTCCTGATCGCCCTGCCGGTCGGTGCGGTCGTCGGCGGCTGGCTGACTCGGCGCTATGGCCTGGGCCTGATCACGGGTGCCGGGCTCGCGTTGTCCGGCGGGATGTTCGTGCTGATGGCGTTCTGGAGCCGTACTGCGCTCGATCACTGGCCGGCGACCGTCGTACTCCTGCTCTGCGGCTTCGGCTTCGGCCTCGCGCTGTCTCCAGTGAACACCGCCATGCTCGGTGCCACGCCGGCCGACAGTCACGGCCTGGTCAGCGCGCTCGTCGTGGTCGCGCGGATGGTCGGCATGCTGGTCGGAGTGTCCGCCCTCACAGCCATCGGCCTGCGGCGGTACTTCGCGCTCGCCGACGACATCCCCTCCCCGAACGACCTGTGCCCGAAGTCCCCCGGCACCTGCCGCCCGTACGTCGACGCGCTCCGCGATGCCGCCGTTTCACAAGTTCACACCATCTTCGCCGGCGCCGCCGTCAGCGCCTTCCTAGCCGCCCTCGTGGCCGCACTCCTGCTCGGCCGACGTGGCGTTGTGCACACATCCTGATCATCATGAGGGACAGCGGTCTCACCTCGCGTACGGTGATGCTGTGACCCATCGTCTCGACGCCACCGGTCGTGCCGGTTTGTGTTCGACCTTCTGCCGGGAGTTGCGTGAGCCTCTCGCCGGTACGGCGGTCGTGGCCGTGGGTTGGGTGGTTGTCGAGCAGCCGGGGCCGTGGGGCGCGAAGGCGCCGACGCAGAGTCACCTGGACCCGGCCTTCGGTGGTGCCTTCGACGAGGCGTGCAAGAAGGTGGACGTCCGCTTCGGGCTGATCCGCTCCCCCGGGCGGCATCCGGATGACGTCGAGCGCTCGCATCAGGTGTACGTCGCCTCGACGCTGCCAGGGCGCACATGGTTGCTCGGTGGCTGTGTCGACGATCCCGCCGCACTGAAGGAACTCGACCTCGACGCGGTCGGACGCGGCGACCGGACCGCCGTACTCGCGTCGCTGCCGTCGCTGGCCCCGATCGACGAGCCCGTTGTGCTGGTCTGCACGAACGGCAAGCGGGACGAGTGCTGCGCGCTCCTCGGCCGGCCGCTCGTCTCCGCGCTGGAGAAGCTTGCGCCGGGCCGAGTCTGGGAGGCGAACCACCTCGGCGGTCACCGCTTCGCGCCGACCGCGACCTTCTTGCCGGCCGGCACCATGCACGGCCAGTTGACTGTCGAGACCGCCACGGCTGTGCTGGACGCGGCCGGTCGTGGTGAGATCGTGCTGACCGGTCTGCGCGGCCGGTCGACCTGGACCAAACGCGGTCAGGCCGCGGAGATCGCCGTACGCCGTCTTGCCGGTGAGCTCGCGCTGGATGCCCTCAGTGTCGTGGGCGAAGACCTCGAGGCCGTCGCCGTACGGCATGTCGACGGCCGGTCCTGGACCGTGCCGGTGACCAGCGCACCCGCCGATCCACCCCGACCGGAGTCCTGCGGAAAGGAGCCTTTCGCCATGTCGATCCTGCATGCCGGAACCCCTGAGCGTGGTGAGGTCCGTTGAGTACCGGTTTCGAGGACGTCCTGGCCGCCAACGCCGAGTACGTCGCCGACTTCCACTACGGCGGGTTCGACGGCATCGCCCACGCCGGCATCGGCGTGGTCACCTGCATGGACTCCCGGATCCCGCCGCTGGAGATGCTCGGGCTGAAGCCAGGTGACGCGAAGGTGCTGCGCAGCGCCGGCGGCCGGGTCACCGAGGTCACGCTGACCGGGCTCGTCCTCGGCGTCCAGCTGCTCGGCGTCCGACGGATCATGATCACCCCGCATACCCGCTGCGCGATGGCCGCAATGTCGGAGGACGACCTGCGCGCGAAGGTCGAGGCGGCTGCCGGGAAACCGGCGGGTTACCTGCCCATCCCGGTCATTCCCGACCAGCTCGAGGCCCTGCGCCGCGATGTCGCCGCCGTCCGCGAACATCCGCTGATCGGCGACGACATCCTCGTCGGCGGTTTCATGTACGACGTCGACACCGGGCAACTCACCCAGATCGACTGAGGCCTGCCGCCTGTTCAGTTGGCGCGCTGGTAGGTGAGCAGGACGAGGCCGTCGCCGATGGTCCGGTTGCCGACGAGGCGCTGGGGCTTCTGCTCGCCGGTCTCGCCGAACAGGTGTTCCCCGGCGCCGAGTACGCACGGGAACGTCATCAGCCGCAGTTCGTCGACAAGGTCGTGCTCCAGCAGTGTCGGCACCAGCCGGCCACTCGCGTAGACGACGAGGTCTCCGGTGAGCGTTTCCTTCAACTTCGAGACGTCGTCCACGACGTCACCGGTCAGCACCGTCGAGTTGTTCCACTCGGCGGCCTCGAGGGTGGCGGAGACGACGTACTTGGGCATGCTGTTCAGCCTCTCCGCCCATACGCCGGTCCGGGACGGAAACCGTCCGGCGAAGTACTCGTAGGTCCGTCGCCCCAGCAGCATTGCCTCGACGTCCAGCGCCTCGTCGGTGAAGAACTCGGCCCACGCAGCCTGATCCCTAGGCCCCATCTGGCTCCAGGCGCCGCGGCCGAGGCCCTCCTCACCGGTCGGGTCCTGGATGACTCCGTCGAGCGTGATGTTCTCGGTCACGATGAGCTTTCCCATGTCGGTTCTCCCTTGTCGTGATGTCGACTACTGCTGATGGAGACTCCGCGGTGTCCGGAAACGGGGCGCGCGCTGACCGCCCCCTTCGATCCTCGGCCGGCGTCCATACAGGATGGAAGCGCGACAGGACAGAGAGGTGGCCGGAGTGGAATTGGTGAGAGCCGACCTGATCAGCAGGGCGCGGGCCGGCGACGAGGAGGCGTTCCGGGCGTTGACCGAGCCGCACCGCAGGGAGCTCCAGGTGCACTGCTACCGCATGCTCGGATCGTTCCAGGACGCCGAGGACGCCCTCCAGGACACACTGCTGGCTGCCTGGCAGGGGCTCAGCGGGTTCGAGGGGCGCGCCTCGCTCCGCACCTGGCTCTACCGGATCGCCACCAACCGGTGCCTCAGCACGCTGCGGTCAGCCAGCCGGCGTCCCGCCAAGGAATGGGACATCCCCGGGGTCGAGCCGCCCGAGCCGACCCGGCTCGGCGAGGTCGTCTGGCTCGAGCCGTACCCCGACGCGCTTCTCGACGGCGCGATCACCGTGCCGCTCGGCCCGGAGGCCCGCTACGAGCAGACCGAATCCATCTCGCTGGCCTTCGTGACCGCCCTTCAGGTCCTGCCGCCTCGCCAACTCGCCGTACTGATCCTGCGCGACGTCCTCGGATTCCGCGCGAACGAGGTGTCCGGCATGCTGGACACGACCGTCGAGTCGGTCAAGAGCGCCCTCAAACGGGCCCGCGTCAGCCTGCAGCGCCGGCAGTCCGCCGACGGACCGGCTCCCGCCGCCGACTCACCCGCCGAGGATGCGATGGTGGCGAAGTTCGTCAGCGCCTGGGAGTCCGCCGACATCGACGGACTGCTGGCGCTGCTGACCGACGACGTCTTCATGTCCATGCCGCCGCTGCCGTTCGAGTACGAGAGCCGCGACGTCGTGGCCGGCTTCTGCGCCACGCTGTTCGGCTCGGGCCGGAGATTCGACCTCGTCCCGACCCGAGCCAACGGCCAGCCGGCGTTCGGCGCCTACCTGCGCGGCGCCACTGGCGTCCGGCACGGCACCGGACTGTACGTCCTCACCCTCAGCGGCGACCGGATCTCCGCCATGACCAGGTTCGAGAACAGCGTGTTCCCGGCCTTCGGCCTGCCGCGATCGCTCCCCGGCGCCTAGCGCTCGTCGATCACGTCGATCTCGTCGACGGCCGACGTACCCTCGCGGACCAGGGCGAAGGCCGCCTTGGTCTCGGCGAGGGTCGGGGCGAGTTCACGGGCTGCCTTCAGGTCGTCGGCGGACTCCCAGCGCCAGACGCCGACCCACTGGTTCTGGACCCGGCCGAGCCGGGCCTCAGTGAGGCCCGGGATGGCGGCGCGGACCGCGTCCACCAGGGCGTTGTGCTTGCTGCGGATGTCGGTGGCGTCGTCGGTGGTGGCCTCGAAGCGGGTGATTGCGATGAGCGACATGACTATCGCCTTTCACTAGAGTTAACTTATAGCGAACGAATCTAGAGATAGACTCTAGTCATGACTGTTGTCAAGCGGCCCAACCGCCGAGCGGAGAAGGCGCAGGAGACCCGGCGGCGCATCATCGAGGCCGCGAGGGAGCTGTTCGTCGCGGACGGGTACGGCGCGACCAACCTGCAGGACGTCGCCGACCGGGCCGGCGTCGCGGTGCAGACGATCTACTTCACCTTCGGCAACAAACGGGCTCTCCTGAAAGAGCTGGTCGATGTGACGATCGCCGGCGACAGCGAACCGGTTGCCACGATGGACCGCCCGTGGTTCACCGACGCAGTCGCCGCCGCCACCGCCGAGGAGATGCTGGCCGCGTACGTCCCCGGCTCGAGCGCCGTCCTGGCCCGGGTGTCCCCGATCATGCGGGTCCTCGAAGCGGCCGTCGCGCACGACCCCGAGGTCGCCGCTCTCTGGCCCCAGGACGAGGACCTCCGGTACGTCGTCCAGCGCGCAGCCGCGGACGCACTCGTCACCAAGCCCGGCGCTCGCGATGGACTGACAGCCGACGAAGCCGCCGACCTCCTCTACGGCATCCTCAGTCCCGAGCTCTACCTCCTCTTCACCCGAGACCGCGCCTGGCCCCACGACCGCTGGCTCACCTGGGCCACCCAAACCCTCCACACCCAACTCTGCGCGTGACCCAGGCTGTTCGGAATCTCTCGGAACTCGCGCCGGGATCTGGTAGACACCACGTATGAGACTCCGCCCCAGCTCATTCTCGCGATCCCTGCTCGTCGGCGCCCTCGCCCTCACCGCGGTCCTGTCCGGCGCTCCGACCGTCAACGCCATCCCGCCCGTCACCGGATGCCTCGACCAGTCCGTCACCGGGTCGGTCGAGGAACAACGTCTCGACAACGGCGTCGCCGGCGGTCCGTCGGTCCCGGCGGAGATCCTCCGCCGCTCCGGCTTCGACCGCCAGGTCGCCCTGTTCTCTCGCCTGCTCTGCTCGATCCCGAACCGCCAAGCCGCAGCGGCCCTCGTGCACGCACAAGGCGAAGCCCTCTGGCGTACGGCGACCCACCGCGCCCAGCACGCGCCGACAGGATCGGACGCATTACCCGCCACCGACGACCGCGGCCTCTACTGGGCCCGCCTCTCGATGGCCCTCGCGTTGAGACAATGGCACCCCCGCTTCGGCCTCGGTACGACGGAACGCGCCGGACTGATCCGATCCCTCGAGTACACCTCACGTGGCATCACCAGCACCCGGTTCGCACCCGGCGTACGGAAGATCCTGGTGACCGGTTTCGACCCGTTCACGCTCGATGCGGACATCCGGATCGGCAACCCGTCCGGGGCGAACGCGCTCACGCTCGACGGGCAGCGCTGGACGGTCAACGGCACGACCTACGAGATCCAGACCGTCGTGCTCCCGGTCCGCTACACCGACTTCGACGAGAACATGGTCGAGAACGCACTCGCACCGCACTACCGCCCAGGCCCACAGCACGCGGACCTGGTCATGACGGCCAGCCAGGGGCGCGTCGGGATCTTCGACCTCGAGGTGTTCAACGGCGGGCGTCGTTCGGTCAGCTCGATCGGTGACAACAACAACCTCTGGGGCGGCGGCACGATCTCCGCTCCGGTCGTCTCCCCCAGCATGCCGCCGGGACCCAAGTGGATCACGTCGAGTCTGCCGCTGGCGCGGATGTCGCAGGCCGACGTGACGCCGTTCCGCACGCGCGTCAACACGTCGGTGCTGGAGATTCCGGCCGGCCAGACCCAGCCGGTCCGTCAGCCGCTCGGCCCGACGTCCGGCTCGATCGCCTCGGAGGGCACTGGCGGCGGCTACCTCTCGAATGAGGTTGCCTACCGCAACACCTTGCAGCGCGACCTGCTCGAGCCGACGATGCCGGCCGGTCACCTGCACGTCCCCGTGCTGTCCTTCGACCCAGCCAACAAGACCGACATCACCGACCCGACGTACGAGGCCAACCGCGAGGCGATCGTCACCGGCGCCCACGCGATCCTCCGCGCAGCACTCAGCTAGTACAGAAAACTACTCATCGCCACGCTCGGGCTGGACAGTTTTATGATCATGCCGGGCGTGGCGACGCACACTCAAAGAGCCAGTAGGTCGGCCGTTCGAACAGGCTCTCCGGTCTCGAAGGAGCGGTTCGCCGCAAGGCCGGTCACTAGCGCCAGCGCCGCCTGCCGGGCATCAGCCACGTCGGCTCCCTCGGTCCGCGAGTCGTCGAGCAGCGCCGCGAGTACCCGGGCGTCGGCGCAACCATGGCCGGCGTGATCGTGATCGACGGTGTGGTCGACAGGCGGCGACCACAGCGGCCGCACGGTAATGCTCGTCCGTCCGGCCGCGGGCGCGGCGAGGTCGCCATGCACCGCTCCCCTGGCCGAGTCGACCCGCTGCTGTGGCAGGACAAATGTCGACTCTTCTACATTCAGCTCGAGCCGTCCGCGCGATCCGTTGAACATCACGCGGTAGCCCTCGGCCGGTGAGTACGCGGTCAGGTGATACGTCATGGTCGCCCCGGAGTCGTAGGACACCAGCACGGCCATGTCGTCCTCGATCGACACCCCTGGCGCGAACACGTTGCGATCGCGGTAGTAGCCGTCCTCCGCTTCCGCGTCCAGGTACAGCTCACGCAAGGTCTGGTTGTCGGCCAGGTGCAGCGCGAACGGATCGTCCAGGGCGGTCGCGGATCCATGGGCACGGACGTAGTCCCGCGCGTACCCGTGCCGGCGCCCCGGACCGTAGAAGGCCAACTGTCCTTGCGCATAGACGATCTGGGGTTCGGCGCCGAGCCACCAGTTCACCAGATCGAAGTGATGGCTGGCCTTGTGCACCATGAGACCGCCCGAGTTCGCCTTGTCGCGATGCCACCGGAATGATCGTGTAGCCGTGCGGCAGGAACAACATCGCCGACACCAGCCCGAGACAGCAGCCACGGCCCGGGAAGCGTGTGCGGGCAAGTACATATCCGGCGCAGGACGTGACTACTAAAGTGCTCACTACCGTGCCTCAGGTGATCAGTATTGTGTTCATGAAGTGCCGGCCGAACGATGCCTCCCGCCGGGCGGCGCCGAGGCCATCCTCATCGGCCTGGCCGGGATCCGCCCGCACCCCGACGGATCCCTGACCGTCCATCCTCAACCCGTTGCCGCTGGCAACATCAGCGTCCACGGTCTCAGCTACCGTGACCACACCATCGACGTCACGATCACGACCGAGAGCTTCCAGGTCTCCGTGGACGGCCGCCTGCTGTCACCCGGCCCGGACGGCACCATCCTCGCCGTACCTCCGCGGTCCTAGCTGTTGCGATTCGCGAGGTCCCGCCGCATGATTCAGAGGTTTGATCTGCCAGGCGAACGCTCGGAGAGGACCAGACATGAGAATCCGACTTCTGGCGAGCGCTGCCGCGACGACCGTTCTGGTGGTCGCGGCAGTTGCCAGTCCTGCCTCGGCACGACCCGCGACGACCGGCAGTCCAACCCCGGTGGCGCCGACCTTCGTCGACGGTCTTGCCCAGGCGGTCTTCTCCACCAACCCCATCGACTGGTACAGCGGTGAGGTCTGGGTCCAGGCGCCGTTCGACAGCGACCACGACGGCGAGCCCGACCGGATCCACGCCGACTTCTCCGCGCCGCGCGAGGTACTCACCGAGGGGCTGAAAGTACCGGTCGTCTTCGAGGACAGCCCGTACTACGCGGGCACGGCGGACGAGTACAGCAACTGGGGCGTCGACCATCCGCTCGGCTCGCCGCCCCGGCTCCGGCCGCGGGCGCCGTTCTGGACTGCCTTCGACACCAGCCCGGTGATCAGCACCAGCCTCGAGTCGACCTGGGTGCCGCGCGGATTCGCGGTCGTCCATGCGGAGTCACCAGGCACCGGCCACTCCGACGGCTGCCCCACGTCGGGCGGCAGGAACGAGACGCTGGCCGGTAAGGCGGTGATCGACTGGCTCAACGGTCGTGCCCGGGCGTACACGACCAGGGACGGCTCGACCCGGGCCGTTGCCGGCTGGACCACCGGCAAGGTCGGCATGATCGGCACGTCGTACAACGGCACCCTGCCGGAGGCTGTCGCGACGACCGGGGTGGACGGCCTGAAGGCGATCGTACCGATCTCGGCGATCTCCGACTGGTACGACTACTACCGGGCGAACGGCATGGTGCGGGCACCGCATTCGTCGTCCAACCCGTCCGGCAACAACAATGCCTTCCAGGGCGAGGACCTGGACGTGCTGGCCGACGTCGTGTACTCGCGGCTCGACGAGACCGGCGAACGGAAGATCTGCCAGCCGGTGATCGACGACCTCGAGCGCCACATCGACCGCGCCACCGGGAACCGCAGCGGCTTCTGGCAGGAGCGCAACTACATGAAGGACGTGCGCAACGTCCACGCCGCAACCTTGCTTGCCCATGGCAACAACGACTTCAACGTCATGACGAAGAACGCGGCGCAGTTCTACGCGGCGCTCAAGAAGCAGCACGTGCCGCACATGTTCTACTTCCACCAGGGTGGCCACGGCGGCCCACCGCCGGACGTGCTGGTGAACTACTGGTTCACCCGGTACCTGTACGGCGTACCCAACGGAGTCGAGCGCCTGCCACGGTCGTGGGTCGTCCGCGAGGCCGCATCCTGTCCGCCTCGCCAGACCGCTGTCAGCGGAGACCAGTCGAACACGGCGACGCTGGCGGTGGCCGACACGACCCCGTTCCGGATCGGCTTCTCCCTCACCGTGCGCCAGACCAATGCCGACGGCACGATCACCACCACAACCCGGCTGATCGCGAGGATCCTCGACTCCACCCATCTGGTGCTGGCGTCGGCGGTGGCCACCGCGACCGGTCAGAAGGTGGCCGACGGCGCGACCGTCAGCCTGCAATGCAGCAACGCCAACCCGACCCCGTACGCCGAGTGGCCGGACCCCGCCTCGGGTCAGGCCGGTCTCCACCTCACGCCGGGAGCCCCGGCACGCGGTGGCCTGACCAACGCTGTGACCGGTGCGGGAACCGAGACGCTCACCGATGACGCCTCGATCGCCGCCATCACGTCGGCGAACGCCGCCTCTTCGGACGTGCGGCTGATCTACCAGACGCCGCCGCTCACCAAGCCCGTCCGCATCAGTGGTACGCCGTCGGCCGCGCTGCAGGTCGCCTTCAGCGCGTCGAAAGCGAACCTGACCGCCGCGCTGGTCAGCTACCCACCGACCGGCAACGGCACGATCCTCACGCGCGGCTGGATCGACCCGGCCAACCGTCTCTCCGACTGGGTCGACGCTCCGGTCCGGCCGGGCAAGCTGTACCGGATGAACGTCGACCTGCAGCCGAAGGACACCGTCGTACCGGCGGGGAACAGGATCGCGCTGATGGTCGTGTCGAGCGACCGCGACTTCACGATCCGGCCTCCCGCCGGCACACGGCTGACCCTCGACCTGGCCCACAGTTCGCTGGTGATCCCGGTGGTCGGCGGCCCGAAAGCGCTGGCCGACGCCCTCAGGTAACCCCTGGATGCGGTCGAGGTCAGCTGGCGAGAATGATGGGGAATACGCCCTGGACCGAATTCAGGTGGTGATCCGCGATCGGCGTCGGCGCGTCGTGATGGTGGCCGATCCGGATGGTGCTCAGGTTGGCGTTGATCCCGCCGGCGATGTCGTACGACGGATGGTCTCCCACCATCCACCCGTCGACCAGGGTCGCCCCCGCGCCTTCGGCTGCGATCGCGAAGATCCGCGCGTCGGGCTTCCGGACGCCGGCTGCCTCGGAGATGCAGCAATAGTCGACCGCGTCGGCGATCCCGGTGTGCTCGAGCTTGCGGCTCTGCTGGACCACGCCGCCGTTCGTGACCACAGCAACCCGCCAACCCGCCGTCCGCAAGGAAGCGAGCCCGTCGAGAACCGGCTGGTCGACCCAGGTGAACGTCGGATGCTCCCGGTCGTACTCGTCGACGGAGACAGCAACCCCGAAGCGGTCGCGGAATCCGGAGAACAACTGCGGCCGCGGCGTGAACCCACCGTTGTCATGGGCAACCAACCAGTCGACCGCGTCCGGCCCGAGGCCCGCGCGATCGACCCACCACCGAGCCCACGCCAGAAACGCCCCGTCCCGATCAATCAACGTGTTGTCGAGATCGAAGCACGCCAGCCGGGGCATCACACGTCGATGCGGTTCTCGTCCAGGTCGTAGGCGCCTTGGACGATGAATTCCTTGCGAGGGGCGACGTCGTTGCCCATCAGGAGGTCGAAGACATTGGCGGCGGCCTCGCCGTCGTCGACGGTGATGCGGCGCAGCGTGCGGTGTCGCGGGTCCATCGTGGTCTCGGCCAACTGGTCGGCGTCCATCTCACCGAGGCCCTTGTAGCGCTGCGGTGGCTCCTTCCAGCGGACGCCCTTCTTCATCAGCTCGGCCGTCTTCCGCTGGTACTCCGCGTCGCTGTAGGTGTAGAGGTACTTCTCCTGGCCCTTCTTCGGGTTCGTCAGCTCGAACCGGTGCAGCGGCGGTACGGCGGTGTAGACGCGACCGGCGTCGACCAGCGGGCGCATGTACCGGAAGAAGAGCGTCGCCAGCAGGCACCGGATGTGGGCGCCGTCGGAGTCGGCGTCGGCCATGAAGATGATCTTGCCGTAGCGGACCTGCTCGAGGTCGAACGTCCGGCCGGACCCGGCGCCGACCACCTGGATGATCGACGCGCACTCGGCGTTCTTCAGCATGTCGCCGACCGACGCCTTCTGCACGTTCAGGATCTTGCCCCGGATCGGCAGCAGCGCCTGGAACTCCGAGCTCCGCGCGAGCTTCGCCGTACCCAGAGCCGAATCACCCTCGACGATGAACAGCTCGGAGCGGTCCACATCGTTGCTGCGGCAGTCGGCCAGCTTGGCCGGCAGCGCCGACGACTCCAGCGCGGTCTTCCGCCGCTGCAGCTCGCGGTGCTGACGAGCCGCCACCCGCGTGCGGGACGCGGCGACAACCTTCTCCAGCACCGCGCGGGCCTGCGCCTTCTGGGCAGCCTTGGTCGACGTGAGGAACGCCTCCAGCTCGCTCTGCACGACCTTCGCCACGATCCGCGACGCGGCCGGCGTGCCGAGCACCTCCTTGGTCTGGCCGTCGAACTGCGGCTCGGCCAGCCGGACCGTCACCACCGAGGTCAGGCCCTCGAGGACGTCGTCCTTGATGATCTCCTCGCCGCTCTTCAGCAAGCGGGTCCCGTCAAGTGCGTTCGTGAAGCTCTTCGACAGCGCGCGCTCGAAGCCGGCCACATGGGTCCCGCCCTTGGGCGTGGCCACGATGTTCACGAACGAGCGGACCTCGGTCTCGTACCCGTCGCCCCAGCGGACCGCGATGTCGACGTCCAGGTCGCGCTCGACGTCGGTCGGCGTCATGTGCCCGGCGTCGTCGAGCATCGGCACGGTCTCGGTGAAGTGGCCGGTGCCGGTCAGCCGGATCACCTCGGTCACCTTCTGGTCGGTGGCGAGGAACTCGCAGAACTCGCTGATCCCGCCGTCGTGCTTGAAGGTCTCCTCGGTGATCTCGTCGCCGCGCTCGTCCCGGATCACCAGCTCGAGCCCCGGCACCAGGAACGACGTCTGCCGCGCCCGGGTAACGACCTCGTCGTAGTTGAAGCTCGCGTCGCGGGTGAAGATCTGCCGGTCGGCCCAGTAGCGGATCCGGGTGCCGGTGACGCCCTTCTTCGCCCGCCCGGCCTTGCGCAGACCCTTCGCCGGAGTGAACGACGCGTTCGCGCCCTCGCCGTCGAACTCACCGGCGACCCCGCGCCGGAACGACGTGGTCCAGACCACACCACCGCGATCGACCTCGACGTCCAGCCGCGCGGACAGCGCGTTCACCACCGAGGCGCCGACACCGTGCAGACCACCCGAGGCGTTGTAGCTCCCGCCGCCGAACTTGCCGCCGGCGTGCAGCTTGGTGAACACGACCTCGACGCCGCTGAGCTTGGTCTTCGGCTCGATGTCGACCGGGATGCCGCGGGCGCGGTCGCGGACCTCGACGGACCCGTCCTTGTAGAGCACCACGTCGATCCGCTCGCCGTGCCCGGCCAGGGCCTCGTCGACGGCGTTGTCGATGATCTCCCACAGGCAGTGCATCAGGCCGCGGCTGTCGGTGGACCCGATGTACATGCCGGGGCGCTTCCGGACCGCCTCGAGACCTTCGAGGACGAGCAGGTTGCGGGCGTTGTACGTCGGGTCGAGCTCGGTACTGCGAGGCGTCGGGGCGGCCACTTGGCTCCTTCACTGGTTCACATTCCACCTGCACACGTCCGGGACCGGATCGGCTCCGAACGCATGGTTACAGCCTATGCGGCCGTACCCCCAAATCGTGGCAGGCGGGGCTGGAGGTGGAATGACGACGGGAACCGGGGATAGGTGTTGTGGCAGATATCGATCTGGACTCGATCCGGGAGTGGTGTTCGACACTCCGATCATCAGCGCGCTGTGACCACACCATGGCGCACAGTGAGAGTAGACACGCCCGACACCCGCTGGAAACAAGAATTCGCCCGTCTCCGAAACGATTCCTCGTCAAGATGCGTCATACGGGAACAGGTGGTTCGTCTCACATACGGACACGCTGCCCCATCCGGGAAGCGATCCGCATGTCAGGATGTTCCTATCTGGTGAGTACGGAACTAGATGAGATGAGGCCTCAATGACTACAGCACTCGCCCCGAGCTCGACCCTGTCGGCTGCGGACCGTTGTGATCGCTGCGGCGCGCAGGCCTACGTTCGTGTCACCTTGACCAGCGGTGGGGAGCTTCTGTTCTGCGCCCACCACGGCCGGGAGCACGCGGAGAAGCTGCGCAACATCGCGATCACCATCCACGACGAGACGGGACGGCTCGAAGCGACCCCGACCGTCGCCACGGACGAGGATCGGTAAGGACCTGGCTTCCTAAACGCGCCAACGGCGGCGCCAAAGTCATACAGGCTTCGATGGCGGTCACCCGGAAGGGTGGCCGCCATCCTTCCGTTCACACCACAGGTACGGCGGGAGCGACCTGGTTGTCGCCGCGATCTACTTCGGACTGTCGGCGTTCGCCCTGATCAGCGCGTTCTGAGGCGCGTCCAGCACGGTCAGGACGCCGTCCTCGACGCGCACGGACAGTACGTCGTCACCGAGCCGGAGTCCCGTGACCTCGAGCACATTCCACGGCGCCTCAGCCGGGTTCACGATCAGCGTCTCACCAGGAACATCCGACTCGATGCCCAGCGCCGCAACCACGGCCGCGACGACCGATGCGGCCGCCCACGCCTGCGGCCGGCAGGACAACGGGTACGGCGTCGGCGTGTTCTCCTCGTCCGTACCGCGACCGCCGTACAACTCGGGCAACCGATAGCCGAAGGCTTCCGCGGCACGAATCAAACCGTCCACGTACGACGAAGCCACCGCCCCGTGACCTGATGCGTACAGGCCCTGGATCGTCATCGCGGTGTCGTGCGGCCAGACGCTGCCGGTGTGATAGCCGAGCGGGTTGAACCGAGTCATTGCCGTGGACAACGTTCTCAACCCGAAGCCGCTGTTCAGTTCCGCGCCGGCCAGGACGTCGGCGACCGCCTGCTCCTCGTCCGCATCGAGCAGGCCGGTGCCGAGCAGGTGACCCATGTTCGACGCGCGACCCACGACCGGGTCCTTGGCGCCGTCGAGCGCGATCGCGGGGTAACCGTCGACCCAGAACGCGGAGCGGAATCGCTCCTGCAGGGCGGCTGCCCACTCCCGCCATTCGTCGCCGGACTCACCGTGCGCTTCGAGAAGCTCGGCTCCCCTGACCGCCGCGGCGTACGCATAGCCCTGCACCTCACACAGCGCGATGGGTGCGGTGGCGAGGGTGCCGTCCGGCCATTGCACCGCGTCGGCGGAGTCCTTCCAACCCTGGTTGGCCAGTCCGTGGCCGGACTCGTCGACGTACTCGAGGAAGCCGTCGCCGTCGGGATCGGCGTAGTCCTTCATCCAGCCGAGTGCGCGGCGCAGGTTCGGCAGCAGGTCGCTGACCTCTTTGGCCGGCATGCCCCAGCGCCAAGCTTTGTGGAGGGTGGTGATCCAGAGTTGGGTCGCGTCATGCGTTCCGTAGTACGCCGCGGGCAGGACGAGACCGCCGCCGTGGTCGGCGACCTCGGCGCGGAGCTCGTGCGGGATCTTGCCGGGTTGCTCTGCGGAGTCCGGGTCAACCTTGGTGCCTTGCCAGGCGGCGAGCGCTCGCAATGTGCCGGCGGCCAGTCCGGGGTCGACCGGGATCAGCATGCCGGACGAGATCAGCGAGTCGCGGCCGAAGAGCGTGAGATACCACGGCGGGCCGGCGCCGAGATAGCGATCGGCGCCGACGGCCAACTGCAGTGCGAGCACGTCGTCGAGCGAGCGCTGCAGCCAACGCTCGACCCGCCTGTCGTCACAGCTCAGGCCGACGCCGTACGGCGCTCTGTCCGCGGGCGGCTCGATCGAGAAGCCGGTGGTCGACGTCGGGAAGTCGGCCCTGACGCGCAGGGTGATGGTGAACTCCTCCCCCGGCTCGAGCCGGGGCACGGTGGCGACCCCGGGATCGGCACTCACGCTCACCCGGGTCCCGGCACTCTCCCAGTGCAGCCAACCGGGCTCGCCGGCCCTCGTCGGCAGCGGTGTCAGGTCGGGCAGCTCGGCGGCCGCTCCGCTGCGCACCGCGGCCGTCCCGGCGAGATCGGTGCCCAAGGCAACATCCAGCCGGCACGCGATCGCCGCGCGGGAACGGTTCACCAGCGTGATCCGCTCGGTCAGGCCCTCGCCGTCCACCTCCCGGGTGCGGTACAGCATCACGGTCGGATCGTGCCGGGTGTCACCGAGTCCTTCGACCATCGCGACGTACTCATGAGCCGCCGCGGAGCGCTCGACGGCGTGCACCGGGATCGGCTCCCGGCCGTCGACCGTGACCCTGAGCCGGGACAGGATGCGCCGGTCGCGGGCGTACACCCCCTCGGCGCCGGAGCCGGTGAGCTGCCCGGATCGCGGCGACAGGACCACCCAGGGAGCAGCGAGTGCGGTGACGAGTTCGTGCAGCCCGGTCATGGGGCCTCCCGCCCTGGACTGAGGAGTGTAGGGAGCGTAGCGACTGGAGCGACGAGGGAAGGGCGGGAGTAACAGCCCCATGACCCGCCGCGCCGGAGGCGTGGCATCAATACGGACATACCTCCACCCTAAAGGGCTGCTTTTGGGGCAGAGTGTCGGTGTGGAAACTGGAGTGACCGTCCTGGTCGGCGTCGCGATCTTCGTCGGGATCGTGGGGATCGTCGTGCCGATCCTGCCCGGGGCGCTCCTCAGCCTGGCGGCCATCCTGGTCTGGGCGATCCTGGCGCAGAGCGCGACCGGCTGGATCGTGTTCGCGATCACCGGGGCCTTGATCGGTGCGAGTCAGGTGGTGAAGTACGTCGTACCGGAGCGACGGCTCCGGGAAGCCGGAGTGCCCCGCCGGTCCATGCTCGTCGGCGTCCTGCTCGGGATCGTCGGGTTCTTCGTGATCCCGGTGGTCGGCATGTTCGTCGGCTTCCCGATCGGTGTCTACCTGTCCGAGGTCCAGCGGCAGCGCACGCACGCCGCCGCGTGGACGTCGACCAAGCACGCGCTGCGGCAGACCGGGGTGTCGATCCTGATCGAGCTCATCGGCACGTCGCTGGCTGCGGCGGTCTGGCTAGCCGCCGTGCTCTTCGTGGTCTGAATTGCCAGGGTTTTCTCAGCCGCACCGGAGCCTAGACTCAGTTCGGCGGTGGAGCGTGGGAAGACCAGTGCCAGGTCAGCCTGGCACGCAGCTCGGAAGGCAGAGCAGGATGAAGCTCTCACAGAAGCGGTGGCGGCTCCTCGGCACGGTTGCCGCTGTCGCCGTGACCACCACCGCAGGCGGAGTGGCCTGGGCCGCAACCAACGCGGATCCCACGCCGTCCCCCTCGGCGTCGCCGTCGACACCGTCCACGCCGAACCAGCAGCAGCCCGGTGGACCGGGCAAGGGCGGGTTCGGGCATCGCGGTGAGTTCGGTGTCGGCGGGGCGCTGCACGGCGAGTTCGTGGTCCCGAAGGACGGCGGCGGCTATCAGACCGTCGCCACCCAGCAGGGTGACGTGACCGCGGTCAGCAAGGACTCGATCACCTTGAAGAGTGAGGACGGGTACAGCCGCACCTACGCCGTGGCAGCCGAGACCTTGGTGAACTCGGCCCGCGACGGCATCGCGTCGATCAAGACCGGCAGCAAGGTCTCGGTCAGTGCCGTAGTGGCCGGCAACACGGCGACCGCGACCACGATCAACGACGGCACCGCCCGCGACGCGGCGGGTCAGAAATGGGGTTTCAAGCACGGGCCGCGCTGACAACTCACAGCTGATTGCCAGGAACCTTCCAGGGTTCACATGGGTTCCAGCGGCAGACTGTGGGGCATGAGTCCGCATCTGCTGGTGGTCGACGACGAGCCGAACATCGTCGAGTTGCTGTCCGCGAGTCTGCGTTTCGCCGGGTACGACGTGACCACGGCGACCCACGGCGCCGAGGCGCTGCGGAAGGCCCGTGAGGTGGAGCCCGACCTGGTCGTCCTCGACGTGATGATGCCGGGCCTGGACGGATTCGAAGTGGTCCGCAGGCTGCGCGGTGAGGACCGGCATGTGCCGGTGCTGTTCCTCACCGCCCGTGACGCGGTCGAGGACAAGGTCCTCGGCCTGCACACCGGTGGCGACGACTACGTCACCAAGCCGTTCAGTCTGGACGAGCTGGTCGCCCGGGTGCGGGCACTGCTGCGCCGGTCCGGTCACCGCGAGCAGACGACCACCGAGTCCGCCGTACTGCGCTATGCCGATCTGGAACTGAACGAGGACAGCTACGAGGTGTTCAAGGGTGGGCAGGCGGTCCAGCTCTCGCTGACCGAGTTCAAGCTGCTGCGCTGCCTGCTGGAGAACGCCGAGCGGGTGATGTCCAAGGGCCAGATCCTGTCCGCGGTCTGGAACTACGACTTCGCCGGAGACGCCGGCGTGGTCGAGTCGTACATGTCCTACCTGCGCCGTAAGGTCGACACCGGCGACCAGAAGCTGCTCCACACCGTCCGCGGGGTCGGGTATGTCCTGCGCACCCCGCGAGGCCCCAACTGATGCAACTGACCCACCGGCGCTTCGCCGACCGGTACCCACTGCGCGTCACCATCGTCGTCGTCCTGCTGACGTTGGTGGCGCTCGCTCTTGCCGCCTCCGGCGTGGTGGCGACCACGATCATGCGCGGCTACCTCGTCGACCGTGTCGACGAGCAGTTGCACCAGACCGTGATGCAGGTCCAGCGGATCCCGCCGGACCGGCGTCCGCAGCCACCCGGCACCGGCGAACTGGGTCGTCGTCCCCTGCCGAGTGAGTTCGTCGTCCAGTTCAACGACTCCGAAGGCACCAGCGACGGCGGTCCGATCGGTGCCCGGCTGGCCGAGACCGAGCCGCTGCCGAAGCTACCGACGCTGAATCTCAACCAGGTGCGGGCGCTCGACGGGAAGTCCTTCAATGTCGACGCCGTCTCCGGCGGCGCGACGTGGCGAGTCGTCGCCATCCCGCTGGACAATGGCTCTGGCTCGGTGATGGTCGCGCAGAGCCTGAAGGACATGGACCACACGATCCAGCGCCTGGTCGGCATCCAGGCGGCCGCCGGCATCATCCTCCTGGTGCTGCTGGCCGGCATCGGGACCTACGTCGTAAGGCGAAGTCTGCGCGGACTCGAGGACGTCGAGCACACCGCGGTCGCGATCGCCGGCGGGGACCTGAGCCAGCGGGTGCCGCAGCGGGATCCCCGGACCGAGGTCGGGCGGTTGTCGCTCGCGCTGAACCAGATGCTCGGGCAGATCGAGACCGCGTTCGCGCAACGGACCGCGTCCGAACTGGCCGCCCGGCGCTCCGAGGAGACCGCCCGGCGCTCCGAGGAGACCGCCCGGGAGTCCGAGGAGGCCGCGCGGCAGTCGGAGGAAGCGGCCCGGCAGTCCGAGGACCGGATGCGGCGGTTCGTGGCCGACGCGTCTCACGAATTGCGGACGCCGCTGACCTCGATCCGTGGCTTCGCGGAGCTTGCCCGGCAGCGCGGTGACGCGACGGATCCGGACACCATGCGGCGGATCGAGGACGAGGCCAAGCGGATGGGCCTGCTCGTCGACGACCTGCTACTGCTCGCACGGCTCGATCAACAGCGGCCGCTGAAGATGGAATCGGTGGATCTGCTGCCGATCGCCGCCGACACGCTGCACAACGCCCAGGCCGTGCAGCCGGAGCGCAACATCTCGCTCAAGATTCTGCAGGACTCCGAAGCGCCGGTGGTCGAGGGCGACGAGGCTCGGTTGCGTCAGGTGCTCGGGAACCTGGTCAGCAACGCGCTCCACCACACCCCGCTCGACGCGCCGATCACTGTCTCGGTCGGCACCCGGGGCGACGACGCGATCCTCGAGGTCAGTGACACCGGCCCGGGCCTGAGCGATGAGCAGAAGGCCAAGGTCTTCGAGCGTTTCTACCGCGCCGACTCGGCCCGCACCCGCACCACCGGCGGCTCCGGCCTAGGACTCTCGATCGTCGCCGCCCTGGTCGCCGCCCACCGCGGCCACGTCACCGTCACCGACTCCACCCCGACCGGCGCCACCTTCACCGTCCACCTGCCGCTCACCACCACCCCCTAGCCTTCGTTCCCCTTTCAGGGGTCAGAGAGCCGGGAAGGCGCGGGTGGCGGACTCGCCGTGTTCGAGGACCTGGGCGGCTGGGCCGAGGATCTTCGGGTCCGGGCTGCCGACCAGCTCGACGTCCTTGTTGGTGTAGTCGTAGCGGCTGAGCACGTGCCGCATGGCCTCGAGCCGAGCGCGCTTCTTGTCGTTGCTCTTCACCACGGTCCAGGGCGCGTGCAGCGTGTCCGTGTAGTGGAACATCGCCTCCTTGGCCTCGGTGTAGTCGGCCCACTTGTCCAGCGACGCGAGGTCGGTCGGCGACAGCTTCCACTGCCGCACCGGGTCGATCTGCCGGATCGTGAAGCGGGTCTGCTGCTCTGCCTGCGACACCGAGAACCACAGCTTGATCAGCAGGATGCCCGAGCGCACCAGCATCCGCTCGAACTCCGGCGCCTGCCGCAGGAACTCCTCGTACTCGTCCTGCGTGCAGAACCCCATCACCCGCTCGACACAGGCGCGGTTGTACCAGGACCGGTCGAACAGCACCATCTCCCCCGCGGCCGGCAGGTGCTCGACGTACCGCTGGAAGTACCACTGGGTCTTCTCGCGCTCGGTGGGCTTCTCCAGCGCGACGATGCGCGCGCCGCGCGGGTTCAGGTGCTCCATGAAGCGCTTGATCGTCCCGCCCTTGCCGGCCGCGTCGCGTCCCTCGAACACGATCACCAGCCGCTGCCCCGACCGCTTCACCCAGTACTGCAGCTTGAGCAACTCGATCTGCAGCAGGCGCTTGTCCCGGTCGTAGATCTCGCGCGGCAGCCGTTCGCCGTACGGATAGCCCTCGCGCCAGGTGTCGACCGGCGTACCGTCGGCACGCAGCAGCACCGGATCGTCGTCCTCGTCGTCGAGGACACGGAAGCCGAGCTCTTGCACCAGATCAGGAGTACTCATACGCCAAGATTCTGCGCTGCCGATGACATCCAGGTGAACAGCTCAGCGGGTGAAGAATGGAGCACGATGGTCGACGAGGGTGAAGAGATTCCGCTGCTCGGCGGGGACGTGACCGAAGGACTCGTCCGGGTTGGTGACACGGTACGGCGGCCGCCCGGTGAGCGGGCCGCGATGGTCAGGGACGTGCTGCTGCACCTGGAGTCGGCCGGGTTCGAGGGTGCTCCCCGGTTCCTCGGCGTCGACTCGGCCGGGCGTCAGGTCCTCTCGTACGTCGAGGGCGAGGTCGCCGGCCGCCCACACCCGGGCTGGATCGCCGACGAGGACCGGCTGATCTCGCTGGCCCGGCTGGTCCGCGCGTATGACGATGCGGTCGAGAGCTTCGGGATCCCGGCGAATCTGCCGGCGCCGATCGAACCGCCCGGTCTTCCGGCCGTCGCCGATCCCGTGGAGCTCGTCGGGCATCAAGACATCACGCCGGAGAACGTGGTATTCCGCGACGGCCGCGCGTACGCCTTGATCGACTTCGACCTCGCCCGCCCGGTCTCCCGGGCGCGGGAGCTGGTCAACCTGATGCTGTGGTGGGCTCCGCTCGGCGACGACGCCGATGTCGACCCGGCGTTCCGTGGTGTGGATCGCGTGCGGCGGTGCCGGCTGATCGCGGACGCCTACGACCTGGCCGATCCGGACCGCCGGCGCCTGATGGAGCTAGCGATCGCCCTGAACGAACGGGCCTGGCACACGATGAAGTACCGCGCGGACACACTCGGCGGCGGCTGGCAGCGGATGTGGAGTGAGGGAGTCGGCGACAAGATCAAGAACCGCCAGACCTGGCTCGAGCAGTACGCCGGCTCCATCACCACTGCCCTGATCAGCTGATATTGAACGCTGGTCAAAGTCCTGTACGTTGTTCAACACAGCGCTGGAGCGAGGTGGTGCGTGGATGGCGACCGAGGAGTACGCGTCCGTCTGGACCCGGCCCAAGCGCGGCCGGCGGCGCGAGCAGCCGGCGCTCAGCCAGGAGCAGATCGTCGCGGAAGCGCTCAAGCTGCTGGACGCCGACGGCCTGGAGGCGCTCACCATGCGCAAGCTCGGGGCCGCGCTCGGCGCGGTCGCGACCGCCGTCTACTGGCACGTCGCGAACAAGGAGGAGCTCGTCGAGCTCGTCGTCGACGAGGTGTACGGCGAGATCGAGGTGCCCGCGGTCACCGGGCCCGGCCAGTGGCGGGCGGCGGCGGAGTCCTCGGCACGCAGCGTGCGCGCCATGATCGTGCGCCATCCGTGGGTCGCGCCGACGCTGGCCGAGGTCGGCATGAACTACCTCGGCCCGAACCTGATGCGCGTCTCGGACCAGCTGCTCGGCCTCTACCTGACCGCCGGCTTCGAGCTGGCCGAAGCCGACCACGCCTCCAAGACCGTGCTCGGATACGTGATCGGCATCGCCTCGACCGAGGCCGCCACGATCACCAAACTTCACCGCAGCGGCATGGATCACGACGCTTGGCGCGCGGCGGTCTGGCCCGCCGCCGTCCAGGCCGCCGAGCCCTACCCCAACCTCCGCGCCCTGTACGCGGCCCACGACGCCACCGACCTGACCACCGACGCCGAGGACAACTTCAGTTACGGCCTCAACCGGATCCTCGACGGCCTCGAGTCCCGCCGCCGCAACACCTCGTCGGCCTCGGTCCTCGCCATCCAGGCCGCGGCCAAGACGATCGGCCGACGGAAGCCGGACCCGGTCACCGAGTGATCTTCACCTCGGATCCGATCCGGGCGGACTCGTAGATCGCCGACAGGATGCGCGCCATCTCGAGGCCTTGCTCCGCCGTCGCGTCGGCCGGGATCTCCCGGCGGCAGATCTTCAGGAAGTTGTCGATCTGGTTGGCGAACCCGACCGCGAAGTCGAACCCGAGCGAGTCGATCTGCGGCTGGACGTGCAACAGGGTGTCGTGCCGCTCGGTGACCATCAGCAGCTCCGGCTCGATCTCCGCGCCGCCCTTGTCGCCGTGGATCTTCACACTCGTCGAGTTCCGCGCGTGCAGCGAGTACGACGTGTCCACGTCGAGAACCGCCCCGTTGGAGAACCGGACCTGCGCCGTCGCGTAGTCCTCGACGTTGTTGACCCGCGTCTCGGACGCGGCCCGGTACCGGGTCAGGTGCTGGATGTTGTCCCGGGCACCGAGCGGCGAGAACGTCGCCCCCGACACCGAGACCGGGGTCGGCATGCCCATCAGGTACCAGCACAGGTCGATGATGTGGACACCCAGGTCGATCAGCGGGCCGCCACCGGAGATGTCGACGTCGCCGAACCATCCACCGGGGTTGCCGGCGGCCCGGATGATCGTGGCCCGCGCGGCGTAGATGTCGCCGAACTCGCCCTCGTCCAGGAAACGCTTCGTGACCAGGGCATTCGGGGCGAAGCGCCGTACGTAGCCGATCTGCAGGGCCTGACCGGTCTCCTTGGTCGCGCGGACCAGCGACTCGGCCTCGGCGACCGTCACGGACATCGGCTTCTCGACCAGCACGTCCTTGCCGGCCCGCAGCGCCGCCTCCGCGATCTTGGCGTGCAGGAGGTTCGGCACGCAGATGCTCACGGCGTCGACACCGGGATCGGCCAGGACCTCGTCGACGACATCCGTCGCCCGGGGTACGCCGAACTCGTCGGCGCGTGCCTTGGCTCGGGTCCGGTCGATGTCACAGACGGCCACCAGCTCGGCCTGCGGGTTCTTCTGGTACGAGATCAGGTGCTGGGTCGCGATGGCACCCACACCGATGACAGCAATCCGGGTCGTCATGTCAGGCAGCTCCCGCCAGTCGGAGGATATTGTTGAGCGAGCGCTCGATGGCGTCCGGAGTCGACTCCAGACCCTCGAACTCGAGGCTCACCGGTACGTCGGGCTTGGTGGCGACCAGGGCGAGCAGGCCCGCCAGGTCGAGATCTCCGTGACCCGAGATGGTGCCGAGCAGGTAGTCCCCGGCCAGCGTCTTGAGCCAGCCGTCGCCCGCGGACCGGCGGATGTGGAAGTCCTTCACACCCACGGAGGCCGCGAGGTCGATCAGTCCGGCGGCGGTCTTGCCGGGCACCTCCCCGACGCACAGGCCGTTGCCGAGGTCGAGCGTGACCCGGAAGTTCGGGCGGTCCACGGCGTACACGAGCCGGGCCAGCCGGTCGCTGCCGTTCATGAAGAAGCCGTGGTTCTCGATCGTCGAGACGATGCCCAGTTCCGCGGCGTGGTCGGCGACGGCACGGCAACCTTCCACGACCCGCTCGAACGTCGACTCGAACTCCCCCGGGTCCTGTTCACGCCACGCCCACGGGGCGACGTCGTGCCGGAAGACGCGAGCGCCGAAGCGGTGCGCGACATCCAGTTGCCGGCGGAGGCGGTCGATCTCCTTGTCCTCCGCCGTCCGCAGGTCGCCACTGACGAGGTAGTTCACGATCGGTACGCCGACATCGTCGGAGTGCTTGGCCGCGTCGCGGACGACGCCGTCGTTCTCGAGGTAGTACTCGCCGTCCATCGCGGCGATCTCCAGATGCCCGGCAGGTGATGACGCGACCCAATCCAGGACCCCGATCAGGTCCATCTCGCCGCTGTTCATGAGCCCTCGGAAGCAGTACGAGCTGACTCCTAGCTTCACGTGCTGGTCCTCTCCACGTCGTGAGTGATCCGGCTCCACGGACTCGGGTAGCCGTGAATCCCATAGATGTCTGAACTGAACTGGTCGAACGCGGTGCCGACCGCCCCGAGCACCACGGCCTCACGCCCCAGGGCCGAGGCGACGAACGGTGGGCGCTCAGGGAAGAGCAACTCCTTCTCGACCGCGGCCTCGAGTGGACGAAGCAGCGCGTCACTGTCCTGCGCCAGCCAGCCCCGCACGACCACGACCTCGGGATCGACGACCAGCAACACGGTGGCGATGCGACCGGCGATCTGCGCGCAGAAGTCCGCGATCTCCGCCTCGGCGGCCGCGTCGCCGGCGGCAGCCGCGCTCAGCACGGCCTCGCCGCTCGGGTGTGAGGTCCAGATCAACTGCCCGCGCTGCGCGTTCCGCGTCCAGCGCATGCCGCGCTGCGCTCCGAGCTCCCCGGCGAGCCGGTGGCGTCCTTGCCGAATGACTCCGTTCAGGACGATCGACACGGACAGCCGATGACCTATCTGGAGGTAGACCACGTCGGAGTACCCGCGCCCCGCACCTCCGCGCTGCTCGGCGAGCGCCGCCAGCTTGATGTCGTTGTCGAGGGCAACCGGAAGGCCCAGGTCCTGCGACACGGTCTCCACGATCGGGAGGCCGACCAGTTCGGGCAACGCGAGACTGGCGCGCAGGTGACCGTTCGCCTCGATCACACCGGGCAGAGCCAAGCCGACCGCACGAAGCCGCCCGGCGTCGACCACACCCTGCTCCGCCGCGGCGTCGATCGCGCGCTGGATCAGGGAGACACCGGCACGCCGGTCCCGCTGCAGTTCGGCGTAGCCGACCCGGCGGCCGGACAGGTCGCAGATGACCGCTCGCGCCCCGCGCGGACCAAGATCGACACCGGCTACCAGCCCTGTCTCCCGGGCGAACTGAAAGGCACGCGCGGGCCGGCCCGGACCCACGGTCGCCGGGTCGGTGGACACGACCAGACCGGCCTCGAGCAGATCGTCGAGGACGGCGTGCACCGTGGGTCGCGACAGTCCGGTCTCCGCGCTGATGACTCCGACCGTTTGCGCTTCGTCGGACTCGGCCAGGAAGCGCAGACAGGCGACTTGGTTCGCCGACCGTACGGGATCCATCGCCCTCCATCGCGTTTATGCAACCGGCTTTATTAAAGACGGTAGCAGAATGACGCGACAGACCGCAAACAGATAGTTGCTCCAGGCAACTGTCAGCGCTGCAGGATGGTGCGTTCGGCGACGGTCCAGGCGGTGGTGGTGAGCAGGTACAGGCCGGCGGCCAGTGGCAGGAAGGCTGCGCTGAGCAGGGTGCCATAGGGCAGCAGCTGGGCCATCCGGCGGGACAGTGGCGTAGCCGTCTCGTCGAGTTGGCGCAGGGCGAGGCGCGCCGAGAACCAGGCGACGACCGCCAGCAGGACGGCGAGGACGAGGAACGCCGGGGTGCCGGTGAGGACCGGCCAGTGCAGGCCGAGCGGCGCGCCGAGGAGGCTGCCGCTGATCAACTGGTTCGACTCCCCCGCCACGACCGCACGGGAGAACAGCGTGTACATCAGCCAGAAGAACGGCATTTGCGCGAGCGTGGGCAGGAACCCGGCGAACAGCGACGTACCCGACTCCGCCTGGAGCTTGGCGAGCTCGCGCTGCAGTCGCTCCGGATCGCCACGGTGGCGATCACTGAGCTTCTTCAACGCAGGCATCAGCTCCGCGCGGGCGCGCAACCCGCGATGGGCCCGCAGGCTGAGCGGAACGAGACACAGGCGTACGGCGAGGGTACAGACGACGATCGCGATCACGGCGGCGTAGCTGCCGGTGAGCGGTTCGATGGCGGTGACGAGGGACGTGAGCACGTGATAGGCACCGGCGACCGGTGCCTCCAGGAACGAAGGCACAGCACAACTCCACGAGTGAGAAGGAACGGGTAGCGAGGGAGAGCGCTACCGTCCCGGTGCTCGTGGACGAGGCCGCCCGACGTCGTCCGGATCACACAGCCGGAGGAAAACGGTCTGCTCCGCACGATCGCGGACCGAGGTCGCCCGCGCGAGGAGCGGAGCGGCCGGGGGCGCCGAGGTGCGCGCGACGAGAAGAAGCGTGAACAGCAAGGCCGCCGCCGTGAGCACGGCGGCGGCCAAGGTTGCCGAATCGTAGGCAGGCATCACCAGCGCGAGTACGCCGGCGATCGCCTGACCCACTGTCATCAGTCCAGGTAGTCCCGGAGGACCTGCGAACGCGACGGGTGGCGCAGCTTCGACATCGTCTTCGACTCGATCTGCCGGATCCGCTCCCGGGTCACGCCGTACACCTTGCCGATCTCGTCCAGCGTCTTCGGCTGGCCGTCGGTCAGGCCGAAGCGCATCGAGACCACACCGGCCTCGCGCTCGGACAGCGTGTCCAGGACGGCGTGCAGTTGCTCCTGCAGCAGCGTGAACGACACCGCCTCGGCCGGCACGATCGCCTCGGAGTCCTCGATCAGGTCGCCGAACTCGGAGTCGCCGTCCTCACCGAGCGGGGTGTGCAGCGAGATCGGCTCACGGCCGTACTTCTGCACCTCGATGACCTTCTCCGGGGTCATGTCGAGCTCCTTGGCGAGCTCTTCCGGAGTGGGTTCGCGACCGAGGTCCTGCAGCATCTGCCGCTGGACCCGGGCCAGCTTGTTGATGACCTCGACCATGTGCACCGGGATCCGGATGGTCCGGGCCTGGTCGGCCATCGCGCGGGTGATCGCCTGCCGGATCCACCAGGTGGCGTACGTCGAGAACTTGTAGCCCTTGGTGTAGTCGAACTTCTCCACCGCGCGGATCAGACCGAGGTTGCCCTCCTGGATCAGGTCCAGGAACAGCATGCCGCGGCCGGTGTAGCGCTTGGCCAACGACACCACCAGGCGCAGGTTGGCCTCGAGCAAATGGTTCTTCGCCCGGCGCCCGTCCTCGGAGATCCACTCGTACTCGTCGCGGACCTTCTCCTTCAGCTTGCTCGCCTCGTCGCCGATCTGCTCCTCGGCGAACAGGCCGGCCTCGATCCGCTTGGCGAGCTCGACCTCCTGCTCGGCGTTCAGCAGGGGGACCTTGCCGATCTGCTTCAGGTAGTCCTTGACCGGGTCCGCGGTGGCACCGGCGACCATCACCTGCTGCTCGGGCTCGTCGGTCTCGTCGGCCTCGGAGACGACGAAGCCCTCGTCCTCGGTGAGCTCCTTCTCCAGCGGCTTCACCGCGTCGGGACTGAAGTCCGCCTCGTCCACCTCGTCCAGCGAGCGGGGCTTGCCGGTCTTCGGGTCGATCGCCAGACCCGCCTCGGAAACTGCGGCCTTCTTCGCCGGCGCCTTCTTGGCGGCGGCCTTCTTCGCGGCGGGGATACCGTCCTCCTTGGTGCTGGCGGCAGACTTGGCCGCGGCCTTCTTCACGGCCGCCTTCTTGGCAGCGGGCTCGGTCACTCGGGCGCTGGTCCTCGGAGCCGTGCTGCGAGCTGTGGCGGCCACGGCCCGGGCTGACTCGGCGGGAAGATTCTCGGACGAGCTGGACGACACGAATTACCTCTCGTCTGACGCAGGGTTTGTACGGCGGTACGACGTTGTGATGGTGCTGGTGGTGCCACGTTCTGGGTATGACTGTGTGTGCGCTGCTCGCTGGTCAGGCGGCGGCAACACTACATTGTAATCCGCGAACCAAGCCCAGGCGTCGCGCGACCCCCCGAAGGACATGCGCAGACCTCCACCGTACGGGCGTTCCCGCCCTGGTGGAGGCCTGATCGCGTCAACGTTCGATGTCGTCTGCCGTCACCCGTTACGGGTCCGCCGCAGCGGCGGGGCCACGACCCGCTGCCGGACCACCTGTTGTTCCTGCTTGAACTGCCGCACCCGGACCAGCGACGCCACGTCGATCACGTCCGCGACGGACTTGAACGCGCCGTCCTCGCCGTACGGCTCGGACGCCTCGCGCCACCCGCGCGGGCGGACCTTGAGTTGCTTGCCGAGCAGCGCGACGAAGATCTTCGCCTTCTGCGCGCCGAACCCCGGCAGGGCCGAGAGCCTGGCCAGCAGGTCGTCCCCGGACTTGACATCGGACCAGAGCCCCGAAGCGTTACCGCCGTACTCCTCGTCGAGGTGTTTGGCCAGCGTCTGGATCCGGGCGGCCATCGCGGTCGGGAACCGGTGCACGGCCGGCGGACCCGCTACCACCTCGACGAACGCGTCCGGGTCGTAGTGCGCGACCGTGGCCGGGTCGAACGGTCCGTCCATCCGCTGCGCGATCGCGACCGGGCCCGCGAACGCGCGCTCCATCGGGATCTGCTGGTCCAGCAACATCCCCACCAGCAGGGCGAACGGATCTCTGCTCAGCATCTCGTCGGCGTCGGGCTGCTGTGCGAGGCACAGCTTCTTGCTGCGTGTCGAAGTCACCTCAGTCCTCCCCTTCCTCGGCCTTCACGGCCAGCACCGGACACGGAGCATCGAGCAGCACCCGCTGGGCGTTACTGCCGAGGATGAGTTTGCCGACGGGAGATCGGCGGCGCAGGCCGATCACGATGAACTCCGCGTGCACCTGCTCGGCGACGGCCACCAGGTCCTCCGCCGGATCGAGTCCACGCACCAACTGCCGCACCTCGTAGGGCACGCCGGTCGAGTCGAGCTGTTCCCGTACCTCCGTCAGCGCGGCATCACTCGCCGCGGCCTCATCACTGTCGAAGCTGCGTCCACCCCGGTGCGAGTTCACCACCACCAGTTTGGCGTCCCGAAGCGTTGCTTCTTCCGCCGCCCGCCGAAGGGCCGCACGGCCCTCCGCCTTCGGCACGTAACCCACGACGATGGTTGTCATCGCCCTGCCTCACCTCCGGGTGTCGTGTCGACCCGTTCCGAACGATACTGCTCCCGACCGTGGTCGGCATCCGCTGGATTTACACCAGCTGTGTCGCGGCCGTGACGGAGGGCTGATCGTTACGCGGGTAGTACTCCACCACCGGCTGGACCACCGAGGTGGCAGCCACGCCGGTGCCCGAGTACTACCCGCGACGAAACTCTCTAACCTTCCGGTGGCCACACCTTTGCAGGGCTGTCACCCAACGCGCCACCCCTGTAGTCCGGGTCGTTATCGAACTCGTCCACCCAGTTGCCTTGGGCAAGGTCGCCGGAGCTCGGCACGGTTCCGCCGGAGGGACCCCGGTTCCGCGGCCGGACCCCTGCCGGGCGGAGAGAGTCGTGCGTTCCCTTGTCCAACGTTGTCGTAAATAACTAACCGGTTCAGTCCACCGGCCACTCATGAACTGGCAGGTTCTCGTGCATGTGATCGCGGTAGCGGCGCAGCATTCCGCGCAACGCGTCCCGCCGTCCGTGCGATCCCTGTGTATACAGTCGATGGAACTCGTCGGCCTGCCACGACGCACCATTGCGGTGGGTCAGGCAGCGCTGCTCGATGATTCCGAGCAACCGGTCCCGTACGGCGGTGTCGACGCCCCAGGCCTCGAGTCCCCGGGATGCCAACGGCAGCAGGCGTCTGAGCACCAGCTCGGTCGCGCGCACCGTACCGACACCCGGCCAGAACACCTCCGCGTCGATCCCGTCCTTGGCCGCTTCGTGGAAGTTCTCCTCGGCCGCGCTGAACGACATCTGCGACCAGATCGGCCGTTCGCTGTCGGCAAGGGCCCGCACCAGGCCGAAGTAGAAGGCGCCGTTCGCGATCGTGTCGACGACCGTCGGCCCGGCCGGCAGCACCCGATTCTCCACCCGCAGATGCGGCTTTTCGCGGACAACGTCGTACACGGGCCGGTTCCAGCGATAGATCGTCCCGTTGTGCAGCCGCAACTCCGAAAGGGCCGGTGTGTCGCCGCGATCGAGGACGGCGATCGGATCCTCGTCCGACGTCACCGGCAGCAGCGCCGGGTAGTAGCGGGAGTTCTCCTCGAACAGGTCGAAGATCGAGGTGATCCAGCGTTCACCGAACCACACCCGCGGCCGCACGCCCTGGGTCTTCAGTTCGTGCGTCCGCGTGTCGGCGGCCTGCTCGAACAACGCGATGCGCGTTTCCCGCAATAGCTCCTTACCGAACAGGAACGGCGAGTTCGCGCCGACGGCGAGCTGGACGCCGGAGATCGCCTGCGCCGCGTTCCAGTACCGCGGGAACGCCTCGGGTGTCACCTGCAGATGGAACTGCGTCGACGTACAGGCGGCCTCGGGCACGATGCTGTCCGCGGTCACCTGCAGCCGCTCGATCCCGTCGATGGAGATCTGCACGTCCTCGCCCCGCGCGGCGAAGATCTGGTCGTTGAGCAAGGCATACCGCGGGTTCGTGCTCAGTGCCTCGCGATGGATGTGCTCGGTCAGCAGCGTCGGCAGGATACCGACGACAACCATCGACGACCCGGTCCGGGCCGCCTTCTCCTCGGCCGCGTTCAGGCTCTCGCGGATGCTGGACTCCATCGTGTCCAGGCCGATGCCGTCGATCTGCCCGGGTGGCACGTTGATCTCGATGTTGAACTGGCCGAGCTCGGTCTGGAACGCGTCGTCCTCGATCGCGCTCAGAACCTCGCCGTTCTTGAACGCCGGGTCGCACTGCTCGTCGACCAGGTTCAGCTCGATCTCGATCCCGGTCATCGGCCGCTCGGGTGCGAACCGGTTCTCGCGCAGCATCCGCGCGAAGGCGTCCAGATTGCGATGCACTTGATTGCGGAACGCGGTCCGGTCCGCCCGGGTGAACTCGACCCGGTCGACTTCCTCACCCATTTCGGCCTCCCCTGGTGGGCTCCCCTACAGCATGGCCTCAGTGTGCCCGAAGGTGCCCATCCGTGGGCGGCGCAATCGCGTGGTGGATCAGACCGGGTAGACGATGAAGTGGTCGCGGACGATCCGGACCGGCTCCGGTCCCGCCTCCTCGAGCACGCCGGCGAGCTCGGTCAGTACGGCGGGATCGAGCGGCAACTCGTGTTCGCCGGGGTGCACGGCCGAACCCAGCTCGTAGTCCTGACCGGGCTGGTCCGTCAGCTCGATGTGCGTACCGACGATCCACTCGACGGGATTGCCCGCGGCAACGAAGTCGGTCAGCCGCCGGACACTCGCCCGGAACGCCGGCCAGTCGAAGACGTACAGCCGGCCGGGGTACAGCGAGTCGCCACTGATCAGCAGCCGCGTCGCCCGGTCGTAGACCGCGACGTGCGAGGCGTGGTGCCCCGGGATCGGGATGATGTCGAGGACCCGGTTGCCGAGATCGAGCTGGACCACGTCGTTCGGCCAGTCCGCGATCCCGAAGTACGCCGCCACCTCCTCCGGTGTTCGGCCGACGACGCTGTCGAACTCGGCGTCCCCACCGACGTGGTCGCCGTGCGCGTGGGTGTGGGCGACGATCAGCTCCTGTCCGCTCAGCAGGCTCTCGACCAGTGGGCGGAGCCTCACGTGACCGGTGCCCGTGTCGAGCAGCAGGGCGCGCTCTGTGCCGAGCAGGAGGTACAGGAACGGGCCTTCGAAGTTGGTCCGGAGCGCCTGCCGGATGATCACCGTGCGCTCGTCGTACCAATGGACCTGATGGTCGGGACTCGCCGGATCGGTGCCGTCGTCCCAGTGGTCGGGGAAGCTCATAACGGAATTGTCGGTCATAACAGGGACACTGGGGTCGTGCGTGGGGATCCGTCGGTGCTGCATGTCGATCTGGACGCGTTCTTCGCGGCCGTCGAGCAGCGGGACAAGCCGTCGCTGCGGGGCAAACCCGTCGTGGTCGGCGGAGTCGGCGTCCGCGGTGTCGTGTCGACCGCGTCGTACGAGGCCCGCAAATACGGCGTCCGGTCCGCGATGTCGACCGCGGAGGCGCGGTCCCGCTGTCCGCACGCGGCCTACCTGGGGCCGCGGTTCGAGGTGTACCGGCAGTCCAGCCGAGCGGTGATGGCGGAGATGCGGGCGCTGTCGCCGCTGGTCGAGCCGCTGTCCCTGGACGAGGCGTTCATCGACCTGGCCGCGTCCGGGCTGAGCGGTCTCACGGTCGACGACGTGCAGGCGATCGCGAACGATCTCAAGGCGGCGATCCAGAAGGTCAGCGGCGGCCTCACCGCGTCTGTCGGCGCGGGCACGTCCAAGCTGATCGCCAAGATCGCCAGCGATCTCGACAAGCCGGACGGTGTGGTCGTCGTGCCGGCCGGGACAGAGGCCGAGTTCCTCGCGCCGATGCAGGTCACAGTGATTCCCGGTGTCGGTCCGGCGACCGCCCAGCGGCTGAGCATGGCCGGCGTCCGCACGGTCGCCGACCTGCAGCAGCTCGACGAGGAGGAGCTGATCCGTCAGGTCGGCTCCGCGCACGGCTCGAGCCTGTACCGGCTCGCGATCGCGGCCGACGACCGCCCGGTGGTGAGCGACCGGGAGACCAAGTCGGTCAGTGTCGAGGACACCTTCGAGACCGACATCATCGACCGCTCGCTGCTGGCCGCGATCGGCGACCGGATGGCCCACCGTGTCTCCGAGCGCCTGCAGAAGGCGCAGCTCTCCGGCCGGACCGTCACGGTGAAGACTCGTATGCACGACTTCACCACTCACACCCGGTCGTCCACGCTGGCCGGCCCGACCGACGACGCCCGCGTGATCGCCCGGGTCGCCCGCCGGCTGCTCGACGACAGCGAGATCGGCGGCGGCATCCGGCTGCTCGGGGTGGGTGTGTCGTCGCTCGCCGACTGGATCCAGGACGACCTCTTCACCGAGAGCGAGTACGCCGAGGCCCCGGTCGAGGTGGTCGAGTTGCCGGAGCGCCCGCGCGACCAGATCGGGTTCTACCCGGGTCAGGACGTCGCCCATCCCGACTACGGCCACGGCTGGGTGTGGGGTTCCGGACGCGGCCGCGTCACGGTCCGCTTCGAGACCGCGGACACCCCGCCGGGACCGGTGCGGACGTTCGCCACCGACGACCCGGCCCTGTCAAAGGTCACCATCGGGTTGCAGGAGGGAGACGACGAGCCCGAAAGCGACCAGAATAGGCCGAGTGAATGAGGAACGGCGGGGGGTTTACCCGTTCTGTGGCGCGTGCGCGTCGTCGTCGATCGCGTGGCGCGCGGCCGAGACGGCCGGCCCGATGGGGAGCCGGTTCTACGGGCACCGGGACGTCTGCGAGAGCTGCGGATCTTCGGTACGCACGCTCTACAGCACGATCCTGTGGGTCCCGGTGTCGAAGGTCGCCCGGTACCGGATCATCCCGACCGGCGGCCGCAGCTACATCGGCCGGAAGGTGATCGACCGGCCGCTCCAGACCGTCGTACGGCGTGAGCCGGTGTCGGCGCTCGCGAATCACCCGGAGCTGGACGGCGATCCGGCGTACAAGCAGGCCGAGGCGTATTGGCACGAGCGCGAGCCCGGGCAGGCCTTGCCCTTCTATCAATCCGCGTTGGTCGAGCGGGAGAAGGTGCTCGCGGCGGACGACCCGGCGACGCTTCGGGTCCGGCTGCGGGTGGCGCAAGGCCTGCTGGCGACCGGGAACTACGGACGGGCGATCGCGTGGTTCGAGCTCCTGATCCCGCAACTGGTGGATGTGTTCGGGCCGAACCACGACCTGACCCGGACAGCGACCGAGGCCGTCACTGGAGCTCGCCTGATGGTCGGCGGACCGCGCTCCGAGGCGCAACTCCTGCAGGACATCGTCGCGGTCGACACGCTTGACCTGGATCAGCACGACCCACAACTGCTCCGCGACCGGGCGGCCCTTGGGCGCGCGCTCCTCTCCGGTGGGGAGATCGCGGCGTCGATCGAGATGCTCGCGCACGCGGTCGGTGGCGCCGCGGCCGCACTCGGCCCGACCCATCCGGACACCTCGGTCTATCGCACGGCACTTGTGGAGGCGTGCGACGTCGCCAAGGTGCGCGGGAAGAAGCGGGACCTGCAGGCCGCAGAGGCGGCACTGCCGTTGCTCAATGCCGAAGGCGCACCGACAAGCACGTGACACAGCCCTCGAGCTTCTCGAACTCGCTGATGTCCACGACCACCGGCGTGTAGCCGAGCTCCTCGAACAGCTCGGCGGACTTCGGCGCGGAGGCCGCCAACAACAGCCGGTCCTCCCCCAGCAGCACGACGTGCGACCCCGCTTCCTCGGGGACCGGACGGAAGCAGTCGAACGCCGCCTGGTCGTCGACGAGCGGCTCGTAGCCGATCACGGTCCCGTCGGGCAGCGCGGTCACCGCCGACTTCAGATGCAGCACCTTGCGCACCGGCACCGCGCGTACGTCGGCCCCGAGCAGTGCGAGCACGTCCCGCAACTGCCGGATGCCTTCGTCGTTGGTCCGCCCGCCGAGCCCGGCGTACACAGTCGAGCCGACCTTCAGGATGTCGCCGCCGTCGAGCGTGCCGGGCGCGGTGATGTGCGTGATGCGGTAGCCCTGGTCCGCGACCGTCTGCTCCGCGGCGGCCGCCTCCGGCCGGCGCTCGTCGGCTCCGGATCGTGCGATCACCGCGAGGTCGCCGTACACGACCATGGTGTCCTCGATGAACACACCATCGGGGCATTCGTCGATCGCCGGCACCTCGACCGTCGTCCACCCGGTCGCCTCGAGCGCGCCGACGTACCCCTGCCATTGCCGTACGGCGAGCTCGACGTCGACCGGGGTCCGTTCGATGTGCGTGACGAGTCCGTCGGCGAGACGCGGGCTGGGGCGTCGGACCAGGGCAGTCGGCATGGCTGCAGGGTAACCGGGTACCGGAGGGCTCGACGAAGGGAGGAACGGATGCCGAAGATCCTGCCCGCGACGGGTGGCGACGTGGTCGAGATCATCCTGGCGGACCACCGGTGGTTCGAGGAGGCGCTGCGCGAACTGCGCGACGTCCAGAGCGACCGGGAGGCTGTGCTCGCCGATCTGGCGACCGTGCTGATCGCCCACGCGGAGGCCGAGGAAGCGAAGGTCTATCCGGCGCTGCGGAAGAAGGATGCGATCGACGCGGAGGAGGTCGCGCACTCCGAGCACGAGCACGACGAGGGCAACGAGGCGCTGCTCGACCTGATGGAGATCGAGGACACGGACAGCGAGGAGTTCAGCAAGCAGCTCCACGAGTTGTCCGAAGCGCTGACCCACCACCTCGACGAGGAGGAGCGCGACGTTCTCAACCCGGCGCGGACGGATGTCTCCGAGGAGGTACGGCGGAACCTGGGCGACGCGTTCGCCGAGGAGCGGGCGCGTCTGATCGACTCCGGCTGCGGCGACATCGCCAACGTGCGCAAGATCGTGGCCCGAGCGAAGTGAGCGGCAGCCCGGCCACAGAAGGTTCCGGTGTGGCCGGGCTGTTCGGGGCCGCTCACAGCGTGATGGTCAGGCCCTCGTCCGCCGCAATGACCTCACCGTCGAACTCCTGCTCCGCCTCGGCCACCGAGACCGACCGGTCCGAGCCCGGCCAGAAATGCGTCAACAGCAGCCGCCGGGCGCCACGCGCACCACGACCGGCCTCACCAGCCGTCATCAGATAGCGCGGTGTCGTGTCCGGCGACGGACCTTGCAGGGTCGCGTCGGAGATGAACAGGTCCGTTCCTTCGGCCAGCTTCCGGAGGTCAGGAGACGGACCGCTGTCGCCGGTGTAGGCGAGCGACACGCCCGGCGCGGACAACCGCACACCGAAGTTGGTCTTGTAGTGCGGCAACTCGACGGTCTCGACGGTGAACGGCCCGAGTTGCTCGGTGGTCGCGAGGTCGTGGAACTCGAAGACGGTGGCCGGATCCGGGATCGGCTCGAGGGCTCGCAGTACGTCGAGGACGCCCGGAGTGCAGTGCAGCGGGATCGGCTGTGCGTCCGGTGCCTCGTAGTACCTGACCCGGGCGAGCGCACTTACGTCGACGCAGTGGTCCGGGTGCTGGTGGGTGACCACGACCGCGTCGACCTCGCCCTTCGGACGGTGCTCGAGCAGTCGCGGGAGGGTGGCGTACCCAAGGTCGAGGACCACGCGGAAGCCGTCGTACTCGAGCAGGAAGCCGGCGCACGCACGGCCGGCCTCGGGCCAGGCGCCGCACGAGCCGAGGACGGTGAGCGACCTCACCGGACGGCGAAGGGCTGGTCGGTCGGAACGATCTCCTTGCCGAGCGGGACCAGCGAGATCGGGATCAGCTTGAAGTTCGCCACGCCGAGCGGGATGCCGATGATCGTCAGGCACAGCGCGATCCCGGTAGTGAGGTGGCCGAGCGCCAGCCACCAGCCGGCGAACACGATCCAGATCAGGTTGCCGAGCAGCGCGCCCCCGCCGGCGCCCGGCTTGTCGACCATCGTCCGGCCGAACGGCCACAGCGTGTACCCGGCGATCCGGAACGCTGCGATGCCGAACGGGATCGTCACGATCAGCACACAGCAGATGATGCCGGCGATCGCGTAGCCGACCGCCAGCCAGAACCCGGCCAGCACCAGCCAGATCAGATTGAGAAGCGTCCTCATGTCCCCCAGCCTGCCACCTGCCGGACGTGTTCCCGTACCAACCGGGCACAAGTCCGGGATCGTTCCGGGGCACCCCTGACCATCTTCACGGTCTCGTGGACGGCGATCCCGGTTAGTAATCGTCCGTGCTGAGGGTGGCAA
The DNA here is from genome assembly GCF_054073265.1 of Kribbella sp. CWNU-51. Classification (NCBI taxonomy): domain Bacteria; kingdom Bacillati; phylum Actinomycetota; class Actinomycetes; order Propionibacteriales; family Kribbellaceae; genus Kribbella; species Kribbella sp. CWNU-51. The sequence continues at coordinate 572,813 of NZ_JBSXMZ010000004.1, forward strand.
AGGTCATTCCCGCTGCGACGAGACGGTTACGCAGGGCCGGGCCTATGGCCGCCGCTGTCGTCGTCTGGCCGGCCGTCGGCGGCAGGTCGTCCAGGGCCAGGCAGAGGGCGCTCTCACCGAGCATCTTCGCGGTCTCGTCGTACCCGGGATCGCCGCCGGCGACCTCGGTGATCACCTCCTTGCCGCCACCGCGGCCGACAAGACGGACGTTGAACCAGGACTTCGCGCGGCGCTCCGCGCTCGGGCCGTCGCCGGGCTTCAGCCGGTTCAGCAACGCATTGCGCAGCGGTGGCACCTGCGCGGCCGCTACCAGGAGGCCGACGGTACCGATGCCGCCGGCAACCATCGGGAGCCGCCTCATCGCCGCGTAGTGCGAGTAGCTGAAGTCGGGGCCGTAACTGTCCAGCAGCCGCGCCGAGTAGCCGACGATCTGCGGATCGATCGTCGGCAGCGGGACGGCCCAGAAGCCTTGCTGACGGTGGATCCGGCCGGTGACCGCGCCGGCCTTGCGACCGTCCGGGCGAGGTTCGGCCTGGCGACGGGCGCGGTGGGCGTCGAGGTGCTGCTTCGGCCGGGAGAAAGCGGTGATCGCGGTGTGGAACGTGCCGCCGGACGGTCGGCCGCCGGCCCGGAGCAGTCCGTCGATCTTGATCGGGACACGCTCGGGGAGTTGCTCGACGGTGTACTGGACGCCGAGGTCGTACGGGATCGAGTCGAAGCCGCACGCGTGGACGATCCGCGCGCCGGTCTGGACGGCGCGCTCGTGGTAGCCGACGTACATGCGGTCGACGAACTCTGACTCACCGGTCAGGTCGAGATAGTCCGTCCCGGCCTCGGCACAGGCCGCCACCACTGGTTCGCCGTACTGGATGTAGGGACCGACCGTGGTGGCCACGACCTTGGTCGACTCGGCCAGGGCCTGGACGGACTTCGGGTCGGTGACGTCCGCGTACAGGACGTCCTTACCGAACACCTCCAGCTTCTTCTGGTTGCGTCCGGCAACGGCCCAGTTGAGGTCGGCCGGTGCGTTCCTCGCCAGGTACTCCGCGGTGAGGGCTCCGGTGAAGCCGCTCGCCCCGAGCAGCACGACGTCGTACGCGCGGCTCACTTGTTCGCGGCCTTCTCCGCGTCGGCCCTGCCGCCGGCGCCCGTGGCGCGGGACGACTCGGCGGCGCCGCGGGCCTGGATGTCGGCGAGTGCAGCCCGGTCGGCCTTGGGCACGCTGAAGCGCGAGCCCAGCTCGATCACGTGTGGAAGCAGCCAGCGGAACACCTTCATGGCTCCGATCCAACCAGGCACGTGCACGGTCCGCGAGCGTTTCCGGATGCCGTCGACGAACTTGTCCACGGCGAAGTCCAGCGGGTACACCTTGCTCGCCAGCGGGATGCCGGTCCGCACCTTGCCGAACACCGGGTGGTCGTCCACTCCCCGCACCATGTCGGTGTCGACGAACGTCATGTGCGCGACGCCGACCCGGACCCCGAGATGCTTCAGCTCCGGTCGCAGGGTGTCGCCCATCGCCTCCACGCCGGCCTTCGCCACGTTGTACGCCGCGAGCCCGGGCATGTGCACGATCGCCGCGAGGGACGAGACCAGCAGGAGGTATCCCTTACTCTCCAGCAAGTACGGCAGGGTCAGGTGGACGGTGCGCCAGACGCCGTACAGGTCGACGTCGAGGACGCGTTCCCACATCTTCGGGTCCATGCTCCGGCTGAAGCCCGGTGCGGCGATCCCGGCGTTCGCCATCACCACGTCGATCCGGCCGTAGCGCTCAGCCACGGCCTCCACTGCGGCACGCAGGGACTCGGTGTCGGTGACATCGGCCTCCCACCAGCCGGCATCCGGGCCGCAGTCCTCCGCGACCTTCTTCAGCTCGTCCGGCTCCAGGCCGACCAGGGCAAGCGTGGCGCCCTCGCGGGCCAGCTTCCGCGCGACCGCGGCCCCGATCCCCCGGGAGGCGCCGGTGACGAGGACGACTTGACCGGTCAACGGGCGCATCTGAACCTCCAGCTTGTTGAGCAGATACTCAACAGTAAGTGCTTGTTGACCGATTACTCAATAGACTGTCCCTATGACTGTGCTTTTGGCCGGGCCTTCGGCGCCGGCGGGGTCATGGGGCCTTGGCTCCCGCCCTTCCCTCGTCGCTCCAGTCGCTTCGCTCCCTCCGCTCCTCAGTCCAGGGCGGGAGGCCCCATGACCCAGACCTCGTCCGCCCGGCTGCGGCCTGACGAACGGCGGGCGCAGATCTTGGCGGCCGCCCGGCGGGTGCTGCTCGCGGATCCGCACCGGGAGCTGACCGTCGAGCTCGTCGCCGCCGAGGCCAAGGTCTCCCCCGCGCTGCTGTTCCACTACTTCGGCTCGAAGAAGAAATTCCAGTACGCCGTGATCGAAGAGGCGGCTGCGGAGGTCATGCTCCGCACCGCCCCGGATCCGTCCCTGCCCCCGGACGAGCGGCTGCGCTCCGGCATCCGAGCCTTCGTCCGCGCCGTCCTCGAGGCACCCCAGCTCTACCGTGCGACCCTCCTGATGTCAGCCGCCGGCGATCCGGACGTACGGGCGTTGCATTCCGAGATCCGGCAGGTCTTCGGCCGATGGGTGATCAGCGCCGTCTCCCAGCGCGGGATCGAGATCACCCCGACCGTCGAACTCGCCTGTCACGGCTGGCAGGGGTACGTCGAGCAGACCCTGCTCACCTGGATCGACCACCCGACGATCTCCGCCGACGCCCTCGAGCACCTCTGCGAGCACTCCCTCGACGCGCTCCTCACCACGACAGCCGACTGAGCAGACTCCGTGACGGGGCTGACCGGGGTGGTGCAGATCGACAGGACGTATACCTCCACTGAGGAGGCGGCGGCTGGTCGGTCAGGCGTGAAACGGGTCGGCCGGGCCGGGGGCCCGGCATATACGTCCTGTCGATCTGCACCACACCGGTGAGATCTCAGGCCGGGCGTTAGGGTTTGCCGTGCTGACGGTTGCCACGGTGAATGTGAATGGGATCAGGGCCGCGTTTCGGCGCGGCATGGGGGCGTGGCTGGCGCAGACGGATCCCGACTTGTTGCTGATGCAGGAAGTCCGGGCGACAGACGACGTACTGCGGGAATTGCTCGGTGGGGACTGGAACATCGCGCATGCCGAGCCGTCGATCGACGGGCACAAGGGCCGCGCGGGGGTCGCGGTGGCGAGCCGGCGGCCGATCAAGGACGAGCGGGGCGAGATCGGGCCGTCGCGGTTCGACGGGTGCGGGCGATGGGTCGAGGCCGACGTGGTCCTCGACGACGGTACGACGCTGACCGCGGTGAGCACGTACGTGTTCACGGGCGAGTTCGAGACGCCGCCGCGGCAGGAGGAGAAGTACGCGTTCCTGGACGCGATCACCGCCCGGTTGACCGAGCTGCGCGCCGACGGGCGGCACGTGCTGATGTGCGGCGACCTGAACATCGCCCACCGCGAGGTCGACCTGAAGGCCTGGAAGGCGAACCGGAAGAAGAGCGGTTTCCTGCCCGAGGAGCGGGCCTGGATGGATCGCTTGTTCGACGCCGGCTGGGTCGACCTCGGTCGCCGCTTCGGCGGCGAAGGCCCCGGCCCGTACTCCTGGTGGTCCTGGCGCGGCAAAGCCTTCGACAACGACGCCGGCTGGCGCATCGACTACCAGATCGCCTCCCCCGCCCTCGCCGCCGCAGCCACGACCTGCGTCATCCACCGCGCCCCGACCTACGCCGCCCGCTGGAGCGACCACGCCCCAGTCGTCGCGACGTACGACGTGTAGGTCTGACGCTCGACCACCTCTGACACTGGGCGCGAATACCGTGGGCGACATGCCTGACCCCCAGCCTGCCTTCGTCCTGCCCACACCGGACGTGCAGCGCACGACGTACGAGGGATTCGAGCTTTACCTTCCTGTGGCATCCGAGCAGGCTCCGGCGGTGATCCTGGTCCACGGTGTGCCCTACACCGCCGAGGGCCAGCCAGTGCCGAGTGCGTGGCCGATCTACCAGGGATACGGGAGTCAGCTGGCCGATCTTGGCTGCGTGGCGACGGTCGTCGACCACAGTCCCGACGGACTGCCCGACGACGACCGGTCCACCGCGGCCCTGAGCGCGGCGATCTCGGCCGTCCGAGCCCATCCGCGGGTGAACGGCAATCGGGTCGGGCTGTGGTTCTTCTCCGGCAGTGCGCCACTGGCTGCGACGTACCTGCAGCACCCGCCCGAGTGGCTGCGGTGTGTGGCGCTGACCTATCCGGTGCTAGGTGACTCAGATCTCGTCACGATCCGCGGCATGCATCCCATCGAGGCGGTCGCCGGTGCCGGTGGGTTGCCGATCGTGATGACCGTGGTGGGTCGGGAGCTTGCCGATGTCGCTCCCACGCAACCGCCGTTCATCGCGGCGGCGCGGGCGGCGGGAGCCGACCTCGAGGTGGTCGAGGTTCCCGACGGTCGCCATGGCTTCGACGTCCTGGACCACACCGACGAATCACGCCGGGCGGTGACCACCGCTCTGTCCAGTGTGACGGCACGATTGCGCGCTTAGCCGCGGCGCGGGCGACAGGTAGTCTCGCGGCATGTCCGAGTTGAATTCTTCCCCGAAGCCCCCGGTGGCTGCCCGGAAGCCGGTTGAGCGGCGTCATCATGGTGATGTTTTCGTCGACGAGTACGAGTGGTTGCGGGACAAGACCGACGACGAGGTGCTGGGGCACCTGCGCGCCGAGAACTCCTACACCGAGGCCCGCACGGCGCATCTCGAATCGTTGCGTGAGGCAATCTACAAGGAGATCTCGGACCGCACCCTGCAGACCGACCTGAGCGTGCCGAACCGGCGCGGCGACTACTGGTACTACTCGCGCACGATCGAGGGCAAGCAGTACGCCCTGCACTGCCGGGTCAAGGTGGACGGCCACCAGCCGCCGGCCACCGACGGCGACATCGCCGGCGAAGAGGTGATGCTCGACGGCAACGAGGTGGCCGGCGACTCGGAGTTCTTCTCGCTCGGCACCGTCGACATCTCCCCCGACGGCCGCCTGCTCGCGTACTCCGTCGACCTCAAGGGCGACGAGCGCTTCACCCTGCGGATCAAGGACCTGAGCACCGGCGAGCTGCTGCCGGACGAGCTGCCCGAGGTGCACTACGGCTCGGCCTGGTCGGCCGACGGTTCGACGATCTTCTACACCAAGGTCGACGACGCCTGGCGGCCGTTCCAGGTCTGGCGGCACGCCCTCGGCAGCACCGACGAGGTCCTGGTGATGGAGGAGCCGGACGAGCGGTTCTGGGTCGGTGTCGACCTGAGCCGCAACGAGCAGGCCATCCAGATCGCGCTCGGCAGCAAGCTCACCAGCGAGGTCTGGCTGCTCGACGCCAACGATCCCGCCGGTCAGCTTGTCGTGGTCGCCCCGCGCCGGGAGGGCGTCGAGTACGACGTCGAGCACGCCGGCGACCAGCTCCTGATCACGCACAACGCGGACGCCGCCAACTTCTCGCTGGCCACCGCTCCACTCGACTCCCCGGGCGACTGGACGACGCTGATCCAGGGCGACAAGTCCAGCCGCCTGCTCGCCGCGGACGCCTTCGCCGACCACGTCGTCCTGTACCGCCGCCGCGACGCGCTCACCGAGCTGGCGATCATGCGCCGGACGTCCGAGGGCTTCGGCACTCCGGAGGTGCTCGAGTTCGACGAGCCGATCCACACCGTCTCCCCAGGACGCAACGACGAGTGGCACGAGACCCGGTACCGGTTCGGCTATACGTCGCTGGTCACGCCGGGTTCGACGTACGACGTGGATGTCGCGACCGGGGAGCGGCGGCTGCTGAAGCAGCAGCCCGTGCTCGGTGGTGTAGACCTTGGTGAGTACACGCAGTACCGGGAGTGGGCGACCGCGCCGGACGGGACAGAGGTGCCGATCTCGATCGTCACGCGCAAGGACGTCGTGAAGGACGGCAACGCGCCCGTCGTGCTCTACGGCTACGGGTCGTACGAGAGCTCGATGGATCCGTGGTTCTCCATCCCGCGGCTGTCGCTGCTGGACCGCGGTGTGGTGTTCGCGATCGCGCATGTCCGCGGCGGGGGTGAGCTGGGCCGGCATTGGTACGACGAAGGAAAGATGCTGACCAAGCGCAACACCTTCACCGATTTCATCGCGGCCGCCGAACACCTGGTCGCGGCCGGCTGGACCCGGCCGGAGCGGATCGTCGCGCAGGGTGGCAGCGCCGGTGGTCTGCTGATGGGCGCGGTCGCGAATCTGGCGCCGAACGCGTTCGGCGGGATCGTCGCGGAGGTGCCGTTCGTGGACGCGCTGACCACGATCCTCGACCCGTCCCTGCCGTTGACCGTGATCGAGTGGGAGGAATGGGGTAATCCGCTCGAGGACAAGGCCGTCTACGAGTACATGAAGTCCTACTCGCCGTACGAAAACGTCACCGCGCAGGCGTATCCGCGCATCTTGGCGATCACCAGCCTGAACGACACCCGGGTGTTCTTCGTCGAGCCCGCGAAGTGGGTGGCGAAACTCCGGGCGACCGCGACCGGCGAGGTCGACGTCCTGCTGAAAACCGAAATGGAAGCTGGCCACGGCGGCCGCAGCGGCCGGTACGACGCCTGGCACGAGGTGGCCTTCACGCTCGCCTGGGAGCTCGACACGCTCGGCCTGGCCTGACCCGAGCGGAATTTCTCCCGCCCCCCGTGTGTTGTGCAACACATCGGGGGGCACTGGAGCGTGTGATTCTGACGAGATTCTCAGGTTCGGTGGCCGGTGTGCCACTGGACAGGCGGTACCGAATTCCCTTGGTTGTCACGAGAATTCGGGATGCCCGGCGCAAACCCGTCCGGGCAGCGGTTCCGGGACGTTCCCGGACACCGGTTTCCGGCGCGGATCGCTGCCGGGAACTCTCAGGGAACGTTCAGGCTGTTTACACACTGGTCCTGGAATCTTGAACCTCACTCGAGCGTTGCTCTCCATGTAACGACGAAGGGAGTTTCGGTGGCTCGCATGGCTCGTGTCCGCAGCACGGACGACGGTATCGACGGCAAGGACAGCGTTGGTCTCTACCTCGAAGAGATCGCGCGTACGCCCCTGCTCACCGCAGAGGAAGAAGTCGAGCTCGCTGAGACGGTCGAGGCAGGACTCCTGGCGGAGCAACTGCTGGCCGAGGGGCGGGTTGGACGCAAGAAGGGCGGAGCGCCCAAATATGCGACGGAGGAAGAGCTGGAGTGGCTGGCCGAAGAGGGTCAGCGCGCGCAGCAGCGGTTCGTGACCGCGAACCTCCGGCTGGTGGTGTCGATCGCGCGCCGCTACGGACGTTCCCAGATGCCGCTGCTGGACCTGGTCCAGGAGGGCAACACGGGACTGATCCGGGCGGTGGAGAAGTTCGACTACCGCAAGGGATTCAAGTTCTCGACGTACGCGACCTGGTGGGTGCGGCAGGCGATCACCCGCGGTATCGCGCAGCAGGCCCGCGTGGTCCGGCTGCCGGTGCACGTGGTGGAGCAGCTGAACCAGATCGGCTCGGCGCGGCGCACGCTGGAGCGCAAGCTCGGGCGGGAGCCGGAGCTCGACGAGATCGCGGCGGAGCTGGACCTGGACGTGGAGCGGGTCACGGAACTGATCCGCATCGGCCGGGACCACATCAGCCTGGACAACCCGATCGACGACGAGGGTGAGACCTCGCTGGGCGACCTGATCGCGGCCGAGACCGCGCCAGGCCCGGACCAGCTGGTCGCCGACGCGTCGGATCGCTCGGGCCTGTTCAGCCTGGTCGACCAGCTCGACCCGCGGTCGGCGGACGTGATCCGGCGCCGGTACGGCCTGCACGACGGCCGCCAGGCCAAGCTCGCCGACATCGGCGCGGTGCACGGCATCTCCGCCGAGCGCGTTCGCCAGATCGAGCGCGAGGCCCTGGGCCGCCTCCGCCTGCTGGCAGATCCGACACTGGCTGCGTAACACCCCACCCCGAAACCCCTCGAAGAACCCCGAGCCGACCACCCGGCTCGGGGTTCTTCTCGTCTGTCACGCGGCGGCCGTGTTCCAGCTGTCGATCAGCGGCGGGAGCTCGGACAGGCGCTGGACCGTGGCGTCGGGCGTGCCCTCGGTGTGGCCGACCTGCTCCACCGGGATCGCGCTGTGCGGACGTGGACGGCACGCATGCCGACGTTCTGAGCGCCCCACACGTCGTCGAAGAGCCGGTCCCCGACGAACAGGCACCGCGACGGCTCCGACACCCCGACCGCCCGCATCGCGGCCAGGAACGCCTCCGGGTGCGGCTTCGTGTACGGGATCTCGCTGGTGTAGACGGCGCCGTCGAGGAGCTCCAGTACGCCGTCCCGCGCGAAGATGTCCTCGTGCCGCCGGCGCGACCAGATCGTGTTCGACAGCACGCCGACCTTCAGCCCCTCGGCCCGGATCGCGGAGAGCGTGTCGATGGCATCCGGCTCCAGCTCGGTGTGCGGGTCCCACTGCCGCTCGTACTCCGCCAGGGCGGCCGGTGTCATCACAGCGTCCGCGAGCAGGCACACCTCCTCGAAGGTGCTGCTCCGGTGCTCGTCCCGGGAGCGCCGCCAGACGGCGTTCTCCGCGGTCACGAGCCGGGCTGCCAGCTCGTCGGCCCGGGCCTCGTCGAGCAGCGTCGCCACCGCGCGCCAGGCGGCCAGCAGGTCAATCGTGTGCCAGGTTGCCAGCGTGCCGCCCCAGTCGAACAAGACGGCCTCGATCTTCGCGTTCGTCACGCGGATACCCTGCCAGACCCCGCCGACAGTCCTCGCCTGATTTTCAGCTGCTGACCCGCGCGATCTCCCGGCGCCCCGACAGCCAGACCACGGCCACGGCGTAGAACGCCAGGCTGGGGATGTCCGAGAGCAGCAGCGTCCACGGCGCGCCACCCTGATCGTCCCAGCCGGACAGCTGACCAGTTGCCGCTGGCAACAAGAACGCGAGCAGATTGTTCAGCACGTGCAGCGCGATACCCGATTCCAGTCCGCCGGTCCGGACGGCCAGCCAGCCGACGGTGAGCGCGAACAGGAAGATGTCGACCATCGCCCAGCCGGTGTACCCGTGCCCGGCCACGAACGCCGCGCCGGCGACCACGATCCCGGGCCACGGCGAGCGGAACACCGCCCGGACCCACCGCGCGCGGCCTTCCTTCTGGTCCGGCCCGTAGGCGCCGACCGCCTGGATCAACCACCCGCGGAAGAGGAACTCCTCCGCCGCGGACTGGAACGGCACCAGGCAGATGATCACCAGCGCCGGTACGACGAACGCACCGAAGCCGACCCAGGACCCGCCGTCGCCGGCTGTGGCCGAATCCTGACCGGGGAAGATCACGTCGACCAGCAGGCCCAGGCCGTACGACAGCGCGAGGTAGCCCAGCGCGGGCACACAGCACAACAGCAACCAATGCCAGCGGATCCGATTCACGACGGACGCGACGCTCCAGAACGGGCGGCGCTGGACCAGCCAGGCGGTGAACATCACGAACGGCGTGAGCACGCCGAGCATCACCAGCGTGACGGCGAGGTTCTCGGTGTCACTCGGGAAGATGTTGTTGCCTTGCGGCTGGGAGAACTCGCCGGTGATCAGGCCATGGACGATCTCCCAGCCGACCAGGACGCCCGCGGTGATGAAGAGGACGCCGGCGCCGAGGAAGAGGGTGCCGACGATCGGGCGCCACCATGCGTTCTTCGCCGTACGGGCCAGGCGGTGGAACGGCGTACCCGCTGGAGCCGGGACGATCCGGGGCTCGCGGTAGGCGAACTGCGCGGGGTACGGCGGCGGCCCACCCCATTGCTGCGGGTACGGACCGGGCGGCGGGTAAGTGCCGGGGGGTGGGTAAGTCCCAGGCGCGGGGTATGGACCCGGGGGCGGGTAGCCGCCTTGCGGGTGGGGCGGGGGCGGTGGGTACTGCCCCGGCTGGGAGTATGGGCCCGGTTGCGAGGGCGGCCTGGGTTCTTGCGGGTCCATGACTGGACTCTAGAAGATCAGGGCAAGCGTGAGTGGAGGGAGAGCACGGTGGTGACTGATCCGACATCTGGACCGGCCGCGTCGACGCGGGCGCTGCCGCAGTCGGTCCTGATGCCGTTGACCGGTTCGGCGATCTTCTTGGTCGTGACGATCGACCCGGGCGGCGAGGCGACGGCCCGCGACCTCCTCGAGCGGATGAGCGGTCTGGTCCGCTCCGTCGGTTTCCGCGTGCCCTCCGGCAGTTTGTCCTGCGTCACCAGCATCGGGTCGGACGTGTGGGACCGCTTGTTCAGCGGCCCGCGCCCGGCCGAGCTGCACCCGTTCATCGAGCTGAAGGGCCGCACGCACCACGCTGTCTCCACACCGGGCGACCTGCTCTTCCACATCCGCGCCGCCCACCAGGACCAGTGCTTCGAGCTGGCCAGTCAGATCATGAATGTCCTCGACGGCGCCGCCACGGTCGTCGACGAGGTGCACGGCTTCAAGTACTTCGAGATGCGCGACCTACTCGGATTCGTCGACGGCACCGAGAACCCGACCGGCTCCGAGGCCCAGGACGCCGTACTGATCGGCGACGAGGACCCCGGCTTCGCGGGCGGCAGCTATGTGATCGTGCAGAAGTACCTGCACGACCTGAAGGCGTGGAACGCGCTGACTGTCGAGCAGCAGGAACGTGCGGTCGGCCGGAGCAAGCTCGAGGACATCGAGATGGCCGACGACGTGAAGCCGAGCAACGCCCACATCGCGCTGAACGTGATCGAGGACGAGGACGGCAACGAGCTGCAGATCGTGCGGGACAACATGCCGTTCGGCACCGTCGGGACCCAGGAGTTCGGCACCTACTTCATCGGGTACGCCAAGACTCCGTCAGTGACCGAGCTGATGCTGCGCCGGATGTTCATCGGCGAGCCCGAGGGCAACCACGACCGTCTGCTCGACTTTTCGACCGCGGTCACCGGCACTCTCTTCTTCACGCCACCGTCGGACTTCCTCGACGACCTCCCGCCTGCTCCCTGAGCCCGCGTCACTCCGGTCGGTGACGAAAGTCGTCTCCCGGAAAGTGTCGGCAGGATGGGTGAGACTGGGATCATGTTGCTGACCGAGGTGGTGGAGACGTCGGCCGCGCTGGCCGGGACGCGGTCGCGCCTGAAGAAGGCCGAGTTCATCGCCGGATTGTTGTCGAAGGCCACCGAACCGGGCGACACCGAGATCGTCGTGACGTACCTGTCCGGTGAGCTCCGCCAGCGTCGGACCGGCGTGGGCTGGCGGACGCTGGCGGACGCGCCGGAGCCCGCCGCGGAGCCGTCGTTGACCGTCGAGGAGGTCGACCGGGCCTTCGCGGAGCTGGCCGAGATGGGCGGGGCGGGGGTGCAGGCCCGGCGGCGGGAGGCAATCGACGCGTTGTTCGGCCGGGCGACCGCCGATGAGCAGTGGTTCCTGCGGCAACTCGTGGGCGGTGAGCTGCGGCAGGGCGCGCTGGACGGGGTGATGGCTGATGCGGTCGCGCGGGCCACCGGGATCCCGTTGGACAAGATCCGGGCCGCCACGATGCTGCGGGGTGCGGCGGCTCCGGTGGCAGTCGCCGTACTGACCGAGGGTGAGGCGGGGCTCGCGCAGTTCGGGCTGGAGGTCGGGCGTGGCGTGCAGCCGATGCTCGCCCAATCCGCGACCAGCGTGGCCGAGGCCTTGTCCAAGACGGGTACGCCGGCCGCCCTCGAGTGGAAGCTGGATGGGATCCGGATCCAGGCGCACCGCGACGGCGACAAGGTCGTGGTCTACACGCGGACGCTCGACGACATCACGACTCGGGTGCCCGAGGTGGTCAGCGCCGTGCTCGAGCTCGATGCGCAGCAGGTCGTGCTCGACGGTGAGCTGATCGCGCTGCGGCCGGACGGGCGACCCGAGCCGTTTCAGGTGACGGGGTCGCGGACGGCGACTCGTGCGGCGACCGGACCGGAGTCGGTGCCGTTGACGCCGTACTTCTTCGACATCCTGCATCAGGACGGGGAGGATCTCCTCGGGCTCGACGGAGCCGCTCGGCATGAGCGATTGTCGAAGCTCGTGCCTGAGGAGCGGCGAATTCCCCGGCTGGTGACCTCCGATGCGGATGCCGGGCAGTCGTTCTTCGTGGATGCGGTGCAGCGGGGCCATGAAGGCGTGATGGTGAAGTCGTTGACCGTGCCGTACGAGGCGGGCCGGCGCGGATCCGGGTGGGTCAAGGTCAAGCAGACGCACACGCTCGACCTGCTCGTACTCGCGGCGGAGTGGGGGCACGGGCGTCGTACCGGATGGTTGTCCAATCTGCACCTGGGAGCGCGGGACGAGGAGACCGGCGAGTTCGTGATGCTCGGGAAGACGTTCAAGGGGCTGACGGACGAGTTGCTGCGGTGGCAGACCGAGCGGTTCCAGGAGCTGGCGGTGCGGCGGGACGACTGGGTCGTGTACCTGCGGCCGGAGGTGGTGGTCGAGATCGCCTTCGACGGGGTGCAGACCTCGCCGCGGTACCCGGCCGGGATGGCGTTGCGGTTCGCCCGAGTGCTGCGATATCGCGAGGACAAGCGACCTTCTGACGTTGATACGGTGCAGACCGTCCGGGCGATCCACGTGGGCCCCGGCGTCGAGGAGGAAGGTGCGTCCGATGGCTGAGGACCCCGATGTCGTGTCGCGACGGATCGCCCGGGAGTCGCTGGACCGCGACGACCCGACCGGCTGGTTCGAGCAGCTCTACTCGGCCGCGTCGGAAGGCGCCGCCGTCGTACCTTGGGATCGCGGTACGGCGCATCCGCTGCTGATCGAATGGATCGACGAAGCGCACCCGGACGGAGCCGGAAAGACTGCGCTGGTCGTCGGGGCCGGGACGGGCTGGGACGCGGAGCGGATCGTCGACTGCGGCTACGACACGACCGCCTTCGACATCTCCCCCACTGCGATCGAGACCGCACACCGGAACCACCCGGACTCGAAGGCGCACTACATCACCGCCGACCTCCTCGCACCACCCGCCGACTGGCACCGCGCCTTCGACCTGGTCGTCGAGATCTACACGGTCCAAGCCCTCCCGATCCCCGTCCAGCCGGCCGCCATCACCCAGGTCACCGAACTCGTAGCCCCCGGCGGCACCCTCCTCGTCATCGCCGCCGCCCGCGCCGACGACGAGCCCGACGAGGCCATCGAAGGCCCGCCCTGGCCCCTCACCCGCGCCGCCATCGACTCCTTCACCACCTCCGACCTCCACCTGATCCAGCTCACCCAATCCCCCAGCCCGGTAGACCCCACCATCAACCGCTGGCGAGCCGAATACCTCCGCGACTAACCCACCCCCAGCTGCAGGCTGGGGTGTCATGCAGGAGTTGCCACCGCTGGCTGTGCGAGCGCAGCAGGCACCGGCCGAGGTCGGATCGCGCTGACTCGGCGCCGGCTGACTGGTGCGGGCGGGCACACCCCGGCGTACCAGCAGGCTGGACGTCACGTCCGTGAGGTGTGGTGGGCGGATTCGGCCGTTCATGGGCCCTGCAGAATGTGCTGCGGATGGGGTGATCCGGCTTTCGAACGCAGGGGAACATATGTTCGATAATGCTGTAGACTGGGCGCATGGCGGGGCAAGGCGTGGTGGGGCCGACGGCGTTGCGGATGATGCTGGGCAGTCATCTGCGGCGGCTGCGGGAGCGCGCCGGGGTGAGCCGGACGGACGCCGGGTGGGCGATCCGCGGGTCGGAGTCGAAGATCAGCCGGCTGGAGCTCGGGCGAGTCGGCTTCAAGGAACGCGACGTCGAGGACCTCCTCAGCCTGTACGGCGTGACCGATGCGCGCGAGCGGGATCGGCTGCTCCAACTGGCCCGTGAGGCGAACGATCGCGGTTGGTGGCATCGGTACGGCGATGTCACGCCAGACTGGTTCGACGCCTACCTCGGGCTGGAAGCGGCCGCTGAGCTGATCCGGACGTACGAGATCCAGTTCGTGCCGGGGCTGCTACAGACCGCCGACTACGCGCGGGCGGTGGCACGGTTGACGCCAGGCAACGCACGAGCCGACGACGAGGTGGAGCGCATCGTCGCTCTCCGCACCAGGCGGCAACTCGCGCTCGACCGCGAGCCGCCACTCAAGCTCTGGGCCGTGATCGAGGAGTCCGTCCTGCATCGGCCGATCGGCGGCCCGGACGTCCTCCGCAACCAGCTCGACGCGCTCAGCGAGGCCGTCGCCCACCCCAACGTCACGCTGCAAATCATCCCGCTGGACAGCGCTGGCCACGCCGCCACCGGAGGAGCCTTCACCCTCCTGCGCTTCCCCCAGCACGACCTCCCCGACATCGTCTACCTCGAGCACCTCACCAGCGCCCTCTACCTCGACAAACGCGACGACGTGGAGACCTACACCCAAGCCCTGGACCTCCTGGCCGCCACCAGCCCCCCACCCCACCAAACCGCCGCCCTCCTCACCACCCTCCGCAACCAACTCCCCTAGCCCTCCTCACACGCCGCCGGAAGCTCGTACGCGCGCAACAGTCGGCCACTCGGGTCGGTGGTGCTGCATGCTGCTCCCCGACGATGCACGCGCGGCGGTGGTGCTGCCGGCTTGCCCGGAGGAGCACGCCGGGGCGGTGGTGCTCCACGCGTCCTTCCCCCTGGGCTGATGGCTGAGCGCAGGGCGGAAACGGCTCCGGTGGCGGCGGTCACGCTCCCTGCTCGCCCGGGAGCGTGCTACCCGAGGGAGCTGGCGCGGCGGCGGACAGCTACCAACCCCCGCGCGGGCTCGCGGTGCGCGGGGCGTGGGGTGAGGTGCGCGGGTTAGTCGTCTGGGGTGAGGAGGTTCTGGGCGGGGGTGGTGGTGACCAGTTCTGGGTGGTTGGCGTCGAAGGCGGGGCTGTCGGAGCGGATTCGGGGCAGGCTGTCGAAGTTGTGGCGTGGGGGTGGGCAGCTGGTGGCCCACTCGAGGGAGCGGCCCCAGCCCCACGGGTCGTTGACGCCCACGAGCGGGTTCCGCCGGGATTTGTAGACGTTGTAGAAGAACGGCAGCGTCGAGAGGCCGAGGATGAAGGCACCGACGCTGGACACCTGGTTGAGCGTGGTGAAGCCCTCGTGCGCGCCGTACGACGCGTAGCGCCGCGGCATGCCCTCGACACCGAGCCAGTGCTGCACCAGGAACGTGGTGTGGAAGCCGATGAACAGCAGCCAGAAGTGCACCTTGCCGAGGCGTTCGTCGAGCATCCGCCCGGTCATCTTCGGCCACCAGAAGTAGAACCCGGCGAACATCGCGAACACGACGGTGCCGAACACGACGTAGTGGAAGTGTGCGACAACGAAGTACGAGTCGTTCAGTTGGTAGTCGAGCACGGGCGAGGCCAGGATGATGCCGGTCAGACCGCCCAGCAGGAACGTCACCAGGAAGCCGAGCGACCACAGCATCGGCGTGTCCAGCGACACTGACCCGCCCCACATCGTGCCTATCCAGTTGAAGAACTTCACCCCGGTCGGGACCGCGATCAAGAACGTCATGAACGAGAAGAACGGCAGATTCACCCCACCGGTCACGAACATGTGGTGGGCCCACACCGCGATCGAGAGCGCGCCGATCGCCATCGTCGCCGCGACCAGGCCGATGTAGCCGAAGACCGGCTTGCGGCTGAACACCGGCAGGATCTCGGTGATGATGCCGAAGAACGGCAGCGCGATGATGTACACCTCGGGATGCCCGAAGAACCAGAACAGGTGCTGCCACAACAACGCACCACCGTTTGCCGCATCGAACACATGCGCCCCCAGCCGCCGATCCGCCTCCAGGATCAGCAGGGCCGCGGCCAGGATCGGGAACGCGATCAGCACCAGGATCGACGTGACCAGGATGTTCCAGCAGAAGATCGGCATCCGGAACATCGTCATACCGGGCGCCCGCATCGTGATGATCGTCGTGACGAAGTTGACGCCACCGAGGATCGTGCCGAGACCGGCCAGGTACAGGCCCATGATCCACAGGTCGCCACCGACACTCGGCGAGCGCACAGCGTTCGAGAGCGGCGAGTACGCCGTCCAGCCGAAGTCGGCCGCGCCACCTGGAGTCAGGAACGAGGACAGCGTGATCAGGCCGCCGAACAGGAACAGCCAGTAACTGAACATGTTCAGCCGCGGGAACGCGACATCCGGCGCGCCGATCTGCACCGGCATGATCACATTCGCGAACCCGACGAACAGCGGGGTCGCGAACAGCAGCAGCATGATCGTGCCGTGCATGGTGAAGAGCTGGTTGTAGACCTCTTCGTTCACGATCTGCAGACCCGGCTCGGCGAGCTCGGCGCGGATGATCAGCGCCATGATTCCGCCGACGAGGAAGAACGCGAACGACGTGATCAGGTACAACTGGCCGATCACCTTGTGATCGGTCGTCGACAGCAACCGCCCGATCACCACCCCGAGCGGCCGCCGAGCCGGCCCGGCGGCGACCGGACCGGTGCGTTCAGTTACCCCGGTGTGTTCGCTGACACTCGCCATGCGTCCTCCCGTGGACGATCCCGCCTGCGCGGAACCCACATTCCTCCGATTACACACCCGAACGGGCGTCGCAGGAAGAAGCCCGGCCTCAGCGCGCCGGTCCGGCGTCGATCACCGCGCGTACGTCGGCGAGCTGCGGGGTGGCCGGGTCGAGTCGGTGAGGCACCACGTAGCGTCGGCGATCGCGTACGGGCGTACGTCGGTCGACGGTGACACGGCGACGGCGTGTCATACCCAGTGAGGGATCCGCGCAGGGACTGCACGGTCGCCACGACGTCGGCCAACTGGTCCGGCGAGGTCAGGTTGACCGGGAAGAAACCTTCGTGGCGGACAGCCCGGCGCGGACGCGATCGTCGACCTCCTCCCCCGAGCGGGAGAACTCCCCCGCGAACCGATCGCTCCCCAGACCGACACCGAGCCTCAGACGTCCACCGGACAGCCGATCCAGCGTCGTTGTCTCGCGCAACAGTTTGACCGGGCGCCGGCGGAACCGTCAGTGGAGCCGCAAGTTCGTCGAACAGCGGCACCCACATCGCGAAGCGCATCATCGGCTCGCGGTGTGATCGCTGAGGGCGTCGACAAAGACATCCCACAGCTCGGCTGGAACCCCGTGCCCCGCACCCTCGAGAACGACCAGGCGACCATCGGGCACGGCCGCGCGAAGGGCCTCCCCGTGCGCCGGCGGAAAGACCGGATCCAACGAGCCGTGCACCACCAGCACCGGCATCGACAGATCAGCGAACCCACCGTTCACGGGTACGTCGAACGCCATCGCGTAGTGGTTCGTCAGCGACGCCTCATAGTCCCGGGCCCGCCCCATGTCGCGACGTACGAGATCACGCGCCGCGGCCTCGTCGAAGTACCCGGCTGACTCCGCCTCGATCGACCGTACGACGTACTCCTCGACGGCGGCCGGGTCGTCGAAGTCGGGCCGCTCCAGATGCGGCAGCGACGGAGGCGGCAGGCCGTCCGCGCCCGTGCTCGTCGACACGAAGGTCACCGACGCAACCCGCGAAGGGTAGTCGACACCGAGCGTGAGCGCCGTGCCGCCGGACATCGACTGCCCGACCACGTGCGCATGATCGATGCCTAAGGCATCCAGCAGACCGACCGCATCCGCGGCCAGGTCCCGCAGCGAGTATGGCGGCCGGCCGACGGGGTACGACGTCGATCGACCGGTGTCACGCTGGTCGTAGCGGATCACATACCGCCCGCGGACCGCGAGCTTCCCGCACAACCAGCTGTCCCACCAGAGCATCGAGGCCGAGCCGCCATGGATCAGCAGGACCGCCGGATCGGCGGGATCACCGAACGTCTCCGCACAGATCTCCGCGCCGTTGACCGGATAGAGCCTCTCGGAAGTCATGTCTCCGACCGTAGAAGCCGCACAGCATCACGAAAAGCGATTGTTTCCGATGATCTTGATCGCCCGAGACGATCGCCCCGCAGGCCGGCCGCACACACCGAGCGGCCGGCCTCGGACCCACGCTCAGCTGACCGTCAGCACCTTGGACACCGTCTGCGTCCCCTGATGGTCGGCATCGGCCAGCCACACCACGCGGTAGGTGTAGGTCCCGCGCGCCGTCGGCTTGATGCTGAACGCGTACTTGCCATTGATTGCCAGTTTCCCGGTCGTCACCGCGACCCAGGTCGTCCCCGACCGCCGCTGCAGGTACGCCGTCGTGCCCGCGTGGGGCGGGTTCAGATAGCCGTACATCACCGTGGATGCGCCGAGCTTGATCGCAGCCGGAGTCAGGTACGCCGAGATCGCCGGGTGCACCTCGATCAGTGCGGCCGAGCTCCGCGTCCCGAGCAGCCCGACGGCGCCGTTGTAGCCCCACATGTAGTACGTCGACACCGCCGGCTTCTGCACCGACGTCACGACACCGTTCGCGTCCGACGTCAGCTGCGCGAGCGTCGTCCACTTGCTCGCGTTCTTCGCCTTCGAATACAGCACGACCGGTACGCCGCTCAGCTTCGCGGCTCCGTCGAGTCGCGTGACCGTCGTCGACAACGTGACCGGCCCGGTGTACGTGATCGACGCCGCAGTGGCCCCGATGGTCGCCTTCGTCCCGACCAGCCGGACGTCCACGCCAGGCCCGACCTTGCCCTTGCTGTCCTTCACCCAGACGCGGTACGCGTAGCTGGCAGAGTTCGACAGCCCGGTCGCCGTGAACAGGCTCGCCGTGCCGCTGTAGACCGCCGTACCGGACGTCGGCAGCGGTGGCGGAGTCGCACCGACCGCGCTCCGGACCATGATCTGGCCGAGTGTCGTGTTGGCCGGCTTCGTCCACCGCAACGTCGCGGCGGCGGCTCCACCCGTGACGCTGAAGCTCGCGACGGGCGGCGGCGGAGCGGTGAGGTTCAGGTAGTCCTTGTCGATCGACATCGTCACGCCGCCGACCGTGTCCGGCACGTCACCGTCGTACTGGTGGACGCGTTGGTGGTTGTTCCAGTCCGCCGCCGGGATGAAGCGGCTCGTCCCGACCGGCACAGACTTCCAGTGCGCGAACCAGAGGTTGTCCGGCCGCGTGTACGCCGTACTCGTGTAAGCGCTGGCCAGGTCCGCGCCACCCGAGGCGGCGCCGACGTAGGCGCCGCCGACATAGCCGCGCGAATTCAGTTCCTGCGTCCAGCCGCTCAGGTAGGACAGCACCGCGGCCTTGCAGGCGGACGTCGACGTGTAGGCCTCGATGTCGCTGTAGATCGCGCTCCGCTGGGCGAAGCCGAGTGCCTGGGCAGCGGCCACCGCATTGATCGCGGCGTTCCGGCCTTGGGTCAACGCGGTCGCGGCGACCGACGACATGCGGCTCGAGTAGTTCGTGCAGGGCGCCTGCAGGCCGACGTCGACCAGCAGGAACTGCCAGCCCTTACTCGCGTTCGTGGATACCCAATCCGCGGTCAGATTGGTCTGAGCGCAGGCACGGAGACCACCGCTGATGTAGATGCCGACACCCTGGTACTTCGCGCGCCACGCATCCATCGACGCCTGCGCCGGCGCCGCGCAGGTGTCGAACCCCTCGCCTGCGAAGTTGCCAGTAGCAACCACCGACGGAGTGACCGCGGCCGGCTGGGCGACGCGTGCGGACTGCGACTTCGAGACGACACGCCCGGTGGCCAGGACATCGCTCGCCGCCCGCTCGGTGCCGGGTGCGTAGTACGCGGTCGCGAGCACGCCGGCATCCGTGATCGCGCGACGCAGCAGGCCGTCGGTGGACGGCTGGACAGTGGTCAACGGCTCGAGGACCAGCCCCGAGCTCCGGCCGACCAGGTGCGCCGGGCAGTCGGCCTGCGCCGTACTGCGGCCGAGGTACACGGCGGGCCGGTCGAGCCGGACACAAGCGGTCGGGTCGGCAGCCAGGTCGACGACCGGCCAACTGGCCGGAACGGTGACCTGGTAGCCGCGGTACGAGACGGTCTGGGTCTCGTCGGCGGCGGCCGCGCCGGTGACGGCGACTCCGGCGACGAGGCCGAGGGCAAGTGCCGGCACCCCAGGTTTGAACAACCTCACCAATGCTCCTCACTTTCGGACGGACGGCGTGATCCGGCGGAAAGTGCGAGCCCCCCAGACCCAACCCTGCGATCCCCCAAGTCAAGGCGAGCGGGCACGCTCTTGTCGAAGAGCCTCCGGCACTCGCCTCGATGCCGAGATGCTATCGGCGCAGCTCAGCCCACGTACGAGAGGGCCAGCTCGATCACGGGCTCATAGACCACCCGGCGATCGGTCGTCCAGACCTCCGGGCCGTGGGCGAGCTCGTCGGTCGCCATCCGATAGATCAGCGCCCGCACCAGCATCTGCCCCCACTCCGGCAACTCCGACCACCGCGCCGCCAGCTCCGGCTCGGCGTCGTACCAGCACAGGGCGTCGGCCACCGCGACAGCCGACGCCCACGCGGGTGGGCGCCAGTACACCGGCCAGTCGATGATTGCCGGCGGCAACCCGTCGGCGAACATCACGTTCCCCGGCAGATCCCCGTGCACCGCCTGCGCCACGAGGTCGACCGGCCGACGCGCCTCGACGAGCGGCGACACCAGCTCGACGTACGCCGGACTCCCGCCGATCGACCGCTCTTCCCAGGCGACCCGATCGCCGTCCGACCAGGGATCGTCCCTCATATCGACGAAGTCCGGGCGCGGCAATCCCGCAACCGTCTCGTGGAAGGCGACGCCGGCCGTCAGCACCTCGTCCTGCCGGCTCACGTCCGTGGCACCGGCCAGCAGCTCAGAGGCCTCCCAGCCGAACGCGACCCACGCACCACTCGCACTCCGCACCGGCCGAGCCACCCTGAAGGCGGTCGACTCCGGCAGCTGATCCAGCACGGCGGCCCGCCACTCGGCCTCCGCCGGCATCCCCGCACGCTTCAGCACGACAGCCCCGCACCGCCACGTGTCCCCCTGTCCACCGGGCAGGAGTACGGCGCTGTCGGCCAGGCCGAACGCTTCGAGGACAGTTTCCGGCGGACCGTTCATCCGCCCGATCGTAGACTGCACATCCGGCATGGTGGGAAGAATTCTTTCTACCGCTCTCCCGAAATCAGGGGCATTGCAGGGACCTGCCGCGCGGCCGGCCTCGCCGACAGCAACCGGCTGTTCGCCGCGACGCCGATGAGCAGCGGCAGCAGCCCGGTGAACGTCCAGACCAACCCGACCGCCGCCGCGAACCAGCCGACGATCGCCGGTCCGATCAGGACTCCGGCGTACGTGAAGGTGGTCAGCCGGGACACCGCGGTCGCGGCCTGGCCGGTGCGACCAACCGCGCTGAAGACCAACGGGAGCAGGACCGATCCGCCGAGCCCGACCAGCGCGAAGCCGGCGATCGACACCGGCCACAGCGGTACGGCGACGACCACGGTCAGCCCGACCACGGCCACCAGTGCGCAGGTCCGGAACAGTGCGGCGGCGCCGTACCGCTCGGTCAACCGATCGCCGACCAAGCGGCCGACGGTCTGGAAGGCGGTGAATGCGGTAAACGCCAGGCCGGCCGTCGCGAGGTCCGCGCCGCGCGACTCGTGCAGCAACACGCCACTCCAGCTGATCACAGCCGCCTCGCCGATCATCACCACGAAGCCCATCGCACCGAAGATCAGCACCGGCCGTGTCCAGCCGACAGTCCACCCGGATCGTGTCACGCGATCGGTCTGGTCGGCCGCGGGCGGGAGCAGCCCGCGCGTGACAACCTGTCCCACCACGAGCAGTACCGCTGCCACGACCACGAACTGGGTGCCGAGCTCGACGCCAGCACGAGTAGCCATGGCGCTGGACAGCGAGGTCAGCACCGCGCTGACGCTCCACGCCGCGTGGCACCCGCTCATGATCGGCCGCCCACGGAGCCGCTCGACCGCGACCGCATGGGCGTTCATGGCCACATCGACCGCACCATGCACGAATCCCATCAGGAGCACCGCAAGGCCGAGTTGTACGACGCTGCGCGCTTGACCGACACCCACCAGCAGGAACGGAAGGACCGCGAGCGCGATCCTGATCAGCCGCCGGCTGCCCACTCGAGCGACCAGGGCGCCGACGAACTGCATCGACACCAGCGCCGCCGCGCCGAAGAGCGTGAGCACGATGCCGAGTTGGCTCTCGGTCAGCTGATGCTCGGCCTTGATCGACGGGATCCTGGACAGGTAGCTGGAGATCAGGCATCCGTTCACGAAGAACACCGCGGTCACGGCCCAGCGTGCGCGTCCGACGTTCATGACAACCTCCTCGGCGCGCCCTCTGCACGCTCTCGGGGGCGACGTCGGAGCCGATCCGCGGATGTTGCCGATCCGGTGCGGCGGGTCGGGCGGAGGTCCTTGGGGTGGGTCGCTCTAGGATCTCGTGGTGACTGATCTCGATCTGTTCGGGGACCTCGACACCGCCGCGCTCCCCGAGCGGCAGCAGCGGATCCTGGTGGTGATCCGGGACTGGGTGACGCGGTACGGGTACCCGCCGAGCAGCCGGCAGATCGGTGACGCGGTCGGACTGCGGTCCTCGTCGTCGGTGTCGAAGCACCTGGCCAGCCTGGAGGACAAGGGGTTCCTGCGCCGGAGCCCGTCGGTCTCGCGACCGATCGACGTACGGATGTTCCTGCCGGAGCCGACCGCCCGGGAGTCCGAGGACTCGGTGCCGGTGCCGGTGGTCGGTGACATCGCTGCCGGTACGCCGATCTCCGCCGTCGAGCACGTGGACGACGTACTGCAACTGCCCCGCGGACTGACCGGCCGCGGGAACGTGTTCGGCCTGCGGGTCCGGGGCGAGTCGATGATCGACGCCGCGATCTGCGACGGCGACCTCGTCGTGGTCCGGCAGCAGTCCGAGGCGTACTCGGGCCAGATCGTCGCCGCGATGATCGACGACGAGGCGACCGTCAAGGTCTACCGCCGCCGCAACGGCCACGTGTACCTGGAGCCGCGCAACCCCGCGTACGACGTCATCGACGGCGACACCGCGGTCATCCTCGGGATCGTAGTGTCGGTGCTGCGGAGCGTTTGACGCCGAGGAGCATCTCGATTACTGGGCCAGCCGCTCCTGCACCAATCCGAGTTGGGCGGGATTGGCGGTCAGGTCGGCGGCCCGTCGGTCGGCCGCGTGGGCTTCGGCGTCGCGACCGAGGTCGCGGAGGAACTGTGCGTGCGTCGCATGGAACAACGGATACGCCTGAAGGTCCGTCGAGAACTCATCGAGTTCGGCGAGCGCGGCCTTGGCGTTTTCGACGTCCCGCTCGTCCGGCGCCATCGCGTCGAGCTCCTTCGCGTACTCCTCGGTCTCCACGAACATCAGCACGTACTTCACGCGCACACCTCCTGCGGTCAGTCTCACACTCACTCGACACCACCAAGACGATCGGGATCCGGCCGGATCCCGACAGTGGGGGCCTCAGCCGGCGGGGACTTTCGGACCTGCCGGGAAAGGTCCTCCGGCACTGCCGGTCGGGTCGGCTCCACCGGTTGGATCGAGGCAGCGGCAGGAAAGGAGTGTTCGATGTCATCGTCCGGCCGATCACGGTCTCCGCAGGGGAGAGACCCGTCGCGGCGGATGGTCCCGCTCGAACTTGCGCAGGAGGAGGGGTCTGCGCGGTCCGGGCCGGATGCCGACGCGTCGCAGGAGTCACAGCAGCTGACGGCTGGGGCTCTGATCCGGCTGGCCGGTGCGCTGGACACCACCGTCTCTGCTCTGACGGGTTCACGGACAACGCCCGTCCGTGGGCTCGCTGCCCTCCATCCGGTCCTCGACCACCTCCGCGAGGACGAGTGCCTCGCACTGCTGGCGCCCGGCGGCAGTGGCCGGCTCGCGTTCGACCTGTCCGGCCGGCTGTCGGTACGGACGGTGACCTACACCCTCCACGACCGGCTGATCGTGTTCCGGACCGGGGCTGACACGGCGATCGCCCAGTACGGCGATGGTCCGGTGGCGTTCGAGGTCGATCGGCTGGACGGGGCCGCGCGGGACGGCTGGAGTGTGCTCGTCTCGGGCCGCTGCCGGCAGGGCTCCCTCCAGGAGATGTTCGCGTGGCGACCATTAATGGACGAGTCGGGCGACGAACGGGAGATCCTCGTCGTGATCGAGCCGGAGCACATCAGTGGCCGCCGCATCCGCGCCTGGTGACAGCGGGTCAGGTCTTCGGCCGGCGCTTCGCGCGCTCGACCGCGTACACGGCCGCCTCGGTCCGCCGCTCCATGTCGAGCTTGCGCAGCAGGGCCGAGACGTAGTTCTTCACGGTCTTCTCGGCCAGGAACATGCTCTGCGCGATCTGCCGGTTGGTCTTCCCCACCGCGATCTCGTCGAGAATCCGGCGCTCCTGATCCGTCAACGACTGGTAGCGAGGGTCGTCCTCGACATCGACCGGATTCCGCAGCCGCTCCAGGACCAGCGCCGTCATCGCCGGGTCGAGCAGCGACTCCCCCGCGGCCAGACGCCGTACCGCTCCGACCAGGTCGGTGCCGCTGACCTGCTTGAGCAGGTAGCCGGCCGCACCGGCCATGATCGCGGTGAACAAGGCTTCCTCGTCAGAGAACGAGGTCAGCATCAGGCAGGCCGGCGGCGTGTCCATCGACGACCGCACCTCCCGGCACACGGTGATCCCGTCGCCGTCGCCCAGCCGGACATCCAGGACGGCGACATCCGGGCTCAGCGCCGGGATCCGCGCGATGGCGTGCGCCGCGGTCGACGCCTCGCCGATCACCTCGATGTCCGGCTCGCTCTCGAGCAGTTGCCGCAGCCCGAGCCGGACGACCTCGTGGTCGTCGAGCAGGAACACCGTGATCGTCATCGCGTCTCGCTTCCCCCGGCAGCACCCGTCTCGCTCAGAGTAAGCCGACCCCGGAGGTTGTGATGCGAAGCCAGGACGGCGCCGCCCGCGAGATTCTCGACGCCGGCGAATGTCTCCGCCTGCTGGGCTCGGTCCCGGTCGGGCGGCTGGTCTTCACCCAGGGCGGCCTGCCGGTCGTCCGGCTGGTGAACTTCCTCGTCGACACGGACACGATCGTCTTCGTGTCCGACGACCCCGAATGGCTCCAGGCCGCCCATCGTGGTGACGTGGTCGCGTTCGAGGTGGATGACTTCGATCCGTCCCGGCACCTCGGGTGGACAGTGACCTCGATCGGCCACCTGTCCGTCGTACCCGCGGCTGAGGCGGCCGACCTGGAGCGGACCGCGCCGTCGTGGGTGGGGCCGCGTGGCCGCCCGTTGTTCCGGCTCGGTGTCGAGTCGCTCAGCGGCCGGCGCGCACCTATTGATGCTCAGGGCAACGGCTCCGAAGCGTTCCCAAACTGCCACGGGCTTCGTACCGTGGCCAGGTGAGCGATCAGGACGACGTCGGCCGGCGGCGCCTGTACGAGGTGACCGCCGAGATCACACAGTTCCTGCTCGGGGACTTCGACGAGCGGGACGCCCTCCGGCTGATCGCCCGCCGGGCCCGCGACGTGTCCGGCGCGCACGCCGGCGCCGTCCTGCTGACAGACCACGACGACCTCGTGTTCGCCGCGCTCGACGGGCCGTCCGAGCTCCAGGAGTACGTCGGCAAGCGGGTCGCGGGACTGGATCACCTGGTGCGCGCCGACCGGGTGAGTGTGGTCGACATACCCGAGATCGCGTCACTCGGACCGGCCCTCGTCGCTCCGCTGCCGCCGGCGTCGTCCGCAGTGGGCGGGCTGTTCTTCGTGGCGGCCGAGCCTGGTGGTGCGGTGCACGAGGCCGACGAGCTGGTCAGGATGTTCGCGGCCCAGGCGCGGCTGGCGCTGGATCGCTCCCAGGCTCAGCGGGAGCACTCGATGATCGCCGTCCTGGAGGACCGCGACCGGATCGCCCGGGATCTGCACGACCTGGTGATCCAGCGCCTGTTCGCGACCGGGCTGCAATTGCAGGGCATTCACCGGATGGTGGACGCCGAGGTCCAGGAACGCATCGATCGCGCCATCGCGGACATCGACTCCACCATCCGCGACCTGCGCGCGGCGATCTTCGAGCTGCACCACCACCCGGCTCGCCGCTCGCTCCGATCCGACCTCCAGGCGCTGGTCTCCGAGTACTCCGGACCCCTCGGCTTCCGCGCCGAGCTGACCTGCACCGGCCCGCTCGATGCCGTCGTACCGCTGGAGGTCCGTCCCGAGATCCTCGCAGCGGTCCGTGAGTCGCTCTCGAACGTCGTACGCCACGCCGAAGCCACCGCGGTGACCGTCGACGTCACGGCGACCGCGACCGAGGTCATCAGCCGGGTTGCCGACAACGGCGTCGGCGTGGCCGCGGTAGACCACCGCAGCGGACTCCGCAACCTCCAGGAGCGGGCGGAGGTACTCGGCGGTGCCGTGCGGCTCGAGACGAATCAGCCGCATGGCACCGTTCTCGAACTGCGCGTGCCACTCGCCGAGCCGCGCAGCTGAGCCCGTTCGCGTGCACATTCCCAACCACACGGTCTGTGAGTGCGCGAACTCGCTGGGTGTGCGTGTCACGCTGAAGGTATGCGGATGGTGATCGCGCTCGGGGGGAATGCGTTGTTGCGGCGCGGGGAACGGCCGGATGCAGAGGTGCAGGTGGCCCATCTGGCCGTGGCGGCGCCGGCGTTGGCGGTCGTGGCGGCCGAGCACGAGGTGGTGATCGTGCACGGGAACGGACCGCAGGTCGGGCTGCTGGCGTTGGAGAGCACGGCGGACCCGGGCCTGACCAAGCCGTATCCGCTCAGCGACCTGGTCGCCGAAACCCAGGGCGTGATCGGCTACTGGATCCAGCAGGCACTGACCAACGCGGGCCTGCCCGGCCGGGCGGTCACCCTGGTCACGCAGACCGTCGTCTCCGCCGACGATCCAGCGTTCGGTACGCCGACGAAGTACGTCGGGACCGGATATCCCGAGGACCACGCGCGCCTGCTCGGGTCGACGACAGGCTGGACCTTCCACCAGGACGGCGTCGAGTGGCGCCGCGTCGTCGCGTCACCCGAGCCGCGCCGGATCGTCGAGCTCGACGCTGCCGAGATCCTCCTCCGCAACGGCGTCACCGTGATCCTGGCCGGCGGCGGAGGCGTCCCAGTGCTCGAAGGTGCCGCGAGGTTGGCCGGGGTCGATGCCGTCGTGGACAAGGATCTGACCGCGGCGCTGATCGCGACGGAGCTCCGGGCGGATCTGCTGGTGATGCTGACCGATGTGCCGGCGGTCTATCTCGACTATGGGACGCCGACCCAACGTCCGTTGCACGAGATCGGGATCGCGGACCTCGCCGCGCTCGGCTTCCCCGCGGGATCGATGGGGCCGAAGGTCACCGCCGCCGGCCGGTTCGTGGAAGCGACCAAGGGCCGGGCCGCCATCGGCTCTCTGGACGATGCGGCCGCGGTGATCGCGGGCGTCGCGGGGACCCAGATCGTTGCCGGCAGTCCACGGGTGAGCTGACCTCAGCGGTGGCCGGCGCCGTCGTCGGACGACTTCCCCGAGCCGGATTTGCCCGAGCCGCTGTTTCCTGAGGTCGGCGTCCCCGAGGTCGGCGACCCTGAACTCGACTTGCCTGAGGTCGGTTTGTTGGTGGCGGTCCGGTCGCCGCCCTTGTCGTCGCCGGGTTCGGTGGTCGCGGTGCTGGGGCCGGGCGTGCGGGTGCGGTCGCCGCCGTGGTCGTCCGGGGTCGGGGTGACCTTCGCGCTCTGGGGAGTGATGTTCTCCGGTGGCGGGAACCACAGTGGCGCGGGCGACCGGCCCGGCGTACCAGGATCGAAGGCGGACCAGACCGCCGTACCTCCGGCGACCAGCCCGGCTGCCGCGACCAGGCCCAGCAAGCCGGTGCCGGCCCAGGCGAGGTAGCGCACCGGGCGGCGTTGCGGCTCCGCGTCGGCTCCGCTGGTGCGCAGTACGACGGGGCGGCGGCGCAGGTCTTCCGAGTCCATGCCTCGATGCTGTCGCAGCTACCCGGCCGGCGCTATCGGACCTTGGTACTAGTACCTACTCGTCCCGGCGCTGGCGCTGAGCCCACAGCGCGGCCTGGGTGCGGTCCGTCACGCCGAGCCGCTGGTACACGTTCGTCAGGTGGGCCTTCACCGTGCGCTCGCTGATGCCGAGCCGGCGGGCGATCGTCTTGTTCGGCAGACCGGCGCCGACCATGTCGAGCACCTCCTGCTCACGATCGGTCAGCTTCGTCTCCGGACCTGGGCTCCGCCGGTTCGTCAGCAGGACACGCGCCGCTTTCGGATCCAGCGGCGATCCGCCGGCGACGATCTCGCGCACCCCGGCCAGGATCACCTCGGGCTCGCTGTGCTTCAGCAGATACCCCTCAGCTCCGGCCTGCAGCGCATCCAGGATCCGAGCCTGATCGCTGAACGACGTCAGCACGAGCACATGCACGCCTGGATCGGCCGCGACGATCTGCCCGGTCGCCGAGATCCCGTCCGTCCCGGGCATCGACAGATCCATCAGTACGACGTCCGGCCGCAACTCGGCCGCCATCGTCACCGCCTCGGCACCGTCACTCGCGGCTCCGACCAACTCGATGTCGTCCGCCGTACCGAGGAGCTGGGACAGGCCGGTCCGCACGATCGCATGATCGTCGACAATCAGCACCCGGATCACACCGGCACCTCGGCTTCCACCCGTGTCCCCTGCCCGGGAGCGGCCCGGACCGTCAGCGTGCCACCCGACTCGGCGAGCAGGTCGCCGATCGAGCGTAGCCCGAGGTGCCCGTTGCTGCTCCGCTCATCGAGTCGCGATTCGTCGAACCCGCGGCCGTCATCGTCGACAATCAGCACTCCCCGGCCGTCGACCCGCTGCGCCTTGATCAGCACCTCACGCGCACCGCTGTGAGCGGCCACGTTCCGCACGACTTCCTGCGCCGCCCGGAACAACAACGCCGCGGCAGCCGGCGGCAACTCCTCCACCCCATCGGTCTCGAGCCGTACGTCAACCCCCGTCCGCTCGAGCCCCGCCGCCAACTCCGCCAACGCCGACGTGAGTCCTTCCTCGGCGAGGTTCGGCGGATAGATGTCGACCAGCAACGACCGGAGCGACCCGATGCTCGCGCGCAACCTCCCCGCACTCTCCGCGATCAAGTCCGCTCGCTGCCCTTCGCTCGGATTCCCCAGCCGCATGGCATCCAACGCGTAGTTCAGCCCGGTGAGCTCCTGTACGACGCCGTCGTGCAACTCCCCCGCGATCCGCCGACGCTCGGCGTCCGAGGCGTCGACAGCGTGCTGCAGCAGCCGTTCCCGCTCCCGCTGTTGCCGCTGCACCCGCCGGGCCAGCGACCAGGCGAACGGAATCTGGACCAGCTCCAGCACGAGCAACGCACCCAGCGCGGGTGGTGCGAACCGCTGCCAGGCAGCCTTTCCGGCGTCGCTCACCGCCTGGTACTGGAAGTACGCCTCGAACAGCATGGGTTCCCCCTGCGGCCCCCGGACCCCGACGTACACCTCGAGCAGCTTCTTGTACGGGATCTCGAACTGGTTCTCCGGCCGGCTCAGGTCGCTCACTTCCGACGCGCTGCTCCCCTGCTGCCGCAGAGCGGCCTCCTCTTCCGGGCCCAGTGGGAACTGCTGACCGATCAGGCGGCTTTCGTCGGAGTAGACAATCCGGCCGTCGGCATTCCACAACTTCACCCGGACGAGCGATCCCTGCAGCACGTACTTCCGCATCGCCGTGTCGAACGACCGCAAGGCGGCCTGCTGTCCGGCGATCACCCCCGCGTCCAGGCGCGGCTCGACCACCCCGCGCGCGGTCACAAAGGTCACCTGGCGAGCCGACTCCCTTGCCTGCTCGACGCCGGCCTGACGGGCCACGAGCGCGATCAGCGCGGCCAGGGACAGCAGCACGATCAGTCCGGCCGCGGTGAATCGCACCAGCAGCCCGACCGTCGAGATCGGCCCACGGTCCGTGCGCGAGCGTCGCAGTCTCACCATGCCTGGGATCGTAGGGGTTGCCCGGCGCCGCGCGGCAGCCCGACGACAGTCGTAGTACCAAGGTGCACTACCGAAGCCGACCAGCCGGCGACGACGGTTGTCGGCATGAAGCTTCCGCTCTCACTCGCCGTCGCCGGGCCTGCCGCCCGAGTGCAGTTCCCTGCACTCGCCCTCGCGGCCGGGTTCGTCGTACTGCGAGTCGGCGCGGTTCTCGTCCGTCCGTGGCCCTTGGCCCTCGCGGTCGATCACGCCCTCGGGCCGGATCCCGCGGCGAATCCGGTCGTCGTCCTGGGACTGGCAGCCATCGGCAGCGTCCTCTTGTCGACAATCATCGGATTGCTCGATATGGCGAGTCTGCGGAGCGTCGAAGGTGCGGCCGAGCGGATCGGCGCCTCACTCCGCGCGACGATGTTCCAGCGCACGATGACGCGGTCCCTGCGGTGGCACGACCGCATGCGCAGCGGCGAGCTGGTGTCCCGGTTGACCACGGATGTCGGTCGGGTGCTCGACGCGGTGGTCGCGGTGACTACCTCGTTCCTGCCCGATGCGGTGATGCTCGCCGGCGTCCTCGCGCTGTTGTTCGCCTTCGACCCCGAGCTCGCCCTGATCGGCCTGGCGGTCGCACCGGTGCTCGGCGCGCTGGCTGTCCGGCAGCGTCGGCTTATCCGAGTCGCCCAGCAGGATGCGAGGACCGAGTCGGGACGGTTGGCCGGGGCAACGACCGATCTGTTGCGGAACGTCCGCGCCGTGCAGGCCTTCGGGCGCATCGAC
Source organism: Kribbella sp. CWNU-51 (assembly GCF_054073265.1). Classification (NCBI taxonomy): domain Bacteria; kingdom Bacillati; phylum Actinomycetota; class Actinomycetes; order Propionibacteriales; family Kribbellaceae; genus Kribbella; species Kribbella sp. CWNU-51. The sequence goes on from NZ_JBSXMZ010000004.1 coordinate 603,359, forward strand.
CGGGCCGCCGCGATCTTCGGCACCCGGAATCGCGCCGTACTCGATGTCGAGCTGCGAGCGATCGAGGTGGACGCGCGCTGGACCCCGATGGCCGATGTCGTGCTGGCGATCGGCGCCGCCCTGGTGCTGGTGATCGGTGGACGGCACGTGCTGTCCGGAGCGCTCACGGTCGGTCAGTTGCTCGTCGTACTCGCCTACCTGCGAGACCTCTACTCCCCGGTGCGCGGCCTGACCCGGCTGTCCGTCGTACTCGCCAAGGCCGGTGCCAGTGCGGCGCGGGTCCGCGAGATCCTGCACTGCGACGAGGCGGTCGAGGATCGGTACGACGCTCGGCCGGCCCCGGCACTGCGGTCGGGCGTACGGTTCGAGCGGGTCTCGTTCGGCTATGAGACCGGTCAGCCGGTGCTCGATCACTTCGACCTCGACATCGCGGCCGGCGAGACCGTCTGCCTGCTCGGACCGAGTGGGATCGGCAAGAGCACCGTGCTGCACCTCCTGCTCCGCCTGTACGACGTGGACGCCGGACGGATCCTGATCGACGGCGTGGACGTCCGGGACTGCGACCAGCGCAGCCTGCGGGACCGGTTCGCGTTCGTCCCGCAGGACCCGTGGCTGCTGGACGCGACGGTCGCCGAGAACATTGCCTTCGGCAACCAGAACGCGACCCGCGCGGGTGTCATCGCGGCCGGGCAGGCGGCGCTGGTCGACGAATTCACCGGACGGTTGGCGTACGGGTACGACACACCGCTGGGCGAGAGCGGTGTCCGGCTGTCCGGCGGTCAGCGCCGCCGGGTCGCCCTGGCCCGGGCCGCCGTCTCATCCGCGCCGATGGTCCTGCTGGACGAGCCGACCGCGTCCCTTGATCCGGTCTCCGCGGCCGCGGTGATCGAGGCCATCCGGACCACGACCGCGCGACGCACGGTCCTGCTGGTCACCCACGATCGCGACCTGGCGGCCATCGCCGACCGGGTCGTCACCCTGCACGAACACCAACTCAGTGGAAGGAGGTGACCACCATGCTCCGCATCAAGCCGGTCATGCACCACGGCCACGGACGGTCCCGCAGCCGCTCGCGCTCCCGCAGCCGCAGCCGTTCCCGCAGCCGCTCCCGCGGCTGACCCACCAGCCTGCCGCCGGCCCTCAGCCGGCGGCAGGCTTCACGGTCATGAGCCAAGGCCCCATGACCCGCCGGCGCCGAAGGCCCGGCCAAAAGTAGAGAGGCGGACCGATGATTGTCGACACCGACGACGGACTGGCCGTCTGGGACTGGGCCGAGGGCTGCGAGCTGCCGGGCGGGACCTTCGCACTGGAGCGTCTCGGCGTCGGCCACCGGTGCGAGACCTGGCTGGTCTGGTCGGTCGCGTTGTGGTCCCCCGCCGTACTCAAGGCCGCCCGTCCGCATCAGATCCACCATCCCCGCGCGACGAAGTCGCTGCAGCGGGAGACCGCCGCCCTGGCGGGAAACAGCCACCCGGCCCTCCCACGTCTGCTGGCCGACGGCACCGGCGACCCGATCCCACACGTCCTGCTCGAGTACGTCGACGGCCCGACGCTGACCGAGGAGCTCGAGGAGAACGGCGTACTGACCGCCGAAGAGACCGCGCTGCTCGGCGCGCAACTGCTCCCAGCACTGATGGCGCTCCACAACCGCGGTCTGGCCCACTTGGACGTCAAGCCGGACAACATCGTCCTTCGCGACGCCCGCCCGGTCCTGATCGACTTCGGCAGCGCTCGCCGGATCGGCAGCGAGCAACCGGCGGGTCACCCGGTCGGGACCGTCGGGTACGCCTCCCCCGAGCAGGAGGCGTGCGAGCCGGTGTCCGTCGCGATGGATCTCTACAGCCTCGGCCAGACCCTCGCCGAGGCGGGCGCCGAGCTGCCCGCGAGCCTGCAGGGGCTGATCGCGCCGCAGCCCGGCCGGCGGCCCACCACGGCCGAAGCGCTGACGGCTCTGGCTGAGACCGCCGGCGCGCTCCGCCCATGGCCTGCCTGGCTCAGGGCGTGAGGTCCAGCGCCGCGCGACCCTCGGGGAAGTAGGTCGGCACCGAGACCTGGTCGTGGACGACCATCCACTGGCCGTCGATCCGCTGCCAGGCGGCCGTCCAACGGACCCATTGGTTGGTCTTGGGACCGTTCACCAGCGTGCCGCTGATCCGGTTGACGGCGAACACGACCGCAAGGTCGCCATCCACGAGCACCGTGAGGTCGCGGACCTCGTAGTCGAGCGGCAACTGATAGATCGAGAAGACCTTCTCCCAGTTCCGCCACTTCGCCTCCGCGCCCAGATGCCGCAGCGGCGCCTCGATGTCGAACGAGACCACGTGCGGCGCGAAGATCGTCTTCACGGCCCCCATGTCACCGGTCCGGATAGCGCCGACCAGCGTGTTGATCCGGTCCCGGATGTCTGCTTCATCTGCGTGTTGTGTAGTCATGATCAGTACGACGGAACGGTCGGCCGGACTGTGATGACCTCACACTTCGGTACGGCGTTTCGTCGTACCGAGGAGAGGCGGAACCGACGAAGGGAAGCACCATGACCGGGGACGACCAGGTCGAGCCGGGCCTGAGCGCGATCATGAGCGAGCGGCGGCAGCTGATCAACCTCGCCTACCGGCTGCTCGGCTCGCTCGCCGACGCGGAGGACGCCGTCCAGGAGACCTACGCCCGGTGGTACGCGATGCCGAACCGTGAGCAAGAGGCGATCGACTCCCCCGGCGCCTGGCTGACGAAGGTCGCGAGCCGGATCTGCCTCGACCTGCTGCGCTCGGCCCGGGTCCGGCGCGAACGGTATGTCGGCGAATGGATCCCGGAGCCCCTGCCGGAGAACGCCGACTGGCAGGCGGGCACCGACCCGGCCGATCGAGTCACGCTGGACGAGTCGGTGAACATGGCGTTCCTCGTCGTCCTCGACGCGATGACGCCGGCCGAGCGGGTCGCGTTCATCCTGCACGACGTCTTCCGGTACCCGTTCCCCGAAGTGGCCGAGATCGTCGGCCGGACCCCCGCGGCGTGCCGTCAGCTGGCGTCCTCGGCCCGGCGCCGGATCAGTGAGGCGCAGACCCCCGCACCGCCGACGGCCCGGCGCGCCGAGCTCATTCGCCAGTTCAAGGAGGCGTGGGAGGCCACCGACATCGCGACCCTCGTCAATCTGCTCGACCCCGACGTCACCGCGGTCGCCGATGGCGGCGGCGTCGTGATCGCCGCGCTCGAGCCGGTCCACGGTGGTGCGAACGTCGCGCAGTACTTCACCGGCCTGCCGGTCCTGGACTACGGCCGCACGCTGGTGGAACGGACCGTCAACGGCCAGCCGGGTCTGGTGATCGAGTTCGAAGGCGTCACCGAGACGGTGATCGCGTTCGACATCGCCGCGGACCGGATCACGAACATCTGGGCGGTCCGCAACCCGGAGAAGCTGCGCCCCTGGACGAGCTGACCGGCGTCAGACTCGGCCGCTGACGAAGCTGAACAAGGTTCGGCCCGGGACCAGTGGTCGCGGTTCGCCGGTGAAGCGATGGACGCCGACACCGAAGCCCGCGTCCGGATCGGACACCCACACCCGCTCGAACTCCCGCGCCTCGAACCACGCACAGATCTGCGGGACCAGGTCCGGATCCTCGCGGTGCCGCGTCCAGATCAGCGTCGCGCCGGTTTCACACAGTTGCGGACACGCGTCGATCGTGGCCTCGATGTCCTGGTCCGAGATGTTGCCGAAGACCCCGCACACCAGCACCACGCCGGCCGGCGCCATCCCGCCGTACTGATCGATCAGTGCGGCGTCCCCGGTCACCACTTCGACCTGGCCCTGCAGGCCGAGGTCTCGTGCCCTCTCGTCGGCGAACGACGAGAGCCGCGGGTCCAACTCGACCAGCCTGGCCCGAATGTCGCTACGCCGCGGATGCTCGGCCATCACATCGAGCACATCCCGTCCTTGCCCAGCGCAAAGACTGATCACCCGCACCGCACCAGCCGGCGCCCGGTCCAACGCGGCCCGCACTTGCCCTTGAACCACTGCCAGCCGCCGTGCCAGACCCGACCCCGGCTGGTCATAATCGTTATGCCATCTCTGCCAATCCATGCCGGCAACCTAGCGCCGCCCTCGGACAGCCTGACCACCTATCGGTCGTCGTTCCCGACTTCTGTAATCTCCCGGTGACGGAGAGGCACGGAACTTCCGCGGGCGATCAGCAGTTGTCCTTGATGGGCGCCGAATCGGACCAGGCGTGGCGAGCGAAGGAGAGTCATGAGTAGGCGTGTCGAGCAGAAGGCCAAGGCCCGCGAGCGGATCGCGGCGCAACTGGCCGCTCAGCAGCGGGCGGAGCGACGCCGGCGGCTGCTGCTGGCGGTCGGGGCCGTCGTGGTCGTCATCGTCATCGTCGGCGGGCTGGTCGCCGTCCGTCTGGCCGGTGGCGGAAAGAAGACCACGACCGGACCGTCGGGTGCCGCCGACAGCCAGATCGTGACCGCGCTGTCCTCGATCCCGGAGTCGACCTTCGCCGCGGTCGGCTCGGCCGGCGTCCAGGCCGCACCGTCGCCCATCACCGCTCCGCCCCTGACGTCGGGGGGCAAGCCGAAGGTCCTCTACATCGGCGCCGAGTACTGCCCGTTCTGCGCGGCCGAGCGGTGGCCGGTCACGGTCGCACTGTCCCGGTTCGGCACCTTCAGCAACCTCGGTACGACGCACTCCTCCGGGAGCGACGTGTATCCGAACACCCCGACCCTCTCGTTCCACGGCGCCACCTTCACCAGTCAGTACCTCGCCTTCACCGGCGTCGAAACCACCACGAACGAGCAGGTCAACGGCCAGTACGCGCCGCTCGACACCCCGACGGCCGAGGATCAGAAGACGTTCGACACCTACAACGCGCCGCCGTACGTGAAGACCGGCGGCTCGATCCCGTTCATCGATCTCGGCGGAAAGTTCGTGGCGTCGGGCGCGACGTACAGCCCCGAGGTCCTGGCCGGGAAGACCCAGGCCGAGGTCGCGGACGCGCTCAAGGACCCGTCCAACCCGATCGCGAAGGCCGTCATCGGCTCCGCGAACGTCTACACCGCCGCGATCTGCAAGATGACCAACAACCAGCCGGCCAACGTCTGCTCGACGGAGGCCGTCACCGGTGCCGCGGGCAAGCTCGGGGGCAGCTGAGCGATGAGCGGCACCACACAGCGCTCCGAGAAGACCACGGCCGGGCTCGGCTGGATCCCTTGGACCACCCTGGTCCTGTCGATCGCCGGTCTCGCGGTCGCGTCGTACCTGACCTATGAGCACTTCACCGCCGGCACCACACTGGCCTGCCCCAACACTGGGGTGGTCAACTGCGCCAAGGTCACCAGCAGTCAGTACTCCAAGGTCTTCGGCATTCCGGTTGCCCTGCTCGGCCTGGCCTTCTTCGCCGGCATGACAGCGCTCTCACTGCCTCCGATGTGGCGTACGTCGTCCCCCTGGCCGAGCCGCCTCCGGCTGATCGCCGTCGTCGTCGGCGTGATCTTCGTCTGCTACCTGATCTGGGCCGAACTGTTCCAGATCGACGCCATCTGTCTGTGGTGCACGGTCGTCCACGCGCTGACCCTCGTGCTGTTCGCCCTGGTCATCATCCGCCAGGCGCTGGATCCCGACGGCGGCTGAGACTGACCGGAGTCGGGTACTGGTGAAGCATGCAACCCGACGAGTTCGCCGGAGCAGCGCGATGGGTCCCGCAGGACGGCGGGATCCGGAAGCTGCGCGCGGCGCTACCGGACTGCCGCGGGTGTGACCTGCAGGAGTACGCCGAGCAGGTCGTGCCCGGCGAAGGTCCGGTCCGGGCCCGGATGATGCTGGTCGGTGAAACGCCCGGCGACGTCGAGGACAAGGAAGGTCACGTCTTCGTCGGGCCGGCTGGACGCCTGCTCGACAAGGCTCTGGCGGAGGCCGGCATCGACCGCTCGGAGGTGTACCTGACCAACGCGGTCAAGCACTTCCGCTTCGAACGCCAGGGCAAGCGCCGCATCCACAAGACCCCGGCCGTCGGCCACATCGTCGCGTGCCACCCGTGGCTGGACCGCGAGCTCGCGATCGTGAAGCCCGAGCTGGTACTGATCCTCGGCGCGGTGGCCGCGCGCTCGTTGCTCGGAACCGGCTTCAAGGTCACTGAACACCGCGGCGAGCGAGTCGAACTCCCCGACGGCCGCGCCGCGGTCGCGACCGTCCATCCGTCCGCGGTGGTCCGTTCGCAGGAGTTCCGGCGCGACTTCGCCGACTTCGTCAAGGACCTGCGCGCCGCAGCCGGCCTCCTCACGTAACAGGAGGTCGCCCTCACGCCGGGGCGACGTGAGGGCGACCAGATCTGGTAGCGGGTCAGGTGAAGATGCTTACGCCCCCGGGACCGACCAGCAGGCCGATCACGATCAGTGCCGCGCCCCACAGCAACTGGCCGCGGAAGAGCGAGACGATTCCCGAAATGACGAGGATCGCAGCGATGATCCACAGAATGAGACCCATGGTCCTTCCCATCTCTCCGGCCGGGCGGAACCCGGCGGCTGAACTCCCCGTGCACGACCTCCGGTGCCCCACCCCAAACGGCGCAAACAACCTCGCGCATCCGCCGCGAACGCCCCTCAGCCGGTTCAGGCACCGGCCTCGAGCTCGGCGAGGTCGCGCACCGCATAACGGTGATGCTCGGCCTCTTCCTTGAGCACCACCTTGAGGCAGCGGCGCACGACGTATTCCTGGTCGGGATACGAGTCCGCCGGCTTGCGACCACAGACCCGATCGAGCTCGGCCTCGGTGAGCCCGTCGACGACACGCCGCATCGTGGCCATGCGGGCGTGCCGCGCCGCCAGCACCTCGTCGAGCGTCGGGGTGGCTTCGAGGGTGAGGCCGAGCTTCGCCGACGCCTCGGGCGCCATCCCGCCGATGGGGAAGCCCAACGGGTGATACGGCGCTTCCTCCTCGAGCACAGCATTGCCGAGCCAGGCATCGCTGCCGTGCAGCAGGTGTCGTTGGGTCTCGACGTACGACCACTCGCCGTCGACCTGCTCGTGCAACTTTGCCTCGGGCAACAACCGGGCGCGGTCGTGCGTGGCCTGCCACATCGTCTCGATGGCATCCCAGACCGCCCGGTAGTCGTCGGGGGACACGGCCCCACGCGCGAGTGCCCGCGTGGGGTACTGCCGGTCGAGCTCGGCCTCGACGTAGGCGGTCACGTCGACGTCGTTGACGACAACACGCTCGAAGTCGCCGCCGAGGGAGACGTCGCTCCCGTAGCAATCGACGATCTTCAGACCGCTGACCTCGCAATCGCGGATCTCGAGCCCGGCGAGCTCACTCGACCGGATGCGGGCACCACGGAACTGGTCACTCCCGGCGTACTCAGCAGACATCGAAGCAGTCTTTCGCACCCGCCCCGCCCACGCCAAGTGGCAACAAGGTGTCAGCGTCGTGCTGCATGCGGAGGTCGACCCCGTTGGCAGCAAGGGCAGCCCGTATCGGCCGCCGGCCGGCTCCGCAACGTCTCCGGCGGCAGGAATCGTGTAGCCCGTCCGTGCTCTGCTCCCACCACTCGACGACCGCATGAAAGCTCGGCGGGCGGGCACTCGGTGGGAAAGCGAGTGATCGGAGAACTGTGAAGATCGGGTATTTCCTGTCCAGTGAGGAGTACACGCCGTCCGAGTTGCTCGAGCAGGCGCGGCTTGCCGAGGAGGCCGGGTTCGACGGGCTGTGGATCAGCGACCACTTCCATCCGTGGAACGACGAGCAGGGGCAAAGCGCGTTCGTTTGGTCGACCATCGGTGCGATCTCCCAGGTTTGTGAGCTGCCGGTGACGACGGCTGTCACGTGTCCCACCGTGCGGATCCATCCGGCGGTCATAGCGCAGGCTGCCGCGACGAGCGCCGTACTGCTGAACGGGCGGTTCACGCTCGGTATCGGCACCGGCGAGGCACTCAACGAGCACGTGGTCGGGTCCGTCTGGCCGACCATCGACGTACGACTCGAGATGGTCGAGGAAGCGGTCGAGATCATGCGCCGGCTGTGGACGGAGGAGGGGTTCGTCTCACACCACGGCAAGCACTACACGGTCGACACCGCCCGGATCTATACCCGGCCGGAGGCGCCGCTGCCGATCTACATGTCCGGATTCGGGCCGGAGGCAACGGATGTCGCGGCGCGGATCGCGGACGGCTACATCACCACGACGCCGGACGCCGAGCTGCTGCAGCGGTTCCGCCACAACGGCGGCGGGGACAAGCCGGCGCAGGCCGGGTTCAAGGTCAGCTACGCGCCGAGCGAGGCCGAAGGTGTCGAGCAGGCGCACCGGATCTGGGCCAACTCGGGCCTCCCGGGTGAGCTCGCGCAGGTGTTGCCATCCCCTCGGCACTTCGAGCAGGCCAGCCGACTGGTGACCAAGGAGGCGACCGCGCAGTCCGTCGCCTGCGGACCGAAGGCGGACGTCCACGTCGACGCCTTCACGCCGTACGTCGAGGCCGGCTTCGACGAGGTCTATGTCGCCAACATGGGGCCGCATTCGATCGACATGATGAACCTCTACCGCACCGAGGTCCTCCCCGAACTCCGCCGCACCAACCGCTCGTAGGTGTCAGTCCGCGGTCAGCTCGACGCAACACTCGCCACTCTCGGGATCCAGTACGGCGTGGATGGCCGTCGCCTGGAGGCCGGACACCACTCCGCTCACGAATGCATGGTTGATGCCGCAGACGGCCTCGGGCTGTGACTGCGCGAGCGGGTGGAACGGGCAACTCTGCAACCGGACGCAGCCCGCTCGTGGGCGGACCGGCTCGAAGCCCACGCTCGCCAACGTCGCCTCGGACACCGTCAGCGCCCGCTCGGCACTCAAGCGGCCCGGGCGGGTCCGAACCCGCTCCTCCTCGCCGACCCGCTCGCCGTGCCGGAAGGCTGCCCGGCGCGCCGACTCCAGCGGACTGACGTCGTCCTGATCGAGGACGCCGTCGAGCAGGATCTCGGCGAGCAGGTCCGGCCGGCGCGGCGGGATCGACACCTGCAGGTCGGTCGCGGCCGGCTCGTACATCTTCGGCGCCCGGCCGACCCTGCGGATCCCGCCGGCACGGTCGTAATGAGCCCGCAGCAGACCGGCATCGACCAGGCGCTCCAGATGGAACGCGGCCAGCTTCCGCGAGATCCCCACCTCGGCCGCCGCCTCGTCCCGGCTGATCGCCTTGCCGGCCCGACGGCAGAAGTCGAACATCCGGCGCCTGGTGTCGTCGCTAAGCACCGACACCGCCTGGATCGTCGCGTCCGCTCCGCTCCCCCGTGCTCTCACCGACCCACCATAACGGACATCATCATTGGCGAAAAGCATCCGCGGTTGCCCTTCAGCCCTTGACCTGCGATCCGCAATAAGACCAAACTCCATTAGTGGAATAGGGAGGTGCCGGTGTCCGATCGGTCCGCTGCGGCGAAGCGTCCGGTGAGTGCGTTGCTGACCGGTCCGTACGGTCATCCGTTCCATCCGATCCTGGTGACGATCCCGATCGGCGCCTGGGTGGCCAGCTTCGTCTTCGACATCGGGTCGCGGGTGGCGGACGCCGCGTTCCTGGTGCAGGCGTCGGTCTGGCTGATCGTGATCGGCATCGTCGGCGCCGTCGCGGCCGCGAGCGTCGGTCTGCTCGACTTCTTCGCCATCCCGTCGGGCACCCCCGCGTTCCGCACCGGCCTCGTCCACCTGATCCTCAACGTCGCCGTCACCGTCGCGTACGTCGTCAATGCCTTGTGGCGCCGTGGATCCGAGGCCGACCAGGTCCCGGTCGGCCCGATCGTGTTGTCCGCGGTCAGCCTCGGAGCCCTGATGGTCTCGGGCTATCTCGGGGGCAAGCTGGCGTTCCGGTACGGCGTCCGCGTCGCCGAGGAGCATGACCAAGCCGAAGGCTTCGAGCCGAGGAGATGACATGGGTATCGCAGCACTCGTCACGTGGCTGATCACCGCGCTCGGCGGCTTCTTCCTGCTGTACACCTGGATCAGCAACGGCGGCCCTCGCAAGCCGAGCTCGAGCCACTTCCCGCCGGCACTGATCTTCGGCCACTTCGCCCTGGCCGCGATCGGCCTGGTGCTGTGGATCATCTACCTGATCGTCGACAGCGATGCACTGGCCTGGATCGCCTTCGTCCTCCTGCTACCCGTGGCCCTTCTCGGCTACACCATGTTCTTCCGCTGGCTGCCGACGTACCGGAAGCGGACTGACGCACCGTCCGCCGACGCGCCGGCGGAGCGTCACTTTCCCATGGCGGTCGTCGGCGGCCACGGTTTGTTCGCTTTCGCGACTCTGGTCCTGGTCCTGCTGACAGCGCTCGAGGTCGGAGGGAGTTGACCTACGACCTCGTCAGTTCGCCGACGGGCAATGCCGCTGCCACGGTGTTGCCTGTCGGTGCCAGCGGGCACGTCCAGAGCGGACTGTAGGCACACGAGGGGTTGTAGGCGAAGTTCAGATCGACGACGAGCCAGCCTTCGCGGACGTCGCCGCCGAGGTCCGCGCCCTTGACCGTGTCGAGCAGATAACGCCCACCGCCGTACGTGAGCTGACCGGCGAGCGAGTCCTTGACCGGCACGAACAGGCCACCGCCGTACGACTCGAGCCACCACACATCCAGGTCACCCACGGTCGGCACGTGCAGGACTCCGGCCCGGGTGAACGGGATCACGCCATCCGTTGCCGAGGGCACCTCCCATCGCACCGGCTCGACATCCGTGTCGATGGCGACCTCGAAGCGCAGCTCCGGCCGATAGGCCCCGATCTCAGCGCCCTTGTAGGCCGCGCGATCTTCCACCGGCGATGCGGGATGGGTCATCAGCAACTCGTCGCGCCCCGCCTGCCACACCGCGTGCGCCTTCGCCGGATCACCCTCCGCCCGCACTGCCTCGTAGAGCGCGAACACCCGCCGACGCCAGTCGGCCACAGCCAGCACGGACGCGTACTCCACCTGATCGTCCTTCACACTGCCTCTTCTCTCCGGTTGCTCACCCGACGGCTCGGGCGGATTTGTCCCAGTTGTCGTGCAGGCGGTCGAGGTAGGACTGGGCTTGTGTGCCGGCCTTCGCACCCTTGGCGAAGGCCCGCATGTTCCCGGCGCCGGTGTTGTAGCCCAGGGCAAGTAGTTCGTCCTTGGTGTACCGCTGGCTTCGCTTGTCAGGCAGCCGCTTGGCCAGGTCGTGCAGGTGCCAGGCCGCTGCTTCGATCGCCAGGCCCGGATCGTCGGGCAGTTGCTCCCACTTCCGGCCGGCGAAGTCGCGCCCGCGTTTGGTGTCGTCGAAGGCGGCCCGATGCATGTTCGCGATACCGAAGGCGGGGTCCGAGTCGATCTGCGCCCACGAGCGCTCGAACTTCGGGTCGTGCGGCTTGTACGCCTCGTTGTACAAGATTGCCATCAGCAACTGTGCACTGATCCCGGCCTGACCGGCGTACCGACGTACCTGCGGGGCGAAGTTGGCCGGGTCGTAGTCGTCATACCACGGCTTCGCGGTGGGCGTCGTACTGACAGTCCGCTGGGGCGCCGCCGAGGGAGTGGGCTGGGCGGTCGCGGTCTCCGCGGTGTCCGTGGTCTTGCGGTCGCCGTCGTGGCGCGCGGCCCAGACGCCCACGACCACGACTCCGACCGCCACCCACCACCAGCGCTTCGCCACCCACCCAACCTAGTCAATCGCGCAACGGAACCAAGTCACGTTCGACCTGAACCGCCGGGTTCGTACGCCGTACGACAGCAAATGCGACCAGCGCAGCGGCGACCAGCCCTGGTCAACGGCCTACTCCCCCGCGACTAATCGCAGCAACCGTCGCTGCATGCTTCGGTCGGGATGGGTGAGCAGCAGCCTTTGCCTTGCCAGGCTTCGATGCCTTCGCGGATGGCGACGGCTGCGATGACCAGGCCGGCGACGGGGTCGGCCCAGGTCCAGCCGAGGGTTGCGTTCAGGACGAGGCCGACGAGGAGTACGGCGGACAGGTACGTGCAGAGGAGTGTCTGGGTGGAGTCGGCGACAACGGCGTTCGAGCCCAGGGCCTTGCCGGTACGGCGCTGGGCCCAGGAGAGAAACGGCATCACGATGAGCGACGCGATCGCCAGGCCGATTCCGACCGGGGACACGCCGGGATGGGCGCCGGTGACGAGAGCGCGGACCGATTCGAAGGACACGTAGGCGGCCAGCGCGAAGAACGAGACGGCGAGCAGACGCAGCGCCTGGTGCTCACGGCTCTCGGGCAGCCGGTGACGAAACTGCCACAGGATGATCAGGCCACTGGAGACCTCGACCACCGAGTCGAGGCCGAACCCGACCAACGCAACCGATCCCGCGACGAGACCCGCGCTGACGGCGACGGCCGCCTCGACGATGTTGTAGGCCACCGAGGCGCCCGCTAGTAGCTGCGCCCGTCGGCCGAGCCGTCGCCGCTGCTCCGGGTCAGTGGTCCACGAGCCGGTCGGAGCCCTCGTGATCCGAAGCGGCTCGGTCATGACCGAGCCACCTCGCCGTAGATCGGGCAGAGGACGACCGCGTCACCGGTCAGGCCCAGGAGGCGCTCGGCGGCGGTGAGGAGCTCGAGGGTCGCAACAGGATGGGTGAGGCTGAACAGCGACGCACGACCCTGCGGCCGGGACTCGACGAGACCGCAGTCCCGGAGACACGCCAGATGCTTCGACACCGTCGACTGCGCCAGACCGAGATGCTCGGTCAGGTCCACCACCCGGTGCTCCCCCAGCGCCAGGTGCCGGACGATCGCCAGCCTGGACGAGTCACTGAACCCGTGAAACAGACAGGCGGCCGCGGAGAGCGCGGCCGCCTCGTCGACTACCTCGGACTCGACACCAGTCGACGCTGTCATCGCCATTTGGCGATGTTATCACCGGCCCTGGAGCACCTTGAACAGGTCGGTGTGGTCGTTCGTGCCGAGGACCGCGTCGGCGCCGGGACCCTGGGCCCAGACCGGTACGACGGAACCCGTGTGCTGCTGGCTCGGCGGCGTACCGACCGGAGCCTTGCCGTCGCCGCCGAAGCCGGCGGTGCCGTAGGTCAGGCTGAGCGTCTGACCGTCCTTGGTGGTCAGGTTGGTCGAGTAGCCGGTCGGCAGACCCGAGCCGGACGCGTCCTCGCCGACGATCTGGCTGGTGTGCGAGTGGTCCGCGGTGACGACCACCAGGGTGTCGGGGTGGGAGCGCTGGTAGTCGAGCGCGACGCCGATCGCCTTGTCGAAGGCGACGGTCTCACCGATCTGGCCGCAGGCGTTGGTGGCGTGGTCCTGCTTGTCGATCGAGGCGCCCTCGACCTGCAGGAAGAAGCCCTTGCGGTTCTCCAGCAGCTTGATCGCCTTGGTGGTCATGTCCGCCAGGCTCGGCTCGTTCGCCGGACGCTGGTTCTCCTTGCACGCCGCCGCCGCGTTGCCCTTGCCGAGCGCCGCGGCCGGGCCGCTCCACTCCAGCGACATGTTGCTGGAATTGAACAGGCCGAGCACCGGCTTGCCGCTCTTCACCGAGTTCAGGCCGGCCGCGTCGGTCACGTACTGGATGCCTTGCTGCTTGGCCTGGTCGACCACCGTCTTACCCGCGAACGGCCCGCCGGTGATCGTCTGCTCGAAGCGGCCGCGGCCACCACCGAGCAGGACGTCGACCTTGTGGTCCACCTGCTGCTCCGCGATCGAACCCAGGCCATCCGCGGCCTTCGTCTCCTTGGCGCAGGCGGTCATATCGGCCGGTCCCTGGCACCCGCGCAGCGAGATGTGCGACGTCAGCACCGCCGGCGTGGCGTCGGTGATCTCAGCGGTCGAGACGTCTCCGACCTTCAGGCCGCGCTTCTGGGCCAACTCCAGGACTGTGGTGAGGTTCTTCCCCGGCACGTCGATGGCGCTGCTCGGCCCCTGCGAGATCCGCTCGTCGAGCGTCTTCGTCCCGGTCGCCCACATCGAGCCGGTCGACGCCGAGTCCGGGTCGTAGTCGGGCTTGTACGGCGGCTTGGCGGCGGGCTTCACCGACCACGTCGTGTCGAAGCCGGTGTACCGGGCCCGGTCGACGTTCAGCTTGTTCTGGACACCCTGGTAGTAGCGCGCGGCGGTGATCTCCTGCGTCCCCATGCCGTCGCCCAACAGGAAGATCACGTTCTTCGGCCCGTGCGGCGCGGAGTGCGCCTCCGCGCCCTGCGCCGACGAGAACGCGCCGCTGGCGGCGGCCGAAGCCATGCCTGCCGCGGCGATCACCGTGGTCGCGGCGAAGGCGGCCACGACGGCCTTTTTCCTGATCATTTCGGGCCTTTCTGCTTGGACGGAACACTCGGAACGTATGCGCGATCTCGGGACAACAGGTGGCCGCCAAGCAACGAACAGATGACACAACCAGCGCGCCAGGTGGGGGCGCCGGGGTCACCGACTGGCGGACTGCGGTTAGTATTGGAACCGCACCGACATCGGCGACGCCGATCGCCGCGGATTCTGCTGGAGCTCACGGCCACCGACTGATGGTCATCGGTCCCGCGCACATTGGCCGGTCTCGTCGGAATCGACGGACCGACCACCTTGCGATGGGCTGAGCCAGTCTCGCGGTGGGCTTCGTCGGACACACGGCGTCTCGTCGACGGCATCACGCCGTACGGTGCGCGTTTCACCATGGCCGGGGGTGCCATGGCAGTCCCTAGGAGGATTCTTTGGCCCGACGAGGCCAGCGCCAGTCCGGCGCTACCCGACCGGCTCCTCAGCGCCGTCGTCCCGCCCGCGATGCCGACGGCCTGCTCCCGGTGCTCGCCCGCGCCGTCCGAGAGGTCGAGTCGGCGGTCGAGCGTGCCGACGTCCGGCCGTCGGTCCGGACCAAGTTCCAGGTCGTCGCGCTGCTCGTCCGCGAGGAGCGGTCCCGGGTGAACGCCGACCACGCCTCCAGCGACGCGTATCGCGCCGAGCAACTGCGGCGGCTCGACGGGATCGCGACGATTCTGGCCAAGTCCGCCGCCCGCGAGACCACGCTCCTCGGGCTGCTCGCCGAGGACGCGGTCATCTCGGAGGCAGCCGCGTCACTCAAGCGCGAGATGCTGATCGCAGGGGGTCAGGAGCCGCCCCGCGAGGAGCCCGTCAGCCGTCCGACGACCCCTGCCGACACGACCGTACGCCGGGTCGTGCCGCAGACCGTGGTCCAGCGGCAGCTGGCCAACCCCTTCCTCGCGCCCGACTTCTCGTCGGCCCCGGCCCGTCCGCCCCGCCCGGGACGACTGGCCGGCTGGGAGCTGATCACCCCGCTGCTGAGGTCGTTCGAGCACGCGGCGGCCTCGGCCAGCAAGTCCCTGCCTGAGCCGACCACGCTGCGGACGGCCGAAGGCCTCGAACTGATGCCGCACCAGGCACGCCTGATCGCCTCCGCCGCGGCCGGACACCGGACGTTCCTGCTCGCCGACGAGCCGGGCCTCGGCAAGACGGCGCAGGCCTTGCTCGCCGCTAGGGCCGTGGGCGCCTACCCGTTGCTCGTCGTCGTACCGAACGTCGTGAAGACCAACTGGGCCCGCGAGGCGGGCCTGTGGACACCGAAGCGGAACGCCACGGTGATCCACGGCGACGGCGAGACCGTCGACGGCTTCGCCGACATCGTCATCGTCAACTACGAGGTGCTCGACCGGCACGTCGGCTGGCTCGGCGATCTCGGCTTCCGCGGCATGGTGGTCGACGAGGCGCACTTCATCAAGAACAAGAAGTCCCAGCGGTCGCGCAACGTGCTGCAGCTGTCCGAGCGGATCCGGACCCGCGCCGGGCGGCCGTTGCTGATGGCACTCACCGGTACGCCGCTGATCAACGACATCGAGGACTTCACCGCGATCTGGGAGTTCCTCGGCTGGATCGACGAGACCGGACCGCGGGCCGAGCTGATGGAGTCGCTCGAGGAGACCGACCTGACACCGGCCGATCCCGGCTTCTCGGCGGCCGCCCGTGCGCGGGTCATCGACATGGGCATCGTCCGCCGCCGCAAGGTCGACGTCGCGGCCGACATCCCGGCCCGCCGGATCGCGGACCTGCCCGTCGAGCTCGACGGCGCCATCGGCCGCTCCATCCGCGACGCCGAGCGCGAGCTCGCCGACCGCCTCGTCGCGCGCTACGAGACCGCCCTCGCGACCCGGACCTCCGGCAGCACCGTGGACGGCATCGACCACGACCTCGTCCGCCGGGTGGCCGGCTGGGAGCGCTCCGACCGGGACAGCGCCAAGACCGGCGAGAACGTGTTCAGCCTGGTACGTCGGATCGGCCGCGCGAAGGCCGGTCTTGCCGCCGACTACGCGGCGCAGCTCGCGCACAGCGTCGGCAAGGTCGTCTTCTTCGCCCGGCACATCGAGGTGCTGGACGCGGCGGAGGAGCTGTTCACCGAGCGCGGCATCCGCTTCTCCTCGATCCGGGGCGACCAGTCCCGGACGACCCGGCAGAAGAACATCGACGCCTTCGTCAACGACCCGGACGTCTCCATCGCGGTCTGCTCCCTGCTGACCGCAGGTGTCGGCCTCAACCTCCAGGTCGCCTCGAACGTCGTCCTCGCCGAACTCTCCTGGACCAACGCCGAGCAGACCCAAGCCATCGACCGAGTCCACCGCATCGGTCAGGCCGAGCCGGTCACGGCGTGGCGCATCATCGCCGCCCAGACCATCGACACCAAGATCGCCGACCTGATCGACGCCAAGGCCGGCCTCGCGGCCACCGCCCTGGACGGGTCCGACGACGAGGTGGCGGCGTCGGCCGACTTCCAGCTCGAAGCCCTCGTCGCCCTCCTCACCAACGCGCTGTCGGAGTAGCGCCTGCTCGGGCGAGTTTGCGCGGGATCGTCCTCAAAACCCACCTCGCGAGTTGACAATCGACCTCCCGCGTGTGTGGTCAAAGGGGATCTGCTCGGCATAATCTGGGCGAGTTCGGCACAGGTGTGGCGTGGTTGGCCCGGTGTGCGTCGTGCGGATCATCGCTGGGGGGCGAGGGCGGAGCATGAGGCTGCTCGGGCGTCGGTCGGAGTGCGAGGTCCTCGACGACGTGCTGGCGGCCGTTCGCGCGGGTGAGAGCCGGGTGCTGGTCGTGCGGGGCGGCGCGGGAGTCGGCAAGTCAGCGCTGCTGGAGCACGCGGCGGACGCGGCCGCGCCGGACATGCGCATTCTGCGCGCGGCGGGCGTCGAGTCCGAGATGGAACTGGCCTTCGCCGCACTGCACCAGCTCTGCGGACCGCTGCTGGGTCGGGTCGACCACCTGCCGACCCCACAGCGCACGGCTCTCGCGACCGTCTTCGGGCTGCAGCCGGGTCCGCCGCCGGACCGGTTCATGGTCGGCCTCGCCGTACTGAGTCTGATCGCCGAAGCGGCCGATGAGCGACCGGTGTTGTGCATCGTCGACGACGCGCAGTGGCTCGACACCGCGACCGCGCAGACGCTGGGGTTCGTCGCGCGGCGGGTGCACGCGGAGACTGTCGGTCTTCTGTTCGGGGCACGGGAGGTCCGCGAGGAGTTGCACGGTCTCGCCGAACTCGCCGTCGACGGCTTGCAGGAGGACGACGCCCGCGCCTTGCTGGGATCGGCGGTCGGGTTCCTGCTCGACGGGCCGGTTCGCGATCGGATCGTGGCGGAGACGGGCGGCAATCCGCTGGCTCTGCTCGAGCTCCCCCGCGGGCTGACCGCGACGCAACTCGCCGGTGGATTCGGGCTGCTGGGCACGCAGACGTTGCCGGGCCGGATCGAGGAGAGCTTCCTGCGCCAGGCCGACACGTTGCCGGCGCCGACCCGTCAGCTCCTGCTGGTCGCGGCCGCCGAGCCGGTGGGCGATCCGGTGCTGGTGTGGCGAGCAGCCGACGAGCTCGGTATCGCCGCGGCCTTCGCCGAGATCGACGGTCTGCTCACGCTCGGCGAACGTGTGACGTTTCGCCACCCGCTCGTCCGGTCGGCCCTCTACGGCTCGGCGACGCCGCCGGAGCGACGCGCTGTGCACCTTGCCCTCGCGAACGTGACCGACTCGACGGTCGACCCCGACCGCCGGGCCTGGCACCTCGCCGCTTCGGCAGCCGGACCGGACGAGGACGTCGCCGTCGAGCTGGAGCGGTCGGCCGACCGGGCTCAGGCCCGGGGCGGATTCGCTGCCGCTGCCGCCTTCTTGCAGCGTGCGGTCGCCCTGACCCGCGACCCGGCCCGCCGGACCGAGCGTGCGTTGGCCGCGGCCCAGGCCAGCCTGCAGGCAGGAGCGTTCGAGACCGCCCAGGGCCTCCTCGCCACCGCCGGGGCCGGCGACCTGGATGAGCTCGGGCGTGCGCGGGTCGATCTGCTTCGCGCGGAGTCCGCGTTCGCGTTTCAGCGCGGCGGCGACGCACCCGCGCTGCTCCTCCGCGCGGCCCGGACGCTCGAGCCGCTCGACGTACGGCTTGCCCGGGACACCTATCTCGACGCGTGGGGCGCGGCACTGTTCGCCGGCCGGATGGCGACGACCGCGGATCTCCGCGAGGTGTCGCGGGCGGCCAGGGCGGCTCCCCCGGCCGAAGGCCCGGCACGCGGCTCCGATCTGCTCCTCGACGGCTTCGCGCTGTTGTTCACCGACGACCGCGGCCACGCGCTGCCGCTGCTGAAGCAGGCGGCCGGCGCGTTCGCAGCAGGTGAGGTCTCGACCGAGGAGGTCCTGCGCTGGGGATGGCTCGGGACCGCCGCCGCGGCCTTCGCGTGGGACTTCGAGGCCTGTGGTGGAGCGGCGACCCGGCAGGTGCAGGTGGCCCGGAGCGCCGGCGCCCTCGCCGTACTCGCGGTCGGCGTGAATGTACTGGGTCAGGTCGTCGCGCTGGAGGGCGACTTCGCCGAAGCGGCATCGCTGAAGGCGGAGGCCGACGCGGTCCGGGAGGCCACCGGCACTCAGGTTGCGCAGTACGGCGCTTTGGTGCTCGCGGCACTGCGGGGACGTGAGAGCGACGCGTTCGCCCTGATCGAGGAAACCATCGCCGAGGCAACGGCCGCGGGCCAGGGCACCGCGGTGCAGTACGCGCACTGGACCCGATCGATTGTCCTCAACGCCCTCGGCCGCCACGACGAAGCCTTGATGTCGGCCAGGCTGGCCGCTGACGACACCCCCGAGCTTTTCGTGGCGTCGTGGTCGCTCAGCGAGTGGGTCGAGGCCGCCGTCCGGAGCGGCAAGCCACGCGCGGCGACCGAAGCACTCGCGCGACTCCAGGTGCAGATCCGGGGCACGCACGAGCCCTGGGGATTGGGCCTGGAAGCCCGCGCCCGTGGCTTGGTGAGCAAAGGCCCAAGCGCCGAATCCGCCTACCGCGAGGCGATCGAGCAACTGAGCACCACCCGGCTGCGGCCGGACCTGGCCCGTGCGCATCTGCTGTACGGCGAATGGCTGCGCCGGCAGAGTCGTCGCGTCGACGCCCGCGCCGAACTGCGAGCGGCGTACGACTTGTTCGTCTCGATCGGGATGGAGGCGTTCGCGGAACGCACACGGCGGGAGTTGCTCGCGACCGGGGAGAAGGTGCGCAAGCGGACGGAGTCGTCGTCGGCCGGTGCCGAGTTGACTCCTCAGGAACGGCAGATCGCCCTCTTGGTGCGGGACGGCTTGTCGAACCCGGAGGTCGGAGCCCGGCTGTTCCTGAGCCCGCGGACGGTCGAGTGGCACCTGCGCAAGATCTTCGACAAGCTGTCGATCAACTCGCGCCGGCAACTGCGGAGCGCGCTGCCGCGGACCGACTACGAGGCTGCCACCAGCTAGCCCGGTCCCTGGTCTCGGTCGGCCAGGGACACTCCCTGGCGCGACCGGCGTACGCCCGGAGGAGTGTCGTGGCGTGGCAATGACTGAAACGCCCCTGGCCGGGGCGGTTGCGCTCGTCACAGGCGCGAGCAGCGGAATCGGCGCCGCGACGGCTCGTAGCCTCGCGGCGAGAGGTGCCGCGGTGGCGCTCATCGCCCGCCGCCGCGACCGGCTCGACCAACTCGCGGCCGAGCTGGCCGAGCTGGCCGACAACGGTCGCGGGGCCGCGGTCCTGGAGGGCGACATCACCGACCCGGAGGTCGCGTCCGGCGCGGTGCAGGACACGGTCGACCGCCTCGGCCGCCTGGACATCCTGATCAACAACGCCGGCATCATGCTGCTCGGCACCGCCCTGCACACCACGACCGACCAGTGGGATCGCATGATCGCGCTCAACGTGTCCGCGCTGCTGCACGTCACACATGCGGCGGTCCCCTACCTCATCGACGCAGCCGCGACGTCACCCCGCCGGGTCGCCGACATCGTGAACGTCAGCTCCACCGCCGGCCGCGTCGCCCGCCCGGCCAGCAGCGTCTACAACCTCACCAAGTTCGGCCTGAACGGCTTCACCGAGTCCCTGCGCCAGGAACTCCTCGAGGAACGCGTCCGCGTCAGCGTGATCGAACCCGGCACCGTCGACACCGAACTCGTCGACCACCTCACCGACGACCTCCGCGACGCCGTCCGCCGCCAGGTCGACGGCATCGATCCCCTCCATCCCGAGGACGTCGCCGACGCCATCACCTACATCGTCACCCGCCCCCGCCGGGTCTCTCTCAACGAACTCCTGCTCCGGGCCACCGACCAGACCTGGTGACACCACGCTCGGTCGGCGTACCTCGTCTGGGGGGTTCGGGCGAGGGATGATCGCAGTATGACGACGGCGCGCGTGGGTGACCCGGTGCGGGATGGCTGGGCCTTGGCTGTCGAGGGGTTGGGGAAGCGGTTCGGCGAGCGGGTCGCGTTCGACGGGGTCTCGTTCGAGATCGGGTACGGCGAGGTGTTCGGGTTCCTCGGGCCGAACGGGGCCGGGAAGACGACGATGGTGCGGACGCTGGGGACGCTGATCGCACCGACGTCGGGTACGGCGACGGTCGCCGGGATCCCGTTGACGCCGGACAACGGCGTACAGATCCGCCGGCGGATCGCGATCATGCCCGAGGCACCGGGGCTGTATCTCCGGCTGAGCGTGCAGGAGAACCTCGAGTGCTTCGCCGATCTCTACGAAGTGCCGCACCCCCGCGAAGGCGTCGAGCGCGCCTTGGCTGCCGTCAACTTGACCGACCGCGCCCAGGACGCGTGCGGTGCTCTGTCCAAGGGCCTCCGGCAGCGCGTCTCGCTCGCGCGTGCTCTGCTGAGTGATCCGGAGGTGCTGTTCCTCGACGAACCCACCTCGGGGCTCGACCCGGTGGCTGCGCGCGACGTTCACACCCTCGTGGACGATCTCCGGCGGCGTGGCGTGACCATCTTCCTCACGACGCACCGGTTGGAAGAGGCCGAGCGCCTGTGCGATCGCGTCGCGATCCTGAACACCACTCTGCGCACGATCGGCCGTCCTGACGAGCTGCGCGACAGACTGTTCGCCAAGACGCTCACGATCAGGACCGCGGCGCCACTCGCCGACCCGCGGCGCGTCTTCGAAGGCCTGCCCGGCGTCGAGGGTTGGCAGCCGGACGGCCCTGCCGCCTATGTCCTCGCCGTCTCCGATCCGGCCGCCGCGGCTCCGTCCGTGACACGGGCGCTCGTTGCCGACGGCGCCGACGTACTGTCGATCGGCGAGTCGCACCACTCACTCGAGGACGTCTACCTCGAGACGGTGGAGAACAGCTCATGAGCCTCAGCGCGCGGCGGGTGCGAGCCGTCTTCACCAAGGAGGTGCGTGAGTTCCGCCGCAACCGATCCATCACCGCCGGGATGGCGATCATCCCGCTGGTCTTCAGCGTCCAACCGCTGGTCAGCATCTTCGCGCTGCAGCCCGCCGCCTCGGCACCGCTCGCGCAGGAGCACGTGCTGCTCTACATGCTCGGCATCCCGGCCCTCGTTCCGTCACTGATCGCGGCGTACTCGGTGGTGGGCGAACGCCAGCAAGGCACTCTCGAGCCAGTGCTGACGACCCCCATCCGCGCCGACGAGTTGCTGCTCGGCAAGGCTTTGGCCACCTTCCTGCCGGCCGTCGCGATCGCCTACGCGGTCTACGGCCTGTTCCTGCTCGCCGTCGAACTCTTCGCCGCCGACGGCGTCGCGTCAGCCCTCATCCGGCCTTCGGACCTGGTCGCCCAGCTCTTGTTCACGCCGCTCCTGGCGGGCTGGTCGATCTGGCTCGCGATCGTCATCTCCACCCGCTCGAGCGACGTCCGCGTGGCCCAGCAGTTCGCAACGCTCGCGAGCCTCCCGACAGTCGCGCTGACCACCTTGATCGCCCTCAACGTCATCCAGCCCTCCCCCAGGCTCGCCGTCACCGCCGCGGTGGTCCTGATACTCCTCAACCTGCTCGGCTGGAAGACCGCCGCCAAAGCCTTCGACCGCGAAACCCTGATCACCAACACGCGATCCTGACCCTCTTCGGTAAGCGCTTGCTATCGTGATCCGGTGATCTATGAGCTGAACCACGTCGGCGGTCGGGTCCAGGATCTGGAAGCCAGCCTGGCGTTCTACACCGGGCTCGGCGCGGAGGTGGTCGACCGGTTGTTCATGACCAGTAGTCGCGTCCACCGGGTGCACATTCAGCTCGCGACCGGGCTGGTGGAGTTGCTGCACAACGAGGAGCCCGATCCGGGCGCCACCTACGGGCTGAACCACGTCGGCTTCATGACCGACGACCTGGACGCGGATTACGCGCGCCTGATCGCCTTGGGGTACGCCGAACTCTCCTCCCCCAGGACCGCGGGCAGCGGCCAGGGCCGACTCGCCTTCCTCGCCGACCCGAACGGCGTACGCATCGAACTCCTGCAGCGCTCGGAGGAGTTCCGCGTCCCACCCATCGCCTCAGGTCCCGTACGCCACCTGTCCCACATCTCGCTGTCCGCACCGGACCTGGACGCGGCCACCGAGTTCTACGGCACCCACCTCGGCATGCAGCCCGTCCCCGACGACTCCCCCGGCACCGCCACGTTCCGCCTCGGCGCCGACGCCGTCAAACTCCACAAATCCTTGCCCCCAGCAACCACTCCGATCAACCACCTCGCCCTGCTCGCAACCGACAGCCGCCCCGCCACGCAGGACCCGGACGGCAACCGCCTCACATTCCTCGAGGGCGCAGGCACATGATGGGTGCGTGACCAGGGCGGACGAGCCGGCGCCGACGAGATGTTGGTGCTGCGACAGGGAGTACGACGAGCGCGAGTTGGTGCGATTAGGCGCTCATCCGGAGGTCGGGATCTGCGGTGCGTGCGCCGTCGACATCAAGCAGCGCGCCGGCCAGCGCCAGGACGAGCTCAGGCCGACCTGGGGCACGGCGGTGCGGACCGGCGTACGCCGGCTACGCGAAGGCGTGATCGCCCGGGGCTGGCACCAGCGACCGTTGATCGGCCCGATCCTCCGCCGGATCAACCGCCACCTCCCATGACCTCAGCCCGCCGGGTGATCGCGGCGCGGAGTTGTTCGATCGACGGTACGGCGACGGGTGCGCCGGACTCGTTGCGGTAGAGACGACAGGACAGGCCGCACTCCCCCGCGGGAAACGGATCGACCCCTTCGACCAGTAGCGTGGGCGAGCCCGTCATGCCGAACCGCGCGCGGCATCGCCGTCCGTTCTCACCACTCGCGTCACCAGAGGCAGGTCGGTCACCTGGCTGAGGTGATCGAGGAGAGGCGGCAGGTTCGGGCAGTCCGAAACGTGCAGGACCTCCAAGCTGGTCGGACCTCCTCTCGTTCGCATGCCATCCACGGAAATGCCGCGTCGAGCAGGGTTGGAGAGGTAATCCGGACGACCGCCCCCCGAGGCCAGCCGCGGCGGCCAGGTGCGGGGTTCACCCCTGATCTGGTCCCTTCACCGCGGGTATGCGGTGGGTAGAAGGGTGCAACTGCGAGGTTCTCCCCGGAAATTGACCCGGGCCGGAAGGCAAGTGCGGCAACGATCTCGACGCTTCTTGGCGAGGCACAAAGGAAGGCAACTATGAGCGATGACGGGCGGCTACTGGGTGGGGTTGCCGACCGTTTGGTTGTTGCTTACGGGATCCGGCCGGCGAGGGTCACGCGGATTGCTGCCGGCACGGCTACGGCGAACTTTCTTGTCACCGAGAAGTCGGGTCGGCGGTGGTTTGCGAAGGTTTATCGGGATGGCGGCGGGCTTGAGCGGGAGCGGGGTGCCGTGGAGTTGGCCGAGTTTGCGCGGGCGGGAGGTGTTCCGGTTCCCGGCGTACGGCGTACTTGCGCGGGCGAGCTGATTGCGGATAGCGGGTCGCCGGCGATGTCGGTGTGGGAGTACGTCGCGGATGCTGAGACCGCCGAGGGTGGACTGACCGGAGCGCGGTGGCGGGCTGTCGGGACCGTGCTTGGTCGGCGGCATCCTCGGGCGTCTCCCCGAGCTGACCCAGCAGATCGTGCACGGCGACCTGGCCGGCCCGAATCTGCTGCTGCGTGGTGATGAGGTCGCGGCCGTGATCGACTTCCAGCCGCCGACCTCACGGCATGTGTCGTGGGAGATCGCGCGGATCGGTTGCGACCCCAGGACGATCGTCCTCGGCGATCAATGGATGACCGGCCTGCCAGAGCTTCTGATGGCGTATCGCGAGGAGAACCCCGCGGCCCGAACGGACGACCTGATAGCCACCGTCGCCGTCGGCTGCGCGTACACGCTGGCCGCGACGTATCCTCTTGCCGAACCATTGCACAACCCGGACGCCGTGGATCCATCCCTGGAAGCCTACGGACGCGCCCGTCACCAGGCGGCCCTGCTCATGCTGGACCGCCTCGACGAGATCGAGGCAGTACTCCGTGACCACCTCAGCTGATCGAACACCGGAGCAGCATCTCCGGCGGGCGGACCCGGTGCTTGGCGGGATCATCGACGACGTCGTGTTGGCCAACGGCGCGCCACTGACCGTCGAGCCCGACCCGGCGCTGACGCCCGACCCGAACCTTCCGAGCGAGCATTTCGCCGTGCTCCTCCGCGCGATCATCAGCCAGAACATCTCGAACCTCGCGTCGCGCGCCATCTTCCAGCGCCTGCGGGACCGTTTCGGCGGGACGCCGCCGACGCCGCAGGAGATCCTGGCCGACGATCCCGACGAGCTGCGCACCTCGGTCGGGCTGTCGAGGGCCAAGACGGCCTCCCTCCGCTCGCTCGCCGAGCACGTCAGCTCCGGTGAGCTCGAGCTCGACCACCTGCACGAGCTGTCCGACGACGAGGTGGCCGCGCAGCTGATCGCGGTCAAGGGTATCGGCCGCTGGACCGCCGACATCTTCCTGATCTTCCACCTGCGGCGGCCGGACGTCCTGGCCGTCGGCGACCTGGAGATCCGCCGGATGGTCGAGAAGGCGTACAAGCTGCCGGGCTTGCCCGCGCCGGCGGAGCTGGAGCGCCTCGCGGAACCCTGGCGCCCGTACCGCACGCTGGCGTGCCTCTACCTGTGGCAATGGGCGGAGACGGCCCGGCAGTCCTGAGGCATGATGGGCGGGTGCTGGGCTCCTCCGACATCGCCGAGCTCGCTCGCGAGCGGCTCGGATTCGACACGCTGCGCCCGGGGCAGGAGGAATCCGTCCAGGCGGTCCTCGCGGGACAGGACACGCTCGCCGTCCTCGCCACCGGGACCGGCAAGACCGCGATCTACCAGCTCGCCGGGCTGGCGCTCGGTGGCGTGACGATCGTGGTGAGCCCCTTGGTGGCTCTCCAACGGGACCAGCTGCGAGCCTTGTCCGAACACCCCGCAGGCGTCGAGGTCGCGGAACTGAACGCCAGTGACCACGCCGGTCGCCGGGCGGCTCACGACCTGCTGGCGAACAACCGTCCCGGCTTTGTACTCATGTCGCCGGAGCAACTCACGCATCCCGACGTACTCGACCTGCTCGCGGCGTCCCGTCCCCGGCTGGTGGCTGTCGACGAGGCTCATCTGGTGAGCGAGTGGGGCCAGGATTTCCGCCCCGACTACCTGCGGCTCGCGGCCGCCATCCGCGCGATGGGGCGACCACCGACCCTCGCACTGACCGCCACCGCCGCGCCACCGGTGCGCAAGGAGATCGTCCACCGGCTGGAGCTGCGCAGCCCGGCGGTCGTGGTCGGCGGATTCGACCGGCCGAACCTCAATCTCGCTGTGTTCACCTTCGCCGACGAGGAGACCAAGAACCGCCGGCTGCTCAGCCACGTCCGCTCCTCCCGCGGACCAGGCATCGTGTACGTCGCGACCCACCACCACGCCGAAGACCTGGCGGCAGAACTCCAAATCGCCGGTGTATCCGCGCAGGCGTACCACGCGGGCCTGTCGGCGAGACAACGTCGCGACGTCCAGGACGGATTCCTCGCCGATCGGTATCGGGTCGTGGTCGCGACCATCGCCTTCGGAATGGGCATCGACAAGCCGGACATCCGCTGGGTCAGCCACGCCGAGGCGCCGGGCTCGATCGACGCGTACTACCAGGAGATCGGGCGCGCGGGCCGCGACGGCGAACCGGCCGACATCGAACTGTTCTTCCGCCACGCCAACCTCGGGCTCAACCGGTTCTTCGCCTCCGGCGGGGTGACCGACGAGGACCTCCTCGCCGTCGCCACCGCGATCAAGGAACACCATCCGGCCGACATCGAGGAGCTCGCCACGACGACCCGGCTCAGTCCGGCCCGGATCGAACGCGCGCTCGGCCGGTTGACCGACGCACGGGTGGTTGCCATCGGCCACCAATTCCATCTGGCCGCTCGCACCACCGTCGACCAGGCAGTCGCCGCCGCCTCGGCCGTCGAGCACGATCGCCGCGAGGTCGCCCGTTCCCGGGTCGAGATGATGGCGGCGTACGCGGAGTACGGCGGGTGCCGCCGCGAGTGGCTGCTCAGCTATTTCGGCGAGCAGTACGACGGCCCGTGCGGCAACTGCGACAACGACCTGGCCGGCCGCACCGCGGCACCAGCTCCCGACCAGCCCTTCCCCATCGGCAGCCGAGTCAGACACCCCACCTTCGGCCCCGGCCTGGTCGAACACTACGACGGCACGACCATGACCGTCCTCTTCGACCGCGTCGGCTACAAAGAACTACGCACCGCCTTCATGACCCACAACCACCTACTCGAACCCGAATCCTGATCGACGGATCATCGCGCCGTGGAGGGTCGGACCTCGGTTTCAGCTCTCGCGGCCTCGACACGGTAGTCGTGGATCGGACGGTAGCGGTCGTACAGCATGGTCAGGATGCTGAACAGGAAGACGAAGAACAGCGTGTCGACCAGCCGCAGGCCGCCTTCGCCCCGCCGCAGCCGCATGGCCGCGACCGCGACCAGGACGACGTTGGTCACGAAGACGACCAGGAACGAGACCCCGGCCGACTGCCACGAGTGACCTCGTTTCGCTGCCCACAGCCCGAGCGCGGCATTGATGATCGCGAACACGGCGACGCCGAGGAAGATCTGCAGGCTGCTCGCCTCGACCCCCGGCAGGACCCGTCCGTAGATCACACTGATCAGCCCGATCAGAAGGATCTTCTCCAGCGCCGCCTCGTCGAAGACCTTCCGGTGCCTGGCCTGGAACGCGGCCCGCTCGCTCGCGCCGGCGATCGCGGCCGGCAGCGGATCGGCCGCGAGCCGTAGGGACCAGTCAGCCTGCGGCAACCGGGGGCGTACGACGAACACCAGGATCGCGATCAGCAGGAGGATGGCGGCGGCGAGCGCCGGACCGAACCAGGGCACGTCTCTGATCGTGTCGGTGACATCGAGCTCCGCGATGTGCAGCCAGTACTCCTGCGGCAACTTGATGAAGATCCAGATCGCGCCGGCAGTGATCGCCCAGAACTTGAACCCGTAGCGCAAGGGGTTCCACCGCGTACGCACCGTTTCATAGGCGATGAAGAAGTACTCGAACGTGTTCGGGAACACCAGCAGCAGCCACCGCAGGCCGCTCAGCTCGAACGCCACCGCACCAATCTGCCGGTACAAGAACAGGAACCGGTTGATGCCGAACGCCGACATATTCGTCCAGTTCCGCAGGCTGGCTGTATAGGCCACGGACAGATAGAACACGTCCATCGCCTTGTCGTAGCTCTGGTAGAACGGCGGGTTGAAACCGAACGCCTGGAAGATCGTCTGGTCGGCTGCGTCAAGCACCAAGCACGCGACGACCCCGGGCAGCGGGTACTTCGGGATCAACAGTGGCAGCGCGAAACGAGCCAGGACCACGCTCCAGAACACGATGTCGACGGTCATACATCCCTCACACCGTTGTCTGACGGTGCCCAGAGCCGGTGAGGTCAGGGCCTTTCGTGGAACGAGCCTAGGCGCGACCCTCGGCGCGATCCTAGGCGCGCTGTGCGCAGTTCTAGGCGCGATGTGCGCGATGTCCCAGACCGCGGCCAGGGCCACCGGGGCCTAGCCGTCGGAGTCCGGTGCGGGCCGCGTCGTCGAGCTTGATGCCGGTGGCGGCGAGGTTCTCGGCGAGGTGGATGCGAGTGCGGGTTCCGGGGATCAGCAGGATGTTCGGAGCGAGATCGAGCAGCCAGGCGAGTGCGAGCTGCGCCGGCGACGCGCCCAGCCGTGCGCCGAGCGTGGCGAGGCCGGGGTCGGTGAGCAGCCGGTGCCGCTGCTCACCGGGCAGGCCCAGTGGACAGAACGGTACGAACGCGATCGCGCGTTCCTCGCACTCGGTGAGGACGTCGAGGGACCGCTGATCGGCCAGGTTGAAGAGGTTCTGCACGCAGACGATCTCCGTCTGGCCGGCGGCCCGCAGCAGGTGCGGCCGGGAGATGTTGCTCAGTCCGATGCCGCCTATCAGCCCGTCCTCGCGGGCCTTGATCAGGGCCGCGAGCTGAGCGTCGAACTGCCTGCCCGGGGCTTCGGCCGGATCCGTGATCCGCAGGTTCACCGCCGCCAGCCGGTGGGTGCCGAGCGTGGCGAGGTTGTCCTCGATCCCTTGGCGCAACAACGCGGGATCGGTGTCGCCGCGGGCACCCACCTTGCTGACGATCGCCAAGTCGTCCGGGTAAGGGTGCAGTGCCTCGCGGATGAGCTGATTCACTGTGCCCGGCCCGTAGAACTGCGCGGTGTCGATGTGGTCAACCCCGGCCGCGACGGCCGCGCGCAGGACCCGCAATGCCTCGTCGCGATCTCCCGGCGGCCCGAAGATCCCGTCGCCGGCCAGTTGCATGGCGCCGTACCCGGCCCGGTGCACCTGCCTCGGGCCGAGTGCGAAGGATCCGCCGAGCGTCACGGATGGACCTGCGAGCCGACACCGCTGTCAAGGCGGACCGATTCGAGGATGAGGAAGGCGGTGCTGGCGGTGTAGACGTCGGCGGCGGCCAGGACGCCGGTGTATTTCTTGATCACCGGCGCGGCCGCGTAGTCGGCCTGCGCGTCCTGATAGGTCTTGACCGCGGCCCAGGTGTTGTTGCCGTACTTGGTGAAGAACGGGGTCGGGTCGACCGCGACCAGCGCCTTCTTCACGCCGTCGATGAGGTCAGCGACGTACTGCTGGTAGACGACCATGTCCTGCCGGGTGCCCGTCCGGCCCATGTGGCCGCCGATGAAGTGCTTCCACGGGTAGGACAAGGCCTTCGCGGGGGCCGCGATGGAGCCGGGGACGTCCTCGTTGATGTTGAAGCTGGCGAACGGCACCCAGCCAGGCAGGTTGATGTCGACCAGCATCAGTGTGTCGTGGGCCGGCAGGTGGATGTAGATGTTGTCGGGCGTGTGGTTGGTGCCGTGGTAGGCCAGGTCGATCCGCTCCCCGCCGACGCGCAGCGTGCGCCGGGTCTCGAAGGTCACGTCCGGTACGGGCCGGGCCGGATCGTTGTCCCGGGCAAGCAACCGCTTCGTCTCGACGTGGCCGACGCGGACCACATGACGGCCGAACAAGGAGGATGCCCCGAGGTGGTCGGCGTGGTGGTGCGAGTAGACGATGTGCGTGACCTTGTTGGACACGCCGTTGGCGGACGCGATCTCGTCGATGGCGCGTTGCAGGTTGTGTCCGATGCTCGGGGGTGCGTCGAACAGCACGACCCCATCCTTGGTGGTCAGGAAGGCGGCCTGGTAGGTGCCGTCGGTGACCCAGTACAGGTTCCGCTCCAACCGCCCGACGAAGTAGCCCTGCGCATTGACGGCCGGCCCGAGGGCGGACGGCGGTATCGGCGCGTAGTCGGGCAACGTGTCGTCGACAGCGGCAGCGGCCGGCTCGGCGAGGACTCCCCCGGCAACCGTGGCCAGCGCCGGAACGGAGGCGATCGCCGCGCCACGGGCGAGGAACGAGCGGCGATTAGTGGTCGAACTGGATGACATGGCGGACCTTTCCAGGGGTACGGCGTCAGGCGCCATAGGTCGGTACGACGGCACCGCTGATCGGAGCCGCGGCGTCACTGACGAGGAAGTTGATGACGTCGGCAACGGTCTCCGGCAAGACCGCGTGCGCCAGTTCGTCCGGAGTCAGATACGGCCGGTTCTTCGCAGTGTCGAGGAGCTGCGGTGCGACGGCGTTGACCCGGATCCCGAGCGGGCGGAGCTCCAGGTCGAGCACGCGGGTCAGATGGACCAGCGCCGCCTTGCTGACGCCGTACGTCGCCATCCCGGCGGTCGGCTCCAGTCCGGGGCGGGCGGCCACATGCACGATGACGCCCGTACCGAGGTCGCGCATGTACGGCGCCACCGCCTGGGTCAGCCACAGTGCGGCCCCCGCGTTGACGTCCATCATCAGGCTGAGATCCGCCGGGGTCGCATCGAGTGCATCGCCCAGGTGATACGTGCCGAGTGCGTTGACCAGCACTTCGGGCGGCCCGACTTCGCCGGCGATCCGGTCGACGAGCTCCTTGGCGACGGCCGGGTCGGTCGCGTCACCAGCCTCGGAGCGGATGCCGTCCGGCAACTCCTTCAAACCCTCGGCGTTCCGATCCACGCCGACCACCGTGAACCCGGCGGCCGCCAGTTTCTGCGCCGTCGACCGGCCTAGTTCGCCACCTGCGCCTACCACGATGGCCACCCGCGCGCTCATGGGTGCACCTGCGAACCGGTGCCGAGGTCGAGGCGGATGGACTGGAGGATGCTGAAGGTCGTGCTCGTGGTGAAGGCGGGTACGTCGGCGGCCCCCAGGACGCCGGTGTACTTGGCGATGACCGGCGCGGCCGCCTCAGCGGTGACGGCGTCCAGATAGCCGCCCACACCGGCCCAGACGTTTGCGCCGTACTTGACGAAGTAGGGGGTCGGGTCGATCGAGGCGAGGGCGGCGTACGAGCTGTCGACGATGTCGGCGATGTACTGCTGGTGCAGGACCAGGTCGTCGCGAGTCCCCAGCCGGCCGAGGTGACCGCCGATGAAGTGGTTCCACGAGTAGTCCATCGCCCGCGCCGGAGCGCCGATGTACCCGGGCACGTCCTCGCTCAGGTTGAGGTTGTAGATCGGCACCCAGCCCGCGTTCACGACGTCGACCAGCATGAGTGTGTCGTGGTCCGGGAAGTGGATGTAGATGTTGTCCGGCGAGTGGTTAGGCCCGTGATAGGCCAGCTCGACCCGCTCGCCACCGACCTCGAGCGTGAACGTGTCCTCGAAGGTGACCTCCGGCGCGGGCCGGGTCGCGTCGTTGTCGCGCAACAGGAGCCGCCGGCTCTCCACGTGCCCGATCCGCACGATGTCGTCGCCGAACAGGTTCGCCGCACCGGCGTGGTCGGCGTGGTGGTGCGAATAGACCAGATGGGTCACTGTGTTGCCGATACCCTCGGCCGCCGCGACCTCGTCCACGGCCCGGCGCAGGTTGTGGCCGATGGTCGGCGGGGCGTCGAAGAGGACCACGCCGTCGGCCGTCGCGAGGAACGCCGACTGGTAGGTGCCGTCGGTGACCCAGAACAGGTTGCGCTCGACGCGGCCGACGAAAAACCCCTGGTCGTTGAGGGCCGGGCCGAAGGCCGCCTCTGGTACCGGCACGTAGTCCGGCAGGTCGCTCTCGCGTGCACTCGACGTACTCATGATCACCCTCTGTTTCGTTCCGCATCGATCAAGACGGGTTCAGCTTCGCCAGCCGGCTGGTGAGAGGTCGTCACCTGATTCCAGTGATCTGCGCGAGTACGCTGACCGGGTGCACGGGCTCATCGACCGTCGCGACCTGATCGCCGCGCTGGACCAAGCGGTGGACAAGCACGTCACGGTCATCTCGGCGCCCGCGGGCAGTGGGAAGACATCGCTACTCCAGGCGTGGGCCGGCCGGCGGCGCCAGGACCGCCGGATCGCCTTCGTGTCGGTCAAGCCCGGCCAGCACGACGCGCAACTGTTCTGGCTCACCCTGCTGGGCGCGATCCGCGGCACCGAGGCCCCGCCCCCGGCGCCTGGGTTCAACGGCCGGGCCATGGTCGACAAGGTGCTGTCCGAGCTCACGGCGTACGGCGGGCCTGTCGTCCTGATCATCGACGACCTGCACGAGCTGACGTCCGCCGAGGCCACCGAGCAGCTCACTGTTCTGCTGACCAATCTCCCCGCGGAGGTCCATGCGATCGTGGCCACCCGCCGCGACCTTCCGCTACGGCTGCATCAACTCCGGCTGGCTGGAGAGCTGGCCGAGATCCGCGCCGCGGAGTTGCGCTTCACCGAGGACGAGACGCGCAAGCTGCTGACCGCCGCCGGGATCACCCTGCCAGATCAGGCGGTGACCACGCTGTACGAGCGGACCGAAGGCTGGGCGGCCGGGCTGCGGCTGGCCGTCCTGTCCCTGGCCGGGCACCCGGAGCCGGAACGGTTCGTCGCCGAATTCTCCGGTAGCGACCGCACGGTCGCCGAGTACCTGATGGCCGAGATGCTGGACCGGCAGCCACCAGAGGTACAACGCGTGCTGCTGCGGACATCCCTGCTGGACCAGGTCAACGGCGAGCTGGCCGACCTCCTCACCGGCTCAGGAGGATCGGAGCGGATCCTGCTGGATCTCGAGGACGCCAACGCGTTCGTCGTGTCGCTCGATCCCGCGCGCTCGTGGTTCCGCTACCACCACCTGTTCGGCGGTCTGCTCCGGTTGGAACTGCGCCGTACCGTCCCCGGAGACGTCCCGGAGCTGCACCGGATCGCCGCGCGGTGGTTCGCCGACCACGGCGGCACTGCTGACGCCATCCACCACCTGCAGGCCGCCGGAGACTGGACCGACGCCGCCCACCTGCTCACCGACCACGCCCTCAGCCTCACCCTCGACGGTCAGGCCGGGACCGTGGCCGTGCTGTTGCGCACCTTCCCGGCCCGGATCGGCGAGGACTTCCCCGGGCTGGCCCTGGTGTACGCGATCGCCGATCTCGACCAGCTCCACCTCGACCAGGCCGACGCACACCTCGACGTGGTCAGGGCGTACGCCGAGACGACGCCGCCGGACCGGCGGCGCCAACTGCGGTTGGCTCTCGCATCCCTGGACCTGCTGTCGGCGCGGCTTCGGGGTCACTTCGACAGCGTCTTCGAACAGGTGGACGCGCTGCCGGCAGCGGCCGACGGACAGACCAACGCCGATGTGGCCCTGGGCAACGATCTGCGGGCCATCGCGCTGCTGAATCTCGGCGTCACCCAGGCGTGGTCGCTGCGGCTGGCGGAGAGCGAGAAGAGTCTGTCGGAGGGCGCGGCCCTCGCCCACGACATCGGGCGGCCGTACCTGGAGGTGGCCTGCCTCGCCCACCTCGGTTTCGCCGCGACCGGCCGGTCCTACGCCCTCGCCCGGCAGCATTGCGACAACGCCATCGCGCAGGCGGCGCTGCACGGCTGGGACGCCGAGCCGGTGATCGCACCGGCCCAGGCGACGCTCGCCGGGCTCCTCGTCTCGGCGGGCGAGTTCGACCGCGGCGAGGAATGGCTGGAGCGCGCCAGGCATGCCACCGAGGCCGGCGCGGAGCCAGGCGTCCGCCTGCTCATCCACCTGATCACTGCGATCCTCCGGGCTGCGCGGGGACGGCTGCCCGAGGCACTGGCCGAGCTCGGCGCCGCCGAGCAGATGCGCGCTCGGATCACCGGGAAACACGCATTGACGTCGCGAGTCACCGGCTGGACGATCGCCACCCAGGCCCGTCTCGGGGAGATCGACCAGGCGCGCGCCACCCTCGCCGCGGTCGACGACCAGCTGGCCGCGGCCGGCGAGATCCGCACCGCGGCCGCGGTGATCCGTCTCGCCGAGCACGATCCCGCCGGCGCTCGCCGCGAACTCCGGCCCGTCTTCGATGGCGCCGCCCCGGTCAACCCGTACGCCACGCTGATCGAGGCTCACCTCCTGGACGCGCTCGCCTGCCGGGATCTGGGCGACGAGCGCGCGGCGCGGGCGGCCCTGGAGCGCGCACTGCAGCTGGCCGAACCGGACCGGCTGATCGTCCCCTTCGCGATGACCGGCGCCTGGCAGCTGCTGACGGCCCTGCCACCACACGGTACGTCGCACGCCGCACTCATCACCGACATCCTCGACGCCGTCCACGGCGCCAGCCCGACCAGCAGCACACCTCCGGAGCCGATCGAGAAGCTCAGCCCCACCGAGCTCCGCGTGCTCCGCTACCTGCCGACCAACCTCACCCGGCCCGAGATCGCCACCGAGCTGTCGGTCTCCCTGAACACCGTGAACACCCACATCCGCCGCATCTACACCAAGCTCGGCGCCAGCGACCGATCGTCGGCCGTTCAACGCGGGCGCGATCTGCGCCTGCTGTCAGCCGGCCGTGCGTGACCAGCCGTCGAGCCGATACGTGCGCTTCGCGTTGCCGCCGTACAGGAGATCTCGGTCGGACGGGCTCAGCGTCGGGAGAGCGGCGTCGAGTGCGGTGCGGATCTCGTCGTACCTGCCGGCGAGCAGGCAGACCGGCCAGTCGGAGCCGAAGAGCAGGCGATCTGGACCGAACCAGTGCACGACGCGCTCGACGAAGGGGCGGAGGTCTGCCGCGGTCCAGGTGCTCCAGTTCGCCTCGGTGACCATTCCCGACAACTTCACGGCGACGTTCGGCGCCGCGGCGAGACCAGGCATCCGCTCTGTCCATTCCGGATCGGCACCGGCCGCGATGCGTGGTTTCGCCACGTGGTCGAGCACGAACCGAAGGTCTGGAAGGGCCTGGACGACATCCACTGCCGCGGGTAGCTCGCGGGCGCGGACGAGCAGGTCGTAGGTCAACCCACGCTGCTGAACCGCGGCGAGACCACGTCGTACGTCGGCCCTCCCCAGCCACTCGGGGTCCGCCTCGTCGTGCACCTGATGGCGGATGCCGACCAACCGGCTTCCGCCCGGCCGGTCCAGCAACTCGTCCAGGTCGTCGCCCACTGCGGGCGATGTCAGGTCGACCCACCCGACGACACCGGCGATGAAGTCCGTGGCCGCCGCCAACTGCAGGAACTCCCGTGTCTCGGCGACGCTGGAGATGGTCTGGACCAGGATGGTGTCGTCGATATCCGCCGCACGCAGTACAGGGCGGAGGTCGTCCGGCGTGAACGCCCGCCGGACCGGATCCATCACGTCACCGGCCATCCACGGATACTCGTGCCGCGCCGGATCCCAGAAGTGCTGATGTGCGTCGATGCGCATGGCCTACTCCGGTGTCGGTACGTCGGGATCGAGCAGTCCCGTGGCGCGCAGATCAGTCCACAGGCCGGCCGGGATCTCGCAGTCGAACAGCGCCAGATCCATCTCGAGCTCGTCCATCGTCCGAGCCCCCACCAGCACCGTGCACACCCGCGAATGCGCCAACGGGAACTGCAGTGCGGCCGCAGCGAGGGGTACGCCGTACCGCCGGCAAACCTCCCGAATCGCCGCAGCCTTGGCGAGGACCGAGTCGGCGGCCGGGATGTAGTCGAACGACGCCCCCGGCACCGGATCGACCAGTACCCCGCTGTTGAAGACACCACCGATCACCACCGAAGTCCCCCGGACTTCGCACGCCGGTAGCAGGTCCGACAGCGCGGATTGATCGAGCAAGGTGTAGCGACCCGCGAGCAGAACGACATCCAGGTCACACGAGCGCACTAGTTCGGCCAGTGGAGCCGAGTTGTTCATCCCGGCGCCGATCGCCCGGACCAACCCGGCCTCCCGCAGATCGCGGAGAGCGGCGTACCCGGTGGACGCGGCCGCGGCCAGATGCTGGTCCGGGTCGTGCAGCAGGAGGACGTCGAAGTGATCGAGCCCGGTCCGTTCCAGGCTCTCCTCGACCGACCGGCGAACGCCGTCGTAGCTGAAGTCCCACACCGGGCCTGCTGCCGGCACATCCCGGTAGAACGGGACACCGTCGTGGTACTGCGTTTCGTCCCGCGGAGCGTCCTCCCGCAGCAGCCGGCCGACCTTCGTCGAGATGATCAGCTCGTCCCGGGCGACCTTCGCCACCGCCTGCCCGACCCTCGACTCGGCGAGCCCATGCCCGTACAGCGGGGCGGTGTCGAGGTAACGAACACCCAACGCCAGAGCGCGATCCACCACCGCTACGGCGTCCGCGTCACTGATCGCCTGCTGAAAGTTGCCCAGGGCAGCGGTCCCCAACCCGATCCGCGGGACGAGCAGGTCGGTGTTGCCCATCCGATCAGTCATTCGACGTCCGCCGGCCGACGCCCTTGAGCTGCCACTTCTCCCTGGCCTGCTTGAGGACAGTCGTCGACGCTCCCGGAGCCTGCGGCCGCTCGGCGAACCCTTCGTTCACGACGCTGCGCTCCTCGAAGACGTCTTGTGTCCACGGGATGAACTCCAGCAGCGCCGGACTCTCGCTCAGTACGACGCCGGCGAGGTGCTGATGGACCTGCATCATGTCCCCGGCATGCGGGACCAGCCGCAGACTGTGCCCCGCCGCCTGGTGGGCGACCTGCAACCACTCAGTCACGCCGCCGAGCCGGGTCACGTCGGGCTGCACCACGCGGAGGGCGTCCGCGGCCATGAAACCGGCGAACGCGTGGTACGAGTACAGACTCTCCCCCGCAGCGACATCGACCGTCCCCACTGCCTGCAGCCGCTGGTGCGCGCCGAGATCGTCGGCGTGCACGGGCTCTTCGATCCAGTCCAGCTCGGCCTCGGCCAGAACCGGCATGATCCGCTGCGCGGTGGCGAGATCCCACCGCTGATTGGCGTCGGCCATCACCGTGATGTCCGAACCGACCGCCTTCCGTACGGCGCGCACCCGGGCCGCGTCCTCACGCCAGTCGGCCTTGCCGACCTTGATCTTGACCCGTCGCCAGCCGCGGTCGATCAGCGAACCGAGGTCGCGGACCACTTCCGCGACACTCAGATTCAGCCAGCCGCCATCGGTGTTGTACGTCTCGATCGGATCGGCCGAGCCGCCGAGCAGGCGCCAGAGCGGCACCCCGCCCCGCTGTGCCGCGAGATCCCACAGGGCGATGTCGACCATCGAGAGGGCCATGTGGACGGCACCGGCTCGGCCGATCCAGTGCGTCGGCAACCAATAGAGCCGTTTCCAGGTGCCGAGGATGTCCTCCGACGAAGCGCCGACCAGTGCGGGTGCGTAGTACTGGTCGATGACGTGGCAGAGCAGCTCCGGTCCGCAATGGACTCCGGAGATCCCGGTACCGACCCGGCCGTCCGCCGTACGGATCTCCACCACCGGGACGATCCAGGACTTCAGCGCCGCGGTCGAGTCTGCGAGCGGCTGCACCAGCGGTACGGCCAGCGCGTAGGTCTCGACCGAGACGATGACGTTGCCCTCCTCGCCCGGGACCAGGTCGGTCTGCGCCGGCGACAGCAGCCCCAGCGCGTCATCCGGCAGCTTGAACTCCACTCCACACCCCTTTGTTCGCAGGTCATTCGGCACCGCCATTCAGACATGCCGGTCTGGTCCGCCACAACGCCGAAGTACGAATGCAGAGGTTTCGTACGACGAATACCGATGGCCGATCGCATCCGGCCCGGCTGATAGCGTCCGAATCACCAAGGTCGTTCGGAAAGGAGGCAGCCGGTCATGGATGTCGAGCTGGCCTGGCTCCGCACCTGGCTCGAAGTCGTCGATTCCGGCGGGTTCGCCCGCGCGGCCGCCCGAATGCATCTCTCCCAGCCACGGGTATCGGCGCGCGTCGCCAGCCTCGAGCGTTCGCTGGGGTGTGTGCTGATCGAAAGGCGCATGCGGCCGCTGACGCTGACCGACGACGGCCGGCGGCTGCTCCCTCGGGCCCGACTGATCGTGACCGAGGTGGACGACACGGTCTCCGACCTGCGGGCAACGGCCGGATCGATCACCGGGAAGCTGGCCATCGCGAGTTTCGCCAGCGGGAGCTCGGAGTTCCTCCCCGGCATCCTGAAGCAGCTGCGGACCGCCAACCCCTTGCTAGAGATCGCCGTCCTCGACGGCGACGTCCAGATCAGCGACGAGTGGCTGTCCGACCGGCGCGCGGCGGTCGCCCTCCGTCCGCTCCGGCCGGAACCGGCCGACCACGCCTGGATCCACCGCGGCCTCTGGCGCGAGCCGTTCGTCGTGCTGGCGCCACCCGGCCATCCGATCCTCGCCGCGGACGCGATCGGCCTCGAGGACGTGGCGGCGCACCCGATGATCACCATCGGCGATCCGCTCGGAGACCCCAGCCTGGGCTACGAGGCCTGGTCGGCGATGCAGTCGAGCCGGATCGAGCCGGCCGGGGGCATCGTCTCCCACCAGCCGACCACGCTGGCGGCCATGGTCCGGGCCGGGCACGGCATCGGCCTGATCAACGGCCTCGCCGCGGCGATGGTGCGCACGGACGGTCTGGAAGTGCGCCAGGTGGACAGTGCGCAGCTCTACCGCGATGTCGGCGTGTGGTGGCCCTCCGAGCGTCCGCTCAGCCGGGCTGCCCAGGCCTTCGTCGACCTCGTGCTCGCCGCGGAATGCCCGGCCGGGACGCGGTCCGTCCCTGCCAGCTGACCTATTCGCCGGACGAATACTCCCCATCCGGTATGCGTCGTTGCACCGGGCAGCACGCGCATGACTGAATGTCGGTGAGGTTGATCCTTCGAGTCGAACCGCATTCATGGCGGTCATTCCTGAAACGACTCGCCGCAATTGTTCCGCGAAGGAGCTCACCGTGGTGACACTTGCCACCGGCACGCCGTCACATCGCCGAAAAACCAGGGGTCCCGCGCATCGGTCGGACTGGCGGCTCGCGGTCGTCCTCATTCTTCCGGCCGCCGTGGGATTCATCGTCTTCGCCGCCGGGCCGGTGCTGCGCGGCATTTACCTGAGCTTCACCAGATTCCGGATCCTGACCCCGGCCACCTGGACCGGTCTGGACAATTACCGTCGTCTTCTCGGTGACGACGTCTTCTGGAAATCGCTCGGCGTCACCGTGCAATACGTCGTACTGTCCGTCGTCCTCGGCCTGGCCGTGTCGCTGGCGACCGCGGTGATCATGCACCGGCTGACCCGATCGACGGTCGTCCGTGGGCTCGTGCTGCTGCCGTTCCTGGTGTCCGGCGTCGTCGCGGCGCTGGTCTGGCAGTGGATGCTCGATCCGGGACTCGGCATCGTCAACGTGGCCGTGAAGGCGGTCACCGGGCACGACATCCTCTTCCTCGGCTCCCAGGGGTGGGTCGTCCCGACACTCGCGTGCATCGGTGTGTGGAAGGCGATGGGCTACAACGCGATCCTGATCTTCGCCGGCCTGCAGACGATTCCGGCGCAGATCTACGAGGCCGGCCGGCTGGACGGCGCGAGCGAGCCGCGGATGTTCGCGCACCTCACGCTGCCGCTGCTACGTCCCATCCTCG
Source organism: Kribbella sp. CWNU-51 (assembly GCF_054073265.1). Taxonomy (NCBI): domain Bacteria; kingdom Bacillati; phylum Actinomycetota; class Actinomycetes; order Propionibacteriales; family Kribbellaceae; genus Kribbella; species Kribbella sp. CWNU-51. The sequence goes on from NZ_JBSXMZ010000004.1 coordinate 642,844, forward strand.
CGCTGGTGACGGTCCTGACGGTCATCGGCTCGTTCCAGGTGTTCGACCTGGTCGCCGTGACCACGAAGGGCGGGCCGGCCAACGCCTCGAACGTGCTGCCGCTCTACATCTACAGCAAGGGCTTCGCCGAGTTCGACTTCGGTTACGCGCTGACGATGTCGATGGCCCTGTTCATCCTCCTGCTGGCCATCACGTTCGTCCAGATGCGGCTGCTGCGAGCCAACGAGTCCGACACGAACTGAGGGCGCAACCATGACGACCACTCTCCCCCAGGTGACGCACGCCCCGGCCCGGCCGGATCTGCCACCGCAACGCCGCAAACCGCCCATCGGCAAGACCGTGGCCTGGGTCTACCTCGTCCTCTTCCTCGCCGTCACGATCTTCCCGTTCTACTGGATCCTCCGTACGGCGCTGTCCAACAACTACGCGTTGATCGACCACCCGTCCTCGCTGCTCCCGGTCGATCTCACCCTCGGGCCGTTCGAGCGCGTCCTCGGGCTGGCGACCCGCGAGCAGGCCGTCGCCGAGGGCGGCTCCGGCGCCACCATTCAACTCGGGCTCTACCTGCGGAACTCGGTCATTTACGCGACCACGTTGACCGTGCTCGTGGTGTTCTCCTCGCTGCTCGCGGCGTACGCGTTCGCCCGGCTGCACTGGCGGGGCAGAGACCTCGTCTTCGGCCTCTTCCTGAGCGCGCTGATGATCCCGGGGATCATGACGCTGCTCCCGAACTTCGTCCTGATCCACGACCTGGGTCTCACCAACACCTTCGCCGGCCTGATCCTGCCGGGGGCGCTGTTCTCGGCGTTCGGCATCTTCTTCCTGCGCCAGTTCATGCTCGGACTGCCGACCGAGATCGAGGACGCCGCGCTCATCGACGGACTCGGCCGGTTCCGGCTGCTGTTCCGGATCACGGTCCCGATGAGTCAGGGTCCGCTGACCACGCTGGCGTTGCTGACCTTCATCAACGCCTGGAACGACTACTTCTGGCCGCTGATGGTCGCCGGCAACTCGAACGTCAAGCCGCTGACCGTTGCCCTCGGCGTCTTCCAGCAGGCCTCGCCGCAGACCCAGCCGGACTTCGCCGGCCTGATGGCGGCCGCCCTCGTCGCGGCCTTCCCGATGCTCGTCATCTTCATGCTCTTCGGCCGGCGCATCGTCGACTCGATCGGCTTCACCGGACTCCGGTAGCCGGCCACCCACTCTCGACCGTTCCGAAAGGGGACACGGTGAACAGGACACGACTCGTCCGCTCTGCTGCCGCTTTGGCGGCCGCGCTCACAGTACTGACCGGCTGCTCCGGAGGCGGCAACTCCGGCGCCTCGGGAGAGACGACCACGGTCAACTGGTGGACCTGGTCCCCGGACCAGGCGATCGCCTACGAACAGTGCATCCCGGCCTTCGAGAAGGCCAATCCGAGCATCAAGGTGAAGATCACCAACTACAACGTCAGCGACTACTTCACCAAGCTCACCTCGGGATTCGTCTCCGGTGACGCGCCCGACGCGTTCATGAACAGCGTGACCTACCTGCAGTCCTACGCCGGTCAGGGACAACTGCTGCCCCTGGACGACTACATCTCCAAGGACAAGCTCGACCTGGGCCAGTACGCCATCGGCACGGAGGGCTGGAAGTACAAGGACGGCAAGCAGTACGCCCTGCCGATGGACTGGGCCACCGGAGCCCTTTACTACAACACCGATGTCCTGGCCAAGGCCGGCTACACCGCCAAGGACGTTGCCGCCCTCAACTGGACGTCCGACGGCGGCGGCAGCCTCTGGCCGATGATCAAGCACCTCACCGTCGACAGTGCGGGCAAGCGTGGCGACCAGGCCGGCTTCAACGCGAACGCCGTACAGACGTATGGGCTCGGCAACATCGAGTCGACCGGTGACCCGTTCGGCCAGAACGCCTGGGGCTGGCTGCTCCCGAACGACGGGATCAACATCCCGGACCAGCAGAACTGGGCGACCGTCTTCAACTACAACGACCCGAAGGTGGTCAAGTCGGTCCAGCTCGTCCGCGCGCTCACCAACGACGGCTACACCCCCAAGCTGAACCAGTTCACCACGGCCAACAGCCAGCAACTGGGGTCCGGGAAGGTCGCGATGGTCGTCGGCGGGACCTGGGAGGCCGCTACCTACGCGGCGTTGAAGGGCGCGAAGATCGGAACGGCTCCGCTCCCGGCCGGCGCCGGCGGCAAGCGCGCCCTGATGACCAACGCCAACGGCAACAACCTCTGGGCCGGCAGCAAGCATCCCGACCAGACCTGGAAGTGGGTCAAGTACCAGGAGAGCGAGGAGTGCCAGACGACGGCCGCGAAGTTCAACGGCTCCTTCTTCCCGTCCATCGCGGCATCGATGAAGGCACTGACCGACCAGCAGGCCGGCAAGGGCGCGGACTTCTCGGTCTTCAACCACTACCTGACCAGTGGCGAACTCGTTCCGTGCCCGGTGTACAACAATGGCGCGGCACTCACCAACGCGATGGTGCCGCAGTTCGAGTCGTATTTCACGAACAAGGCCGACGAGAGCATCTTCCCGAAGATGCAGGACCAGAGCCGGACGCTGCTGGCGGAAGGCAAGTAGGAGACCCATGCTGATCGCTTCACCCGCAACCGGGCCGCGACCCTCCGTCACCCCGGCCGGCACCCTCTGGTACGACCGGCCGGGCGAGCGCTGGTTCGAGGCGCTGCCCATCGGCAACGGCCGTCTGGGTGGCATGGTGTACGGCGGTGTGCCGACGGAACGGATCGACCTGTCCGAGTCGACCGCCTGGTCCGGAGGGCCGTCGACCGTCGACCTGAGCCCGACCGCCCGGCAGGAAGTGCCGGCCGTCCGCAAGCTGCTCCTGGCGGGCGACTACGCCCAGGCGCAGCGGCTCGCGGGTGAGCACCTGCTGGGCACGCGGGCGTCGTTCGGGACGAACCTGCCCCTTCCGCACGTCCGCCTGACCTTCGCCGACCGCGGACCGGCCACGAGCTACCGACGGTCTCTCGACCTCGACCAGGGCATCGTGGCAGTCAGCTACGACCAGGGCGGGACGCGGTTCACCCGGGAGGTCCTCGCATCCCATCCGCAGCGGGTCATCGCCGTACGCATCGGGGCTGACCGGCCCGGAGCGGTCAGCTTCACGGTCGGCCTGGACGGGTCTGTCATTCCTGGCAGGACGACCGGCACGGAGACCGGCGTCGCGTTCGGCGGTCGCGCCGTCGAGTCCCTGCACAGCGACAGCCGCACGGGCACGGCGGTCGAGATCCGGGTCAACGTCGAGGCTGTCGGTGGGACCGTACGGCGAACCGACGATGCGTTCGAGGTCGACGGCGCCGACTCCGCCGTACTGATCGTGGCCGTCGGCACCGACTGGGCCGGCGAGGACCCGGTGCGACAAGTCGAGACGTTGACGGCGGCGGCCGCCGCAACCGGGTTCGATGCCATCCGCGCCGCCCACGTCGACGATCACGCCGGCCTGATGCGACGGGTCTCGCTCGACCTCGACGCGGCGACCGAGGTCGGCCCGGTGCCGACCGACCGCCGCCGCGACAACCTCGCCCGCGGTGGGCGTGATGACGGCCTCCTCGCTCTGTACTTCCAGTACGGGCGTTACCTCACCGTCGCCGGATCCCGCGCCGACTCCCCGCTGCCGCTGGCCCTGCAAGGACTCTGGAACGACGGCCTCGCCAGCAGCGCGTCGTGGAGTAACGACTTCCACCTCGACATCAACACCCAGCAGAACTACTGGGCCGCCGAGCCCACCAACCTGGCCGAGTGCCACACTCCCCTGTTCCGCCTCCTCCAACTCCTCGCCGAGACCGGCCAGACCACCGCCACCCAGATGTACGACGCTCCGGGGTGGGTCGCCCACACCGTGACGAACGCCTGGGGCTACTCGGCTCCGGGCACCGACCTGGGATGGGGCCTCAACGTCACCGGTGGCGCTTGGCTCGCTACCCACCTCTGGGAGCACTACGAGTACGGCGGCGACGACGAGTTCCTGCGCGATGTGGCCTACCCGATGCTCCGCGGCGCCGCGCACTTCCTGCTGTCGTACCTCACCGAGGACCAAGGCCTCCTCGTCTCCGGACCGTCCGAGTCTCCCGAGAACTGGTACGTCGCGCCCGACGGCAGCAGGTGTTCAGTTGCCATGGGCAACACGGTCGACCGGGTCTTCGCCGAGGCGATCCTGCGTGACTGTGCAGCCGCGGCGGAGGTGCTCGACGTCGACCCGGACCTGCGCGAGCGAATCACCTCTGCCCGTGCACGGCTGTCGCCGTACCAGATCGGCCGGCACGGCCAGCTGCAGGAATGGCTCCAGGACTTCGAGGAAGCGGATCCGGCCCATCGGCACACGTCCCATCTGTGCGCGCTCTTCCCGGAACGGCAGATCACACCCCGCACGACGCCGGAGCTGGCCCGCGCTGCCGAGGTCACCATCGAACGGCGGCAGAGCGCGGCAGGCTGGGAGCAGACCGAATGGGTCGAGGCGAACTTCGCCGTCTTCCACGCCCGCCTGCTGCAAGGCGACAAGGCGCTCGCCCACCTGACCAGCCTGGTCGCCGACGCCAGCGAGGCGAACCTGATGAGCTACTCCGTCGGCGGCGTCGCCGGTGCCGCGCAGAACATCTACTCCTTCGACGGCAATGCCGGCGGCTCCGCTGCCGTCGCTGAGATGCTTCTCCAATCCGACGGCCAGGAGATCGAGCTGCTCCCTGCCCTCCCGGCAACCTGGCAGAACGGATCCGTCCGCGGACTCCGCGCCCGCGGCGGCTTCACAGTCGACATCAGCTGGAAGGACGGCCGACTCGACCACGCCCGAATCCAACCGTCCAGGTCGACGACCCAGCGCATCCGGTTCGGCGACACCACCACCGAACTGACCTTCACCCAGCAGGAGGCCCTCAACCTCCGCACCGATTGAGGGGCTCTTCTGCTCGATGTGTGGTGATGGTCTGGCGCGTGACCCGGATCTGGTGACCTGAGACAGTCCCCGGACACCAACCCGGGACAGCGGACACCCACCCGGGACTGCGTACACCAAGCCGGGACCGCGGACATCTGGAGACCCATTCGAGGGGATATCCGGCTCTTCTGCTGGATGTGTGGGTGGTTCGGAGCGCGTTGGGTGGTGCTCCTGGTCGGTTCCCGCTCCGCCCCGCCCTCAACCGCTGTGGGGGGCGGTGGAGAAACCGGCCCGGGGTGCGCCCCGGTCTGTTCGGATGGAGGGTTTTCTGCCGGTTTGGGGAGGGTATTTCCCCCGGACCGGGCTAAAACCCTCCCCGCACCAGGACACAGACCCCACCAAACCCGGAGAGGTCGGCACCTGCAGAGACTGTGGAGGCCGACAGGACGTATACCCCCACTGACCAGGTGATGGACGGTTGCGTGAGCGTAGGTCGGCCTGCTGAACGCGGACACGTCCTGTCGAAATGTCCGCAGTGCCACCACCCCCACCCACACATCAGTCAGAAGAGCCGGATATCCCCTCGGCTTGTGGGTTCTCCCTCGGTATACCAGGGGAGAGCCGAGCAAGTCGCAGGGTTGACCTTGAAATGGCGCTACCGCAGCGGGCAGAGGCGCGGGTTAAGGGGTGTGGCGGGATGCTTCGAGGGCGAGGAGGAGTTCGGCGAGCGAATGCGGATCGTTGAGCGAGCGCCCGGTGCGCTCCTCGATCCGGCGCAGGCGATGCCGGACCGTGTTCGGGTGACAGTAGAGCTGCTCGCCGGTCTCGGTGGCGGAACCGTGATGCGTCGACCAGACCGCCAAGGTCTCGAGCAGCACCTCACGATCGTCGGGCGGAAGGTCGTCGAGTCCGCCGAGCACCTTCCGGACGAAGTACTGCATCACGTCCGGTGCCGCGACCGCCGCCATCGTCAACGGTGACTCGTCGAACAGCGCCACTGGGGCCTCCGGCGTCGAACCCGAGAGGGCGACCCGCGCGAAGCGCACCGCCTGCCCGGTCCCGTCGAGTTCGTCGTACGGCGGACTGACGCCGACGCGACCCGTCGCGGACTGACGCAGCAGGTCAACCAGTACGGCGAGACGCCCGCGCCGCACGCCCACCACGCCGATCTGCAGCTCGGGCAGCAGCCGCCAGGCGGACGCGAGACCAACAGACCGCAGCCGCTCCTCCGCCGCGGGCAATGCCTGCCGGCCCACTTCGGGCACCTCCGCGGCCACGACCACGAACGGGCCCTTGTGCGGCAACCGCAACAGCTCGGCCGCCTCCCACAGCGTGCCGCCGCCACTCACCCGGCCCTCGAGCAACGCTTCGACCAAGGCCGAGCGCTCCTGGTCCTGCTCCAGCATGCGACGGGACTGCACGTCGCGGTACGCGTCCGTCATGGCATCGGTGTAGGACGACTGCATCTGCCACAGCCGGCTCGAGGCGCGCACCAGGACCTGATCGGTGACCCGGGCCGAAGCGGCCGCGGCGAGCACCGCGTCCCAGAGATACCGCGTGCCGACCCGGTACGCCGCCATCACGTCCGCCAGCGGCGCGCCCTGCTCCGCCCGCAGCCGCCCGGTCTCGCGGGCGGACACCGGGTCGGAGCGGTCGCTGACCAGTGAGTCGAGCATGAAGTCGAAGTTCGCCCGGCAGGACGCCCGCAACGCGGCCGGCGGCACGAGTCCCCCGGTGCGGTAGAAGTCGACCTCGCTCTCGATCTGGGCCGCCATCGCCTCGATCAGTTCGTCGGCCCGGGCCCGGAGCCGGCCGACGAGATCCTCGATCTCCGGGCCGGCGCGCTCCGTGCTCACCTTCGGAGCATAAGCCCCGGGCCGTTGTTCACGGGCACACTCGTGCGCCCGCCACGTTGGCCGGCCGGCCATCGACGCGGAGCGGCCCCGGACGGATCGTGGAGTCAATCCCCGAACCCGGAGCGACGCCATGACGAATCTCAGCCTGAACCTCACCGAGTCCGCGGCCATGTACCCGGACCACCCCGCGATCCGGCTGGACGACGACGTCCTGCGCTACGCCGACCTCGACGACGCGGCATCCCGCGTCGTCAGCCTGCTCCGCGAGTACGGCGTGCAGTCCGGTGACCGGGTCGGCGTGATGCTGCCGAACATCCCCGAGTTCGCGATCGTGTTCTACGGCATCCTCCGGGCCGGCGGCATCGCCGTACCGATGAATCCGCTGCTGAAGCGGCGTGAGGTCGACTACTACCTCACCGACTCCGGTGCCAAGGTGCTGTTCGCCTGGCACGAGGTGGCCGCCGAGGCCGAAGCCGGATCCAAGGCCGCGGGCACCGAGCACGTGCCGGTGGCACCGGGTGAGTTCCGCACGCTGATCTCGACCCGCCAACCGGCGCCCGATCCGGTCAGCAAGGATGGTTCCGACACGGCGGTGATCCTCTACACCTCCGGCACCACGGGCCGGCCGAAGGGCGCCGAACTGACCCACGCCGGCCTGAACGCCAATCAGGCGGTCAGCGCCCGGACACTGTTCCGGATCGGCCCGGAGGACGTAGTCATGGGCTGCTTGCCGATGTTCCACGTCTTCGGACTCACCTGCGGCCTGAACACCGCGATCGCCAACGGCGCAACCTTGACCATGATCCCCCGCTACGCCCCGGCGAAGGCGCTCGAGGTGATCGCCCGCGACGGCGTCACGGTGTACGAGGGCGTGCCCACGATGTACGCCGCGATGCTCGGCGTCCCCGAGCGCGAGAAGTACGACGTGAGCACGCTGCGCACCTGCGTGTCGGGTGGGGCCGCGCTTCCGGTCGAGGTGCTGCGCGCCTTCGAGGAGGCGTTCGGCTGCATCATCCTGGAGGGCTACGGGCTGTCCGAGACCTCGCCGGTCGCCTCCTTCAACCATCCGGACGCGACCCGCAAGCCCGGGTCGATCGGTACGCCGATCGAGGGCGTGCGGATGCGGGTCGTGGACGAGGCGCACCGGCCGGTCCAGCCGGGTGAGATCGGCGAGATCCAGATCGGAGGCCACAACGTGATGAAGAGCTACTGGAACAAGCCCGACGCCACCGCGGCGACGATCGACGGCGACGGGTGGCTGAGCACCGGGGATATGGCGCGGCAGGACGAGGACGGCTACTTCTTCATCGTCGACCGCAAGAAGGACCTGCTCATCCGCGGCGGTTACAACGTCTACCCCCGCGAGGTCGAGGAGGTCCTCTACGAGCACCCGGCGGTCGCCGAGGCGGCCGTGGTCGGCATCCCGCACGCGTCCCTCGGCGAGGAGATCGGCGCGGCCGTCGCCCTCAAGCCCGGTACGACGGCGACGCCCGAGGAACTGCGCGACTTCGTCAAGACCCGGATCGCGGCGTACAAGTATCCGCGCGCGGTGTGGATTGTCGACAATCTGCCGAAGGGACCGACCGGCAAGATCCAGCGCCGCGACGTCGTCATCCCGGAAGGTGTGCTCCGATGACCACCCACGACGCTCGCGCCGACGCACTCGCCGCGCCGCTCGACCTCTTACTGACCAGCGCCGCCATCGGCCCGATGCGCCGGCTGATGCCGAACGCCTCTTGGGCCCGGATGACGACCGGACTGGCTGCCCGGCCACGCACGGTCGCCGGCCGCGCCGTGGACCTGGCCGGCGAACTCGGCCGGATCGCGATCGGTCACTCCGACCGAGCACCGTCCCGCCGCGACCGGCGCTTCTCGGACCCGGCGTGGACGCACAACCCGGTACTGCGACGAATCGTCCAGGCCTACCTGGCCGCGGCCGAAACCGCCGGCGCGCTGACCGCGGACGCACAACTGGAGTGGCGGGATCGGCAACGGATGGGCTTCGTCGTCGACAACGTCGTCGAAGCACTTGCCCCGAGCAATAACCCGCTGGTCAACCCGGTAGCCTGGAAGGCGCTGATCGACACCGCCGGGCTGAGCTCGGTCGCCGGCGCCCGCAACCTGGTCCGCGACCTGGCCACTGCGCCGCGGGTGCCCAGCATGGTCGAGCCGACGGCGTTCGAGGTCGGTACGACGGTCGCCGCGACAGCCGGCGCGGTCGTGTTCCGCAACGAGGTCCTGGAGCTGATCCAGTACACCCCGCAGACCCCGAAGGTCCGCACCGTGCCGCTGCTGATCGTCCCGCCAGTGATCAACAAGTACTACGTCGTCGACCTGGCGCCGGGCCGAAGCATGGTCGAGTACTTCGTCGCGCAAGGCCAGCAGGTGTTCACGATCTCCTGGCGGAACCCGGACGCCCGGCACCGCGACTGGGACCTCGACACCTACGGCCAGGCGATCCTCGACGCGATGGACGCCGTCCAGCGGATCTGCCGCACCGAGAGCACGCATCTGTTCGCGACCTGTTCCGGCGGAATCCTCGCCTCGATGGTGCTCGCACACCTCGCCGATCGCGGTGAACTCGACCGCGTCGCCGGCTTCACCCTCGCGGTCTCAGTGCTCGACCAGACCCAGGCCGGCTTCGCGTCGGCTGCCTTGGACGAGCGCGTGGCCGCGGCGGCCGTAGCGTCGTCGGCGGCCAAGGGATACCTGGACGGCCGGGCGCTTGCCGAGGTATTCGCCTGGCTGCGGCCGACCGATCTGATCTGGAGCTATTGGGTCAACAACTACCTGCAGGGACGACCACCGGCTGCCTTCGACGTCCTGTTCTGGAACGCCGACACCACCCGGATGACCGCCGCGCTGCACCGTGGTTTCATCGAGCTGGCGATGACCAACGCGCTGACTCAACCAGGGAAGGCGACCATGCTCGGGTCGGCGGTCGACCTCACCAAGATCGGCACTCCGTCGTACGTGATCGCCGGGATCGCCGACCACATCTGCCCGTGGCAGGCGTGCTATCGCAGTAGTCAGCTGCTTGGCGGCGAGACCCGGTTCGTGTTGTCCACGGCCGGTCACATCGCCTCGATGGTGAACCCGCCGGGCAACCCGAAGGCGACGTACCAGATCAACGAGACCAACCCGCCGGACCCGGACGAGTGGTTGCGCACGGCAACGACAGAGCAGGGGTCCTGGTGGCCCGACTACGCCGACTGGCTGGGCAAGCGCAGCGGCCGGTTGAAGGCCGCACCGGAGGACCTCGGCGGCGGTGGGTTGGACCCGCTCGAAGCCGCGCCCGGCAGTTACGTCCGAGAGGCCTGAGGTGGAGATGCTGACCGCCGCCGGGAGACGGATCCGGTACGACGTACGGCTGGGCGACCCGCGACGAACGCCGCTGCTGCTGTGCTGCGGGATCGGGGCCGGCTTCGAGGTACTGCAGCCGGTGGTCGACGTGTTGGACCGGACGGTGATCCGCTTCGACGTACCCGGCGTCGGCGGCTCGCGGGTCGGGCTGCTCCCGGACGGGATTCCCAGACTCGCGTGGATGGTCGACCGGATGCTGACGCAGCTCGGGTACGACCAGGTCGACGTACTGGGATTGTCATGGGGTGGAGCGCTCGCGCAGCAGCTCGCCGTCCAGCACCGGCGGCGGGTGCGTCGCCTGGTCCTGGTCAGTACCGGCACGGGCGCTCTGATGGTCCCCGGGCGGCCGACCACCCTGCTGCGGATGCTCACGCCGCGACGCTTCGGCGATCCCGAGTACGCCGCCGGAATCGCCGGCGCCATCTACGGCGGAAGCGCCCGGGAGCACGCCGGTGACATCCGAAAGGTGTTCCAGAACCAGGTGCGGGCCGGATCGCTGCGTGGCTACCTCTACCAACTCGCGGCCGGCGCTGTCTGGACCAGCCTGCCGTTTCTCGGTCTGATCCGGCAGCCGACGCTGGTGCTGACCGGCGACGACGACCCGATCATCCCGGTCGTCAACGGCCGGATCCTGGCCTGTCTGATCCCGCACGCCGAACTGCACATCTACCGCGGCGGGCATGTCGAGCTCGTCACCGAGGCACCCGCGCTGGTGCCCGTCATCACCCGATTCCTGTCCGCTGAGGGGGATTCATGACCACCGACCCGATCGACTTCTACGGCCTCGAGCTGCTGCTGGACAACCATGACCGCGAGCTGCTGCACGCCGTCCGCGAGTTCGGCGACAAGCAGGTGACGCCGATCATCAACGACTACTGGAACCGGGCCGCGTTCCCGTTCGAGCTGATCCCGGCGCTGCGTGATCTGGGCATCGTCGGTACGCCGTACACCGGGTACGGCTGCCCGGGGCGCAGCTTCCTGCTCGACGGGCTGATCGCGATGGAGCTCAGTACCGCGGACCCGTCGATCGCCACGTTCTTCGGCGTACACAGTGGGCTCTCGATGGGATCGATCTACCTGTGCGGCTCCGAGGAGCAGAAGGAACGCTGGCTGCCGGCGATGGCCCGGCTGGAGAAGATCGGCGCCTTCGGCCTGACCGAGCCCGAGGTCGGGTCCGGCGCCTCGCGCGGGCTGCAGACCACCGCCCGGCGCGACGGCGACACCTGGGTCCTGGACGGCCGGAAGAAGTGGATCGGCAACGCGACCTTCGCCGATCTCACCGTGATCTGGGCCCGTGACGTCGAGGACGGTCAGGTCAAGGGTTTCGTGGTCGAGAAGAACACACCGGGGTTCACCACCACCAAGCTCGAGGACAAGATGGCGCTGCGCGTCGTCCAGAACGCGCTCATCACCCTGGACGGCGTACGGGTCCCGGAAGCGAACCGCCTGGCCGGCGCAGAGTCCTTTCGCGACACCGCCAAGGTTCTGCTGATGACCCGCGCAGGCGTCGCCTGGATGGCCGTCGGCTGCGCCCGTGGCGCCTACCGCCATGCCCTTGCCTACGCGGGAGAGCGCGAGCAGTTCGGCCGGCCGATCGCGTCGTTCCAACTCGTCCAGGACCTGCTCGTCCGCATGCTCGCCAACACCACAGCGTCCGCCACCTTGTGCGCGCGCCTCTCCCAGCTCCAGGACGCCGGCCTCGCGTACGACGAACACGCGTCACTCGCCAAGGCCTTCTGCACCGTCCGGATGCGCGAAACCGTCGGCTTCGCCCGCGAACTCCTGGGCGGCAACGGCATCCTCCTCGAACACAACGTCGGCCGCTATGTCGCCGACGCAGAAGCCATCTACTCCTACGAAGGCACCCGCGAAATGAACACCCTCATCGTCGGCAAGTCCATCACCGGCCACTCCGCCTTCCTCTGACTACTGGCTCAAGACAATCACCGCGCGAGCGCCGCTTGCCGGGCCTGGTTCGAGTTCGAGGGCCCCGCCGCATCTGGCGACCAGGCGGCGGCAGAGGGCGAGACCGAGTTGGGCGCCGGTGGCGTACCGGCGCGCTTTCCCTGGCGCGGCGCCGTCGTTGTCGACGGTGAGCACGCTGCGATCGCCGACCCTGCGAGCCTGGATGTGGATGCGTTGTGCACCTGCGGCGACCGCGTTTCCGAGCAGGTTGCGGAGGATCAGGCGGAGGGCGGCGGGTGCCATCGGGAACTCGCCGGTCACGTTGGTGACGACCTCGGCGGGCAAGCTGTCGAGATCCGCGGCAGCCTGTTGCAGGCAATCGGCGACCAGCGCGTGACTACGGTCGGCAAGGTCGGCACGTGCTGCCTCGAGGATCGAGTCGACGAGGTCGAGGGCGCGCTGCATGGCCTCCCGCGGCTCGTCGGCGTCGATCGCGAACCTCAGGATCGACTTCAGGTCGTGCGCGATCAGGGCCGACGCGTCCTCGAGCGCCTCGTTCCTGCGTGCGAGGCGCGCAACGTGTTCCGCCAACTCCTCGGCGATCCGTCGGTGCTTCATCCGTGGACTCCTCGAACTCTAGGACTGGCCGATCAGGCCGTGGGACAGCGCGAACATGACCAGTTCGGCGCGAGTGCCGAGCCGGAGTTTGCGCATGATGTGGGCGCGGTGCGTGTCCACGGTCCGCACCGAGATGAACAGACTCCGTGCGATCTCCTGGTTGGTGTAGCCGAGGGCCAACTGGTAGAGAATGTCGCACTCACGCTCGGACAAGGGTTCGAGCGCCGCGACCTGGTCGCCCACCACCAGCCTCGCGCCAAGCGATGGCTCGACATACGTCTCGCCGGCACAGATCCGGCGCATCGCACCGATCAACGCTTGGTCCGACGAGCCCTTCGAGATGTACCCGGACGCACCGGCCAGCAGAGCACGCCGTACGGTGCGCGCGGACGCCTGAGCCGACATCATCAGGATCTTCGTGCCGGCCGCGACACGTCTGAGCGGTGCGATGGCGTCACAGCCGTTCGTCCTCGGCAGCACGACGTCCAGCAGGATGAGATCAGGCTGATGCCGCTCTGCGAGCGACACCGCATCAGCCGCGTTCCCCGCCTCGCCGACCGGCGCGATGTCAACCTCCCCCGCCATCCGCGCCCGAAGCCCGGCACGGACCAAACCGTGGTCGTCGACGATCAGAATCCTCATCACACAACCGAGCCTAGGGCTGGATCGGCAAGCAGATAAGGAGATCCGGCAACCCTGCACGCCTGGCAAGGCTCCGTGCACGGACAACACAGTCGTACGCCGTGGCCGTGGCTAGCGTGCAGATCGTCAGTACCCGAACCGAATCCTCAGGAGGAGAAATGACTGACGAAGCAGTGGCCCTGAATGTCAAGGACGAACTGTTCTGGGACCCGAAGGTGGACAGTGAGGAGATCGCAGTATCCGCGGACGACGGAACGATCACGCTGCGCGGCACCGTCGGCAGCTTCCGGCAGAAGCGCGATGCCAAGAAGGCCGCGGAACGTGTCCACGGAGTCGTGTACGTCGACAACGAGCTGTCGGTACGCATTCTCACCAAGAGCCGGCGCGCCGACGCCGACCTGCGCGGCGATGTGCTGCAGGCGATGCTGCTCGACTCGCTGATCCCCACCACGGTCGACGCCAAGATCCAGGACGGGTACGTCACCTTGTCCGGCGCGGTCGACTGGCAGTACCAGCGGGACGAGGCGACGTTTGTCGCCGGCAACGTTCTCGGTGTGACCGGCGTCGACAACGAGATCATGGTCGGCGGTGACGCCCACACAGCCGGCGAGGTCTCGGACGACATCCAGAAGGCGTTCAAGCGGGACGCCAAGATCGACGCCGACAGTCTCGCCGTGGCAGCCTCGGCCGGGACGGTGACGCTCACCGGTAGTGTGCGGTCCTGGTCCGAGCACGACGCAGCGCTCGCAGCGGCCTGGGCCGCCCCGGGCGTCACCACCGTGAACGACCGGCTGGTCGTCTCGTACTGATCCGCGAAGAGGCTGAAGCCGGCTCCCGGTGGGCAACCACCTGGAGCCGGCTTCAGTCGTATGTTCGGCCGTGGTGTCAGCCGACGGATTCGGCCAGATTGCGGGGAGCCGATCCCGCCTTCCGGAGCTGCGCCGACAGCACCAGCGTGGAGATGCCGTAGACGATGCTGAACAGACCGAACACCGTGGCCAGGCTGACCGCACCGATGTCGGGCCGGATCGCCAGCACGACGCCGAGTGCGATCGAGACGAGTCCGGTGAGCGCCCACATCGCCCGCTCCCCCGCCTCTTCGCCCTGCCGGAACGCCATCGCGACCTCGATGACGCCCGAGGCGAACGCCCACACGGCGATCCAGATCGTCAGCACGAGCGCGGTGATGCCGGGCCACGCCAGCGCGGCGATGCCGGCGACCACGTCGATCAGTGCGAGGAGCAGGTAGCCGATCACGGGACCGGCGCTGCGGCCGGCGAACGCGCGGGCTCCATCCGTGGCTGCCGCGATGAAGGCGTAGATCGCGAAGAGAATCACGACCGCGCCGACGGTGACATCCGGCCAGGCGACGGACACCACGCCGATCGCGACGGCCAGCAGGCCTCGCCAGAGCAATGAGGACGACACGGATTTGAACATCAACAGCCTCCTTGCTGATTGATCACGACGCGACGTCGGCGTCGATCGGGTGATTGGTGAGTGCGTAGGCGCGCTGCTTGTTCTGGTGCAGCGCACGCCACTCGCGCGGCGACATCCCGAACGCCTCGCGAAAGGTGCGACTGAAGTGGGTCGCGTCGCCGAAGCCCCAGGCATGCGCGATGGCGGAGATCGTCCGGCCCGCCATCGCGCTCCTGGCGAGCTCACGCCGGCACCCCTCCAGCCGACGTACCCGGATCCATTCCCCCAGCACGATGCCGGACCGCGACAGCGTCGTGTAGAGATGCCGGACCGAGATGTTCTGGGCGGCGGCGATCTTCGCCGCGCTCAGGTCCGGATCGGTGAGATGCTGCCGGGTGAACTCCATGATCCGCAGCGCGAGCGTGTTCTCCATCGGTTCGCCGGCCAGCACACCGGCGCCGAGCTGCGTGGCGACGACAGCCCGGATCAGCTCGATCGTCGGGGCCTCGAAGACGTCCAGGTCCGCCTCGGCCGCGAGCCGTTGATCACCGACCAGCCGGGTCAGGTACGCCGCCGCGAGGTTCGCGACCGGATTGCGTGGGCCGAGGCGCATCCCGGCGACGCGGGCGAGGGCGTGATCGGTCAGCGCCAGATCCGCCCTGGGCACCCGGACGGAATGCTGGTGGTTCCCGTCCTGGCTGGTCGACAGGTACGGCCGGCGAGCGTCGAGCAGGATGAGATCGCCCGGCGACAGCACCGTTCGCCGGTTGTACTGGACAACCGATCGCCGGGCCGCCAGCTGCAGCTCGACGATGATGCTCGGCTCCGGATCGGCCCGGGCCAGCCGTACCGTACGCCGCACGGTCAACGGCGTCGTCCTGATCGTCAGGATCGACAGCCGGCCCAGCCTGCCACCGGTACCTCGCGCGGACACCTCCTCCGGGCCGACGTGGTGCAGGACCTCCACCGGCACCGCGGCGCTGCCGATCGCATCCCGAAGCAGCCGGAGCCGGTCGCCCGGCGGAATGTTCGCGGTGTCGAACAACTCGGGCAACGAGCTGCTCCGGTCGGATGGCAACGAGTGAGCCATGGCAGCCTCCTGGCGGTCATCGCGAGCGTCCTGCGCTCGACATGGACGACGCTAGGAGGCCGCGGGCGGCCCAGACATCGGCAATCCGACGCAACGATGACCCAATTGAGCCGACCGTCACCCCCGCCGGGCGACCTCGAGGGCCAGGCAGAGTTGGGCGACGTCGCGAGGTGCGGTCAGGGTGCGGCCGGTCAGCTCGGCGATCCGGCGCAGTCGTTGGCGGACCGTGTTGGGGTGGACGAACAGCTGCTTGGCTGCCTCGGCGGTAGATCCGCCGCAGTCGCGCCAGGCTTCCAACGTGTCCAGCAGAACCTCACGGTCGGCCGCAGCGTCCAGCGGGCCCAGGGTCGAGCCGACGATCCGGGCCATCACCTCGGGCGTACTCGCCGCGGTCACCGCAAGCGGCGAGTCGTCGAAGAGGGTGACCTTGGCGCCGGGTGCGGTGCCGAGAATCGCGAACTTCGCGAAGCGCAGGGCCTCGCGTGTCCCGTCGAGTGTCGAGTACTGCGGACTGACGCCGACGCGGTGTTCGGCGTGCTTGGTCAGTGTGGCGACCAGTTGGACCCTCCGGCCGCTCACCGGCAGCACGACGATGCCCACCTGGAGGTCCGCCTGCAGTCGCCACGCCGACGCCAGACCAAAGGACCGCAGCCGCACCTCCATGTCGGGAAAGGCCTGGCGGCCGACCTCCGGCACCTCCGCGGCGACCACGACGAACGGTCCGCGGTGGGAGATCCGCAGGATCTCGGCGGCCTCCCAGAGGGTCTCGTTCTCGGTGATCCGGCCCTCCAGGAGCGCCCCCACCAGAGCGGAGCGTTCGTGCTCCTGGGCGACGATCCGCTCGGCCACCGCGTCCCGGTAAGCGTCTGCCATCGCGTCCGTGAAGTCGTCGAGGATCCGCCAGATCCTGGATGCGGCCCGAACCAGTGCGTCGCTGCTGAGCGTGCGAGTCTCCCGCGCCTCGGCGACCAGGGTCTCCCAGATGAATCTGCCGCCGACCCGGTAGGCGTCCATCGCCTTGGCCAGCGGCACACCCGCATCGACACGGTGCCGGCCGCTCTGCCGCGCGTAGGAGACGTCCGCGGCCGCAGGTCCGCACAGCGCGGGCAGGACCGATTGCAACTGTGCACGACAGTCCTCGCGGAGATCGGCGTACGGGACCAGTCCGGTGTCGACGTACGACGTGACCTCCTTCTGGATCCACTCCGCCATCGACTCGGCGAGCTCGCCGATCCGGTCCAGCAAGGCCGTGGCCAGCACGGCGATCTGGCGATCGAGATCCGCATCGTCGTGCCCGATGTCCATCTGCTGATGGTAGGGCCGAATGTTTCCCACCACTGCTGACGGCGCCGAACGCTGTGGGCGCGTACATCGACTCTGGGTCGGCCCGATCGGATTCTGGTAGTGGCCGTACTTCCTTCCGTAGGAATCAGGTCACGATCAGTTGCGAAAGGATGCACGACGGTGAAGTCAGACCCCGTGGGACGCGCGGCCGAACTGGAGCGGATCGACTCACTCCTCGAGCGATTCACCTCGACCCAGCCCGCGCTGCTACTGCGCGGCGATCGGGGCATCGGCAAGACCGCGCTGCTCGACGCCGCGGCAGAGCGGGCGGGGGCCCGCGGAATGCGTACTCTCCGTGCCTTCGGTGCGGAGTTCGAGGCGGGCCTGTGCTTCTCGGCGCTGCATCAACTCCTCTACCCGCTGCGCGACCGGGTGGACCGCTTCGTCGGCCCGCACCGCCGTACCCTCCAGCAGATCCTGGACCTCACGCCGGGACTGTCACCGGATCCGTTGGTCGCAACTGCGGTGCTCGCCCTCCTCAGCGAGGCCGCCGCCGAGCGGCCACTTCTGCTGATTGTCGACGACATCCCCTGGATAGACCCCGCCAGCGCGGCCACGCTGGGGTTCGCAGTCCGCCGCTTCGGCCACGACCCGATCGCCCTCCTGGCGGCCGCGCGGACCGGTACCCACGGTCTCCTCGACAGGGTCCAGCTGCCTGAACATGTCGTCGGTTCACTCCACGCAGGGTCGGCAGTCAGGCTGCTGGACATCCAGTGGCCCGGACTCGCTCCGCCAGTGCGGCGGCGAATGCTCGCCGAGGCGGCCGGCAACCCGCTCGCACTCCAGGAGTTGCCTGTGTTGCTGGACGATCGGCAGCGCTCCGGCCAGGACCCGCTGCCCGAATTCCTGCCGTTGTCCGGGCGACTGCGGGCAGCCTTCGCCGAAGAGGCCCGAACGTTGCCCGCAGCAACTAGACAGGTGTTGTTACATGTGGCCCTGGAGCCGGAGGTCAGTCTGGCTGCGATCCAGGGATCGGTGACGGACTCGGTGGACGTCGACGATCTCGCGCCCGCAGTGCAGGCCGACCTGGTGCATGCCGATGCCGGTGGCCGCCGCATCTGGTTCCGCCATCCGCTGATCCGCTCAGCCATCGTGCACCAGACTCCGCCAAGCGAACGCCGGAGCGCACACCAGGCCCTGGCCACGATCATGACCGGCAGTCTCGAGCGCCGCGCCTGGCATCTCGCCGAGACCGCCACCGGACCCGACGAAGCAGTGGCTCGTGCTCTGGACGAGGCCGCGACGTCCGCCCGGCGCGGGGGTGCGGCGTCCGCGGCGGTGACCGCGCTCATCCGGGCCGCGGACCTCAGCCCGCACGCGGCCGATCGGTCCCGGCGGTTGATCGAGGCGGCCCATCTCGCCGGCATCACCGGCCAGCTCGACGAGGTACCGCGGTTGCTGGCCGACGCCGGCCAGGCCCGGGACACGCCGACCGGCCTGGTCTTCGCCACCACCGCCCATCTCCTCACCAACCAGGACGGCGATGTCGACGCCGCCTACCGGCTGCTGACCCGAGCGCTCGACGATGTCGACAGTACGGCGAACAATGACCGCCGGTGGAACTCTTGCGGGATTCTCTATGCACTACTGCTCGTCAGCCTCTACTCGCTCCGGCCGGAGCCGTGGGAGCTCCTCGACAAGGCCATGGCTCGATTCGAACCGGAAGCAGTCGTCCCGTTCCGTCTGTGTCACGACGCGTACGTCGATCCGTCCTGGTCCGCCAGTGTGGTGCGCGAAGGCCTCGCTCAGGCATTCGCCGCACTGCCCGCCGACGCGGGACCCTGGCAACTCCTCCCCCTGGCCTTCGCGGCCGTCGCGATGGATGTCCTGTCCGACTACCGCTACCTGCTCACGCGGATGATCGATCGGGAGCGCGATGGTGGCGCGATCGCCATGGTCATCCCCGGCTTGATGCTGCTCTGCCACGACTCCTACGTCCACGGGCAGTGGGACGAGGCCGAGCGCCTGGCCCAGGAGGGGCTGGACGTGGCCGCGGTCTACGGATACCACTTCTGGGAGGGCCAGATCCGGGCCTTGCTGGCCTCGGGCGCAGCGCTGCGCGGCAACGCGGATCTCTCCCGATCCCGCCGTACCGAGACCACGAACTGGGCGGCGCCCCGCGGGATGGGCGTGACAGAGGCGTACGCGCGGTCGGCCGGCAATCTCGCGGCCATGGGGCAGGGTGACTTCGAGGAGGCTCTGGTCCACGCAGCGAGAATCGCTCCGGCCGGCGCCCCGAGCGCCGGCATACCGGGCCGCTGGCTGGTGCTCGACCTGGTCGAAGCGGCAGTCCGCTCCGGTCGCATCGACCAGGCCCGCGCCCACGTCGCCGCCGCCCAACAGGCCGGCCTGCACCGGATCGGCCCGCGCATCGCACTGATGATCACCGGTTCGGCAGCCTTGACCGCGGACGACGATGAAGCCGGCGCACTGTTCGAGGCGGCGCTGACGATGCCCGATGCGGCTCGGTGGCCATGGGAGCACGCGCGCGTCCAGTTCGCCTACGGGCAATGGCTCCGCCGCACTCATGACACCACTCTTGCCCGGGCACATCTCCGCGCCGCCCTGGAGACCTTCGACCGGATCGGCGCCGAAGGCTTCGCACAGCGAGTCCGCGCGGAACTCCGTGCGGCCGGCGTCGCGTACGCCGTACCGCCCGACGTCTCGGCGGTTCCACTGACGGCGCAGGAGCGGCAGATCGCCGACCTGGCCGCGACCGGGCTGACCAACAAACAGATCGCCGAACGGCTGTTCCTGTCCCACCGGACGGTCGCGTCCCACCTTCACCGGCTGTACCCCAAGCTCGGTGTCGCCTCGCGCACAGCCCTGCGCGCCGCGCTGGAGGCGATGGCCCGGGGCGAGATTCCTTCGTGATTCCCGCAACCGGTCAGTGGCGGCTCCGATGCCGCGAGGGTGTTACCCCGCAGAGGATCGAAAGCACACGAGACACCCGATGAAAGGAACTGAGATGAGCTGGGACAGCGATCTGGTCGACAACGTCAGCGACGAACTGTTCTGGGACCCCAAGGTCGACAACGAGGCCATCGCGGTCTCGGCGAAGGCCGGCACGGTCACGCTGCGCGGCACCGTGGGCGGTCTGCGAGAGAAGCGTGAGGCGAGGAAGGCGGCGCAACGCGTCGTCGGCGTACTGGAGGTCGACAACCAGCTGAAGGTGCGGCTGATGGGCGGTGAGGGACGCCTCGACGCCGATATCCGCGGCGACGTCCTGCAGGCCCTGATGCTCGACAGCCTGGTACCGAGCGCGGTCGACGCGAAGGTGCTGGACGGCGTCGTGACGCTGACCGGCACGGTCGACTGGCAGTACCAGCGCGACGAGGCGGAGTTCGTTGCCTCGAACATCGTCGGCGCCCTCGACGTCGTCGACGAGATCGAGATCAAGAACCCGAAGCCGAAGGCCGGGGACGTGCAGGACTCGATCACGAACGCGTTCAAGCGCAACGCCGCTCTCGATGCCGAGGGTCTGCAGGTGTCGACCGACAACGGGATCGTCACCGTCAAGGGAACCGTCGGCTCCTGGGCCGAGCGGGACGAGGCGATCGGCGCCGCGTGGTCGGCACCGGGCGTCACGGCAGTTCGTGACGACCTGACGGTCACCTACTGACCGAAGCACGGCCCCACCGGCGCGGGGGG